>NZ_JBVUBB010000003.1:0-437560 GCF_055791185.1 Bradyrhizobium ingae
GGCACCCATGTTGTGAGGACCGTTCGGTCGCGCGGCAATAGAAGAGAGCTGACATGGGGACGATCATCGAATTTCCGGCCGGTCGCCGGCTGGGCTCATCGGGGGATGTCGCTCCGCTCGCAGAGACGGGGACGGTGTTGATCCTTCCCGTGATCCGCATCGAGCGTGAATCGGACGGGACCAGCGGCGGTCGTGGGCCGGAAGAGGGCACTGCGCCAGGGCGCCGCCGTCGGCGCCGCTAGTCACCGGCTGCCGTGCAATGCCGGACCCACACCACAAGATCCGGTGTTTTGCATCGGCCCTGCTGCTCGCGCTGACCGGCGCGACGCTGGGTGCCTGTAGCGGCGGCGATTTCGGCCGCACCCGCGAGGACATGCGCAGCGACGACATGCACCGTTGGCTGGGTGCCGAGGTGACGGGCAGCCTTGGTCTCAAGGCTTCCCAATTCCAGCTCACCGACGAGGAGCGCCAGCTTCGCGACCTCGCCTATCCCATGATCGAGCCGCCGCTGTCGCGTCCCGCCTGGAAGAGCGTATTCGGCGACTACAAGGCGTTGCCGTCGCCCTGGCAGCAGAAGGTCGTGTTCGACCGCACCATGTACGGCCGCACCCTGATCGACGAGCCGCACCGTTCGCATTCCTCGCGTTATGCGCAGCTCATCGAGGACGTGCGCAACGACATCACGCGGTTCGAGCCGTTCTTCGCCAGCGCGATCCGCGTCATCGATCTCGACAAGAAGCGCAACGCCAGCATGGCGCGCGTCTCCGAGCTCTCGCCAAGAGAGAAAGAGGATGCGGTGGCGCGCATGCAGGAGAATTCGCTGATCGTCCAGTGGGTGCAGCAGTGCCTCGAGCAGCGCGTCTCGTCCTATCGCTGGGCGCTGGAGCGGCTGGTGATTCAGGCGCCCGACGGCATGGCGGCGGATGCCGACCGCCTGATCGGCGAGCTCGCCGCGCAGACTGCAAATCCCCCGGTCGCTGCCCAGCCGCCCTATGGCCGCGCGGTGGCCGTCCGCGGCTAGGACGAACCGGGCCGGTTCCGTCCGGACAGCGGTGCGCCGCAGCAGCGAACCGGGCAGCCTCGAACCTTCGTCGGATAGATTTGTGCTTGTCCGGCTAGCGCCGATATCGATAGATTGCGTGTGTTAGACGTGTCGATTTTTGACCAATTCTTTCAACATGCGATCAGGGGCTCCGGCCATGTTCGAAAGCCATTTCATTCGCATTTTGCCTTATGGCGTTCGCCAACTGCTTCCAGCCGCTCTCCTCCTGGCCTCGACGGGCGCAAGCTTTGCGCTGACGCAGGAGGCGGCGATCGAGAACTGCCGGATGACCATCGGCAAGCCGATCGTGCAGGCCTGCATGCGCGCGGGAGGCGGGCCGGCGGGTGGCGCCAATCTCGAAGCCTGTCGCGCCAGGGCTAAGCCACAGGTCCGTGCTTGCGTGATTGCCGCCTTGAACGCGGCGAACGGCCGCGCCAATGTCGCGGTGGAGGCGCCGAAGGAGGAGGCGCCCAAGCTCGTGCCGGGCACGGCACTACCGAAGGGCTTCATTGCACCGCCGCGGACCATCTCCGATATCACCGCGATACTCGATAGCGAAAAGCCGAACGATAAGCTGATCGCGGAGCTGAAGGCGGACGCGGATTCGACACCGACGGGGAAGGAGTCTCGCGAGGATCTCGCCCAGTTCTATTTCGACCGCGCCAATGCCCGCTCCCAGCTCGGGCGTCTCGCCGAATCCACTGTCGATGCCAACAAGGCCGTGGAAGTGGGCCGCGGGGCCGTCAGCCCAAGCATGATGGGGCGATTGTTGCAGTTGCAGTCGGTGCAATACGCGCTCGCAGGCGATCCCAAGCGCGCGCTGGAGATCATTCAACAGCTCTTGCGCCAGACGCTCAGCGTGCCGGGCGCGAAAGGATATCAGTTCAACGCAAACCGCTCGGTTGCGTCCATTCTCGTTCAGATGGGTGATATCGCGCAGGCGGAAGCCTATTTGCGTCGCAGCCTGACGGGGATTCAGGAGGCGCGCACTAGTGGGCTTCCTGGTTGGCGAGCGTCCTATGCAAAGTTCGGCCAGACCTGGGAGGGTGAAATCGAGATTACCCGCGGGGTAATATTCGAGGCACGGGGGCAGTTTGCCGAAGCCGAGGCCGCCTATCGCGCCGCGGAGCTGCGTAAGAGCGCCGGTAACAAAGCGGTATTGGAGTCGGACAACCCGCCTGCAGAGACCCTGCTGCTGCAGGTGGTCGACAGCATGGTGTTGAATCAGGCGCGTATGAAGGCAAGGCAGGGCAGACTGGCTGAAGCTGAGGTCGATGCCCGCCGGGCGCTGCTGTCACGGCTGAAAGATACCGGCAAATACAATCCGGTGACGCCACGCTTTGTCATGGGCCTCGCCGGCATCCTGGTCGAGGAAGGCCGGTATGAGGAGGCCGAGCAGCTCGGCCGCGTCGCCGTCGAGATCAACAAGACGGTCGGCGTGCCCGAGGATTCGCAAGCTACCGTCGGATTGCTCTCGCAGCTTGCCGGCATGCTGGCGCTGCGGCGCAAGACACCTGAAGCGAACGAGATCTATGCGCGGATCGACAAGGCGGTCGCCAACTGGGATCCGCAGCGCCGCCAGGTGTTCGAGCTCAACCCGTCGCGCATCCTGTCGCTCTATGCCTCCGGCCAGGTCGATGTGGGCATCGCTGCGGCCGAGCAATTGGTGAAGAAGCAGGTCGCTCGGGTCGGCGAGAATCATTTCGACGCCGCCTCGGCGCGTGGGACGCTGGCGATCGGCTTGATGCGGGCGCGCCGCGATGCGGAGGCGATCCGCGAGTTCAAGGCCGCGATCCCGATCATGATGGCGAATGCGCGCGAGAACGCTGACGACGAGAATACGACCGTGGTGGCTGCGCGCAGCCTGCGCCTGCAAGGGACTGTCGAGAATTATTTCCTCCTGCTCGCACGGGCCGAGGGAACGAGCAACGAGGTTGGCGAAGAGACCTTCAGCCTTGCCGATGCCATCCGAGGTCGCTCGGTCCAGCAGGCGTTGGCAGCTTCCAGTGCGCGCGCGGCGGCGAAAGACCCGGCGCTCGCCGATCTCGTCCGCAAGGAGCAGGACCTGACCAAGCAGGTCAACGCCCAGCTCGGCACGCTCAACAACGTGCTTGCGATTCCCTCTGCCGATCGCGACGAGAAGGGCGTGCAGCAGATCCAGGCCTCGATCGCAACCTTGCGCCGCGACCGCGACAAGGCGCGCCTGGAGATCAAGCAGAAGTTTCCGTCTTACGCCGATCTGGTTTCGCCCAAACCGCCGAGCGTCGCTGAAATTCGCGCGACGCTGGCGGACAACGAGGCGATGCTGTCGTTCTATTTCGGCCAGAACGGCAGCTTCGTCTGGGCCGTGCCCAAGACGGGTCCGGTGGCTTTCGCCGCGGTCAAGGCCAGGATCGGCGACATCGAGACCAAGATCCGCAAGCTGCGCGAGGCACTCGAGCCGCAGGCGGCAATGATCTCGGACATTCCTCCGTTCGACCTCAAGCTCGCCTATGAGCTCTACGAGCTCCTGCTGGAGCCGGTCGAAAGCGGCTGGAAGCCGGCCAAGAACCTGATCGTCGTCACCAACGGTGCGCTCGGCCTGCTGCCGCTTTCATTGTTGCCGACGGCGCCTGCGGAGGTTTCGCAGGATGATGACCCGCTGTTCGTCGGCTATCGCAACGTACCATGGCTCGCGCGCACCCACGCGGTGACCACGGTGCCATCGGCGGCGGCGTTGCGGACGCTGCGGCAATTGCCGCCCGGCAAGCCCGGACGCAGCGAGCTGGTGGCGTTCGGCGATCCCTATTTCAACAGGGATCAGCAGGCCGAGGCGGAAGGTACCGACGCCAAGGTCCAGGTTGCGGATGCCGGCGGTAATTTGACGCGCGGCGTGCCCTTGAAGCGGCGCAACAGTCCGAAGCTCGACGGCGTCGATAGCGCCGAGCTCGGGCTGCTGCCCCGGCTGCCCGATACCGCGGACGAGCTGAAGTCGATCGCGCTTGCCTTGCAGGCCGACCCGTCGAAGGTCCTGTTTCTCGGCAGCAAGGCGACGGAGAGCGCGGTCAAGACCATGAACCTCTCCGGCTTCAAGATTCTCGCCTTTGCGACCCACGGCCTCGTGCCGGGCGAGCTCAACGGCTTGACCCAGCCGGCGCTGGCCTTGTCGTCTCCGGCGGTGACGGGCGAGGAGGGGGATGGCCTCCTGACCATGGAGGAGATCCTCGGCCTCAAGCTCGATGCCGACTGGGTCATCCTGTCGGCGTGCAACACCGGCGCCGGAGCAGGCGCCGGCGCCGAGGCGGCCTCTGGACTTGGCCGTGCCTTCTTCTACGCAGGCACGCGTGCGCTACTCGTCACGAACTGGTCGGTGCATTCGCAATCGGCGCGGCAATTGGTGACGGACCTGTTCAAGCGACAGGCAGACGATGCAAAGATCGGACGAAGCGAGGCGCTGCGCCAGGCGATGATGGCTCTCGTCGACGGCCCGGGTTATCTTAACAGCGAAGGCAAGACTGAATTTGCCTACGCACATCCGCTGTTCTGGGCGCCGTACACCATCATCGGCGATGGCGGCGCGCGTTGAAGGCCAGCGTAGGAGGTTGAGCGAAGTGACGATGCGGAAGATCTGGTTGGGGCTTGTTGCGGCAGGCATCCTGCTTGCGGGTAGGGCGCAGGCGACGCAATTGATTACGGAAGAGGAGGCCAAATTGCCGCCGCCGAAGGGCGCCGTTGTGGCCGACCGGCGCGGCATTTTGCGCGGACCGAAGGTGGAAGTGGTCTCGCCCAGCGATGCCGCCAGTTCGCCGCTCAAACTGCAACTGAAGTTCGAGTCGTTCGGCGGAGCGAAGATCGATCCCGACTCCGTCAAGGTGACCTTCCTGCGCTCGCCGAACGTGGACCTGACCGCGCGGGTCAAGCCGTTCATCCAGGCCGACGGCATCAATATGCAGGACGCCGAATTGCCGCCGGGCGAATATCTGGTTCGGGTCGACATCAAGGACAGTGACGGCCGTCCTGGCACCGTGAGCTTCACCCTGAAAGTCGCGCCGAAATGAAGCGATGAAGTGTCCCTATTGCCAATCGGAGAATGTCGAGGGCGCGCTGGTCTGCGCGTCCTGCGCCCGCGACATCGCCATTCCCGCCACGTTGATCGCCGAACGCGACGATCTCCTGCGCAAGCGCGACCAGCTTCGTGACGCGTTGCGGAGCGCCAGAGCGGAGATCGAGGCGATCATGAGCCGCAGGAAGTCGCGCTGACGATGGAGTGTCCGTTCTGCGCCGAGACCATCAAGGATGAGGCCATCGCGTGCAAGCACTGCTCGCGGGACCTGCGCGTCGTGCGCCCGATGCTCGCCGAGATAGACGAGATCGTCGGCGACCTCGACCGGCTCAGGCGTGATCTCGACCGCGTCGGCGCCAGGCTCGAGCGCTACACCAACCCCGTGCGGTACTTTTCGACCCACGCGGTTCTCTATGTCGTCATTCCCGCGCTGCTACTGGTCACCGCGCACGTCCTCGTCACCATCACCTTCAACATCTCGCCGTTGCCCCTCCGCCTGGCGTCGATCGTTGTACCCCTCCTGTTCGGCCTCATCGCCTATCCGCTGCACCGGGTCTCCCTGATCGGCGCGCTGGTGCTGGGTGTGCTGTGCGCTGCGCTCAGCATTCAGTTGATGCTGACGGTGACGGGTATTCACGACCGCGTCCCGATCCTTCCCGAAGTCTGGGTCGAGTGGCGCGAGGTCTTCGAATATGGCGCGAGCATCCTGCTCGCCTTCCTGTCCGGCAACATTTTGGGCGTCGTGATCTTCCAGGTGTTGCCGCGGGTGCTGACGCAAGGCGGCAAGCCCAACGCCTTCGCCTTCAGGATCGCGCGCCTTCTCGGCCAGCACGTCGGCGAGGAGCAATTGCGCCGCAGGGCGCGCCTGATCCAGGACCTCATGCAGACCGTCGGTCCGCTCGTCGGTGTCGCCGCCACGGCGGTCGGCTCGATCTATGCCGGGTTGAAGGGGATCCTTGGATAGGCGGAGAAAGGGGCAGAGTTGTTGCCGCTTGCCAGGCCTGAACCAATGACCGGTCGGTGAAGACAAACGGTCATCGAGATCGCATTGAGAATAGCCGCTCAAACGCCGCTCGATACAAGCCTCTTGGATATCTCACATCATGATGGAGGTAGTCCCATGCCGATCGTGCAATTTGCTCGTTTCAAAACCGACAAGCCCGAGGAAATGACCAGGATTGTCAGGCAGGCGAAGAAAATCTTCGAGAAACACGGCGCCGAATTTCTCAGGCTGTCCCGTTTCCACACTGGTCACTGGGCAGGAGAGCTACTGGTGACGACGCGCTATGCCAATTGGGAAGTCTACGGCAAAGTGCAGGAAGCCGTGGCAAAGGACGCGGAGTTCGCGCAAGTGATGGCTGACGGGATGAAGATTGCGGAACTACAGGGTCGCAACATCGCCGTGAGCATCGATCTCTAGTCGGGGCGCCACCGAGCGAACCAGGATTGCAAGGCCGCCGGACATGCGCCGGCGGCCTTTTCAATTCCGGCGCAGATGTCGATGAAATGAATTTGCGTTGTTGTGCGCGAGGCGAGCATGAAGCTTGTGAGCTCATCCTCGATCGGAGACGAGTGCGTTCGCGCGGGTGAGGGAAGTGAGTGAAACAAGCTGTTTTGCAGGATCGATTGGCTCGATTTGTCGGCACTCGCGCGGGTGAAACGCTCAATCGGGCGGCAATCATCACAATTTTTTCGCGCTCGTAGCGCCGACGAAGCGATCATTGCTCGCCGCAGAAAACAAAGCTGGTTTCGTTTCATTGACTGAACCGCGATCGCTTTTACCATCTGGAACGTCCAAGCGAGGTCGTTCACCATGTGGCAATCCGATCCACTCGTCGTTCGCGAAGCAGCCCGGCTGATCTCGGCTTTGTGTGCGCCGCGCTGCGCTGAGACGATGGCGGAGAGCTGTACCGCCGGGATCCGTGCGCGACGGACCATCTAGTCCGGTCGCCGACGCGATCCCCAGGGACCAAAAGCCAAGAAACCGTCGATCATTCTCCGCGCGCGCGACCGGCGCATGGCGGAGCTTTGTCCAGAATTCACAACGAGAGGCCACGATCATGAGCAATACGACCACTATCGACAATTTCATTCCGCGTGCTGACATCATCAAGCGTGCGGCCAGGCTCGGTGCCGAAATCAAGAACGTCAAGCTGTCCGGCGATCTGTCCGATGACGTCATTCGCGCCATCAACCAGATTCTCCTCGAGCACAAGGTCATCTTCTTCCGCGACCAGGGACATCTCGACGACGCCGAGCAGGAGCGCTTCGCCGTCAGGCTCGGAAAGCTGATTCCGCATCCGACGGTCGGTGCGATCAAGGGAACGTCGTCGATCCTGGAACTGGACTCCGGCCGCGGCGGCGGCCGTGCCGACCAGTGGCACACGGATGTCACCTTCGTCGACGCCTATCCGAAAATCTCGGTGCTGCGCGGCGTGGTGATCCCGCCCTATGGCGGCGATACGGTGTGGTCGAACACGGCGGCGGCCTATCTGGACCTGCCCGAACCGCTGCGCAAGCTTGCCGACGAGCTCTGGGCAATCCACAGCAACGCCTATGACTATGCCGTGAAGACGCGTGCGACGGAAGCGGACCGGAAGCATTTCGACGAGGTGTTTACCGGGACGATCTACGAGACCGAGCATCCGGTGGTGCGCGTTCACCCCGAGACGGGCGAGCGCACGCTTGTGCTCGGCAATTTCGTCCAGCGTTTCGTCGGTCTGCCGAAATATGACGGCCAAAAACTGTTCGATCTGTTCCAGTCCCATATCACCGCGCCGGAAAACACCGTGCGCTGGACCTGGCAGGCCGGTGACGTCGCGATCTGGGACAATCGTGCGACCCAGCACTACGCGGTCAATGACTATGGCGATCAGCATCGCGTTGTTCGCCGGGCCACCATCGACGGCGAGGTGCCGCTCAGCGTCGATGGCCGTCGCAGCGTGACGCGCATCAAGACGTCGAAACCGCAGACGGCGAAGGCCGCCTGATCCCGCATCATCGACAGGATTTGCCAGCATGAATTCTCTGATTCGATTTGTTCGCGCGCGGCATCTCGCCGCGCGCAGAGCGGCGCGGCTCTTGACCGCGGGCGCCTTGACGCTCGGCCTCGCAGCTCCGGCCTTCGCCGAGCCGCCGCTCGAGAAGACCGAGATCCGCTACCAAGGCTGGGCCGGGCAGGCGACGTTCATCGAGCTCGCCGACGACCTCGGCTATCTCGCGCCGCTGAAGCTCAAATGGGTTGGCAATACCATCAGCGGACCGCAGGACATCCAGGCCGTGGTCACCGGCGATATCGACATTGGCGGCGCCTTCTACGGGGCGATCCTCAAGCTGATCGCGGCCAAAGCTCCGATCAAGGCTGTGGTCGGCTACTACGGATCCGACGACAACACCTACAATGGCTACTTCGTGAAGGACGATGGTCCGGTCAAGACGGCGCGCGACCTGATCGGCAAGAAGGTCGCGGTCAATACGCTCGGCGCGCATCTGGAGTTCGTTCTTCGCGAATATCTCGCCCGCAATGGCCTGAGCGCAAGCGAGGCCAAGCAGGTGACGCTGGTGGCGATCCCGCCGGTGAGCGGGGAACAGGCGTTGCGCCAGGGCCAGGTCGAGGTGAGCACGCTCAGCGGCATCTTGCGCGACAAGGCGCTCGAGCGCGGCGGCATCCACCCGCTGTTCAAGGACACCGATCTGTTCGGCCAGTTCACCGGTGGCTCCTATGTGCTGCGAGACAAGTTCATCAGGGACAATCCCGAAGCATCCCGCAGGCTGATCGAGGGCATTTCGCGCGCGATCGCATGGGCGCAGACAACGCCTCCGGAGGAGGTGCGCGCCCGGTTCGAACGCATCATTGGCGAGCGCAAGCGCAATGAGGATGTCGCTCCGATCAAATACTGGAAGAGCACCGGCGTTGCATCCAAGGGTGGATTGATCTCGGACGCCGAGATCCAGGTGTGGATCGACTGGCTAGAGAAGGACGGCCTGTTCAAGCCGGGGCAGATCAAGGCCTCCGATACCTACACCAACGCGTTCAATTATTTCCGTCCGGGCAAGACGGCGGAGGCGCGATGAGCCAAGTCAAAAGCGACGTCAAAATCAGTCCCGTCAAGATCAGCTTCGAGCACGTCCGCAAGGAATTCGTGACGCGAGGCGAGGGGGGCGGTCCGGCGGACCGCTTCACCGCACTCGAGGACGTCACACTCGATGTTCGCGCCGGCGAGTTCCTGGCTTTGGTCGGCCCGAGTGGCTGCGGCAAATCGACGTTGCTCGATTTGCTCGGCGGACTGGCGACACCGACCAGCGGCCGCATCCTGCTCGACGGACGGCCGATCACCGGACCCGGCCGCGACCGCGGCATCGTGTTTCAGCAATATGCGCTATTTCCCTGGCGCACCGCCGCCGAGAATGTCGAGTTCGGACTCGATATCGCAGGGCTCAAGGCCACGCGGCGGCGCGAGATCGCGCGGCATTTCCTCGATCTGGTCGGCTTGTCCGGCTTTGCCAGCCGTTATCCGCACGAATTGTCCGGCGGGATGAAGCAGCGCGTCGCGATCGCGCGAAGCCTCGCCTACGATCCGGAGGTGCTGTTGATGGACGAGCCGTTTGCCGCGCTCGACGCGCAGACGCGCGAGACGCTGCAGGGCGAGCTGCTGCGGATCTGGCGCGCCACCGGGAAGACCATCATCTTCATCACCCACGGCATCGACGAGGCCGTCGTGCTCGGCCAGCGTGTCGCGGTGATGACGTCGCGCCCGGGCCGCATCAAGCAGGTCATCGACATTCCGATGTCGTTGCGCAGCGAGGTCGACGACGTGCGTGCGCTGCCGGAGTTCGGCCATGTGCGGCACGAGGTCTGGAGTCTGCTTCGCGAAGAGGTGCAGAAGGCGCAGCAGGGACAATTGGGCGTCGTTTCCATTGCGGGGCGCGTCGACCGTGAGGTGAAGGAGGTTGCCCATGTCTAGTTTGGAGACGCTGACGCTGCTGGAGTTGGCCCATGGGCGTCGGAAGCCATTGTCCAGCGCGGACTATCGGTCGTCGCCGATCGCCAATGGGCTTCGTGCGATCGTGCGTGGGCTCGCCGCGTTCGGACACCGCTCCCTTCTGCTCATCATTTTGTTGTCGGTGTGGGAGGCGGCCCCGAGGTCCGGGGTAGTCGATCCGGTGTTCCTGCCGCCGTTCTCGGAGGTGATCGCCGCCGGCTGGCAGCTCGCGCAAAGCGGCGAGCTGTATGACGACGTGTCGGCGAGCTTGCTGCGCGCCCTCAGCGGGTTTCTGATCTCGGTCGCGTTGATCGTTCCCCTTGGCCTCGCCGTCGGCTGGTATGCCCGGCTCGGCAATCTCCTGAACCAGTTCATTGAGATCTGCCGCAACACTGCGCCGCTGGCGTTGTTGCCGGTGTTCATCCTGCTGCTCGGTATTGGCGAGATGTCGAAGATCACCATGGTGATCTATAGCTGCGCCTGGCCGCTGCTGCTCAACACCATCGCCGCGGTGAAGCAGGTCGATCCGCTTCTCATCAAGTCGGCGCGGACGATGGGCGCGAGGCCGCGGCAACTATTTCGCAAGGTGATCCTTCCGGCGGCGCTTCCGACCATCTTCGTCGGCATTCGTCTCGCAAGCGCCTCGGCCATGCTGGTGCTGGTTGCCTCCGAAATGGTCGGTGCCAAGGCGGGGCTCGGCTATCTCATCATCAATAGCCAGTACAGCTTCCTGATTCCGCAGATGTATTTCGGCATTTTGGGCATCACGGTCATCGGGCTGGCGTTTAATGCCGTCCTTGAGGCCCTGGAGCGGCGCTTCATGCGGTGGAAGGCACCCGTCGCGGCATGAGCGCGCGGGCCGATTGCAATCATTCGAACTGGGGATGTCATCAATGACCAACCAAATCCGTCGCGCCGAGCGCAGATCAGCGCCGGCCGGATCCGTCGAATATGATGCCGACGTGCTGGTGCTCGGCGGTGGACCCGCGGGCACCTGGGCTGCGGTGAGCGCGGCCGAGCGCGGCGCGCGCGTCGTGCTTGCGGACAAGGGGTTTTGCGGCACGTCGGGCGCCACGGCTGCGGCCGGCACCGGCGTCTGGTACGTCGATCCCGTACCGGCGCAACGCGAGGCGGCCATGGCCGGTCGCGAGAAGCTCGGCGGCCATCTCCAGGATCGCCGCTGGATGGCTCGCACGCTTGATCTCACCTACCAGCAGAGCAATCGCCTCGCCGATTGGGGCTATCCCTATCCCGTCGATGACAACGGCAAGTCGCAGCGCAACTCGCTGCAAGGTCCCGAATATATGCGGCTGATGCGCAAACGGACCAAGCAGGCCGGCGTCACCATTCTCGATCACAGCCCGGCGCTCGAATTGCTGGTGGATGAGTCAGGTGCTGTTGCCGGCGCGAGCGGCTTGCGGCGGCAAAAGCAGGATCGCTGGACGGTGCGCGCCAAGGCGGTGGTGATCGCAACCGGCGGCTGTGCGTTCCTGAGCAAGACCCTGGGATCGAACGTGCTGACCGGCGACGGCTATCTGATGGCCGCGGAAATCGGTGCCGAGTTCAGCAGCATGGAGTTCTCCAACCCTTACGCAATCTCGCCGGCGTTCGGCTCCGTGACCAAGACACTGTTCTACGGCTGGGCCACCTTCACCCATGAAGATGGTAGCGTGGTTCAAGGCGCTGCATCCAAGGGCGGCCGATCGGCGATTGCCCGCGCGCTGCTTGAGGGGCCGGTTTATGCCCGACTCGACAAGGCCGATGAGGACGTGCAGCGGCACATGCGTGTGTCGCAGCCGAACTTCTTCCTGCCGTTCGACCGCACCGGTATCGACCCGTTCAGGGAAAGCTTTGCGGTGACGTTGCGGCTGGAAGGCACCGTTCGCGGCACCGGCGGTCTGCGCATCGTCGACGACACATGCGCCACCAGCGTGCCGGGACTCTATGCGGCGGGCGATGCGGCGACGCGCGAATTGATCTGCGGTGGCTTCACCGGCGGCGGCAGCCACAACGCCGCCTGGGCGATGTCGTCAGGGACTCTTGCCGGGCAGGGCGCCGCCGCCTACGCGAGGCATGCCGGTGGTGCCGAGCGGAGACTATCGTCGGCGGGAACCATCGGGTTTCGCAACCGCTCGCGGCGGCCGTTCGAACCGGCGGCGCTGGCGAAGGCCGTCCAGGATGAAGTCTTCCCGTATGAGCTGAACTATTTCCGCGAGGCATCGCGGCTGAATGGCGCGCTCGCGCGCCTTGACGCCGCATGGCGCGACGCATCGGAAGCGGATGCAGCCGGCGCGGCCGATGTGCTGCGCGCACGTGAAAGCGCGGCGATGCTTGCGACCGCGCGGTGGATGTATCGCAGCGCGCTCGCGCGTCAGGAAAGCCGCGGCATGCATCGCCGCGACGATTTCCCCGATCTGGATTATCGCCAGCGCCACTACGTGACCACGGGCGGTCTCGACGACGTCTGGACCGCGATCCGGCCGCATGCCGAGGCCTTTGCGGAGGCCGCGGAATGATCGAGGTCATCGATAACGAACGCTGCACGTCCTGCGACATCTGCGTCAACGTGTGCCCGACCAACGTGTTCGACAAGACGGACGGTGTCCCGGTGATCGCGCGGCAGAGTGATTGCCAGACCTGTTTTCTCTGCGAACTCTATTGTCCCGAAGATGCGCTTTATGTCTCGCCTTTCGCGGATGAGAGTCAGCAAGTCGACCTTGTTGCTCTCAAGCAGGCCGACGCGCTGGGCAGCTATCGCCGCGCCGTCGGCTGGACCGAAGACACCGGGGATCGCCGGAACGGCGACCGCAGCTATCTGCTCTTCGGGCATTGAGTCGGCTCAACCTGCGCCGGCCGATGCGCGCATCAATGGCTTGAGATGATCTTGGCCGCAGTCCGCGAGAGAAGGGACGCAAACTCGAGATCACGTGCCTTGGCTTCTGTCGGAGCGACGTGGTACATCGCGAAAGTTCCCAAAACCCTTCCGTTCGCTTCAACGGGAAATGACCAACAGGCGCGGTAGCCGAACTTGTTCGCCAGCCAATTCCATTCACTCCAGCTTGGATCCTCCGTGACGTCCGGCGTAATGACGGCACGTCGCTTGGCGGCTGCCAAGCCGCATGCCAGCGATGCGGAGCCGATCCCAAATCCATCGACATAGCGCGCATAGTCTTTCGTCATACCCGTGAGATGGTAGAGCGCGGTTCCTTGGGGATTGGCCAGATAGAAAGCTGCTCTCGCATCTCCATTAGCCTGTTCCACAGCCGCGTGAACGAGAACCCCGAGCAAATCCGGTAGTGCAACTCGGCTACCTTCACCGACGGCGATCTTGCCTATTCCGGCGGTCTCGAATGATCCTGTAGGCCGAGGCGTGCTGCAGCGCATCAAGCTGAGATGCCATGGCGCGCCATTGGCCGGCCAATTCCCGCAGAGTATGGGCGGTCATCCGATCGGTGGCCTTATCAGCCATCGCCTCGCACAGCTCAGCTTTCGTCGTCATTTCGTTGGCGCATAACATGATCGCCAATGACTTGGAGCCAACGGCGTTCCAATCCATGGCCTTTGCGAACCGGGCAAATCAGGTCCGTTCTCCGGCACGCGGCTACTGTGCATGGGGTTGTTTTCCAGATTTTCGATAAGGGCCGCGACTGTCCGCTCACCGTCGTCCGCGCGGGGCGTCGGCCTTGGCGGGCGCGTCGGTCTGCGGCGCGCAGGTGGCGGCGGCAAGCGAAGCCTGCGCCTGCGGCATCAGGCCGGGCTCGGCCGCAAGCGCCTTCATCACGATCAGGCCGGTCGCTGTCGGGGAATCGATGATCAGCCGGTCGGCCGCGGTGACTTCCTCGTCCTCGGGCAACGCGTTGTGCTGGGCTTCCGTCATCAGGTCGAGTTCGATCACCTTCTTGCCGGCGGAGCGATCGTTGATCGCGTAATAGGCGATCTCGTTGCGGGTGTAGAAGGACACCGAGGTGTAGGACTGGCTCACCGGCACCTGCAGCTTCAAGGGGCCGCCCGACAGGTCGTAGCGGCAGATCGCCAGCGCAAAGGCCGGGTCCATGAACGGCATCGGCGAGGTGTTGGGATCCGCGAGCGGCAGCTGCGTGACCGCGTTCTCCGTGGTCATCGGCGTCAGCCGCGAATAGGCATCCTGGGTCGCAATCCGCGGCAGCGCCAGCACGCTGACGAGGTGGACGATGAGGCCGAGCAGGATGCCGGCAAGGATCGTGAAGGCGAGCCGGATCATGGGCAGCCCACCGTTGCGATCTGTGGCATCGGTGCGTCGCGTTGGGTGCGTGTGGCAACGCCCACGGGCGTATCGTAGAGGCGGAGCATCAACGCATAGCGCTCGATGCCACCGGTCGGCAGCCAGTTGCCCGCGCGGGAGCGCGAGGCGATGTGGATCTCGAACGAGCCGTCTGACAGCCGGACGATCTCCTGGCTGGTGAAGCCGTAGCGCTGCAGCGAGTTGGCGACGAGATGGCCCTTGCGGTCGTAGAGCGTCAGCGTCCAGAACCGCGCCGGCGGGGTCACGCCGGAGACCACGATGTCACAGCGGCCGTCGAGCGCCTTCTTCTTGTCGTCGGTGGTCGCCGTGAACGCCACGCCGTCGCCGGTGCCGATCGGCAACTCGCCGTTGCGCACGATGGTGGCGCGCGAATAGGGGTCTACGTCGGCCGTGCCGGTGCGCGGCCGCGCGGTCCATGCGCCGATGGTGAGCGCGCCGATGTCGGTGCCGCGTGTCGTCGTCATCCAGGTCGCGCCGACACCGACCGCGGTCGCGAGCAGGAGGGCCGTCAATGTGATGATGATCAGCCGCACGGGATCAGGTCAGTTCTTGCGCGGGCCGGACGAGGTCGCGTTCTCCTCCGCCGCATAGTTCTGCGGGAAGGCGAGCGCGCTCGACGGCGAGGCGGGCTTGGCCGGCTTTGCCGTATCGTCGGACGTCGTCTTGGTCGCGGTTTTGGCGGCGTCGTCGAGCATCTTTTCCACCCGCACCAGGATGTCGGCGCCGCGCTTGGTCAGGACCGGCGGCGGACCGGGCTTGGTCTCGAGCACTTTTGGCGCCGCACTGGCCTGCGCGTTGGCCTCCTTCGGCTGCGGCGGCAGCTTCTGGCCCATGCCGATGCCGGGAATCTCGCGGACCTCCACGCCCTGGTGGGCGGCGACCATGATGTCGTGCCAGGTCTGCGCCGGCAGCGAGCCGCCGGTCATGCGGTTGGTCGGCGAGTAGTCGTCATTGCCGTACCAGACCGCGCAGGTGAAGTTGCCGGTGTAGCCGACGAACCAGGCGTCGCGATAGGCATTGGTGGTGCCGGTCTTGCCCGCGGTCGGAATGCCGTCGAGCGCGGCGCGGCGCGCGGTGCCTTCGCTGACGACATGGCTCATCATGCCGGCCATGTCGGCGGCGATGTTCGGCGGAATGGCCTGCCGTGGCTTCGGACCGTCGCGGTCCCAGCGCCAGACCAGATCGCCGGCGCCGGTGCGCACTTCCAGCACGGAGTGGGGCGTCACCGCCTTGCCGCGGTTGGGGAAGGTCGCATAGGCCACCGCATGCTCGAGCACGGTCACTTCGTCGGAGCCGATCGGCAGCGACGGCGTGTCGGGCAGCGGCGCCTTGATGCCGAAGCGGCGGGCGACCTCGACGATCTTGGCGCGGCCGGCCTTCGGTCCGTCCTTGCCGCCGAGGGCGATCGACAGTTTCACCGGCACGACGTTGATCGATCGAGTGATGGCCTGCGTCAGCGTCACCGAGCCGGAATAGGAGTGGCCATAGTTCTGCGGGCACCAATTGCCGATGCAGACCGGGCCGTCGACAACTTTCGAGTTCGGCGTGAAGCCGTTCAGCAGCGCCGTCGTATAGACGTAGGGCTTGAACGAGGAGCCGGGCTGGCGATAGGCGTCGGTCGCGCGATTGAACTGGCTTGCGCCATAGTCGCGGCCGCCGACCATGGCGCGGATGCCGCCGTCGAGATCGGAGACCACGGTCGCGGCCTGCGTCGCGTGATAGTCGCGGCCGAACTGGCGGAGCTGGTTCTCGATCGCCTCTTCGGCGGCCTTCTGCACGTTGGTGTCGATCGCGGTGCGGACCACGAAGACACGCTCGGTGTAGGATTTCGGGAAGGTGTCGACGAGCTTGCGCATCTCGTCGAAGGCGTAGTCGAGATAGTAGTTCGGCGAGGCCTCGTCGCGGCGGTCGACCGCGAAGGCCGGGTTGCGGCGGGCGCCGAACACCTGACCCTCGGTCATGAACCCTGCATCGACGAGGTTGTCGAGCACCACGTTGGCGCGGGCGCGGGCCGCGGGCAGGTTGATGTGGGGCGCGTATTTGGTCGGGGCCTTGAACAGGCCGGCGAGCATGGCGGCTTCCGCAAGCGTCACATCGCGCGCCGACTTGTTGAAGTAGAAATGCGCCGCGCCGTCGACGCCGAACGTGCCGCCGCCCATATAGGCGCGGTCCAGATACAGCTTCAAAATCTCGTTCTTGGTCAGCCGCCATTCCAGCCAGACCGCGAGGAAGGCCTCGTTGATCTTGCGCTCGATGGTGCGCTCGTTGCTCAGGAACAGGTTCTTGGCGAGTTGCTGGGTGATCGAGGAGCCGCCCTGGCGGACGCCGCCGGCCTGGGCGTTGGTGACGAGGGCG
The DNA here is from genome assembly GCF_055791185.1 of Bradyrhizobium ingae. Taxonomy (NCBI): domain Bacteria; kingdom Pseudomonadati; phylum Pseudomonadota; class Alphaproteobacteria; order Hyphomicrobiales; family Nitrobacteraceae; genus Bradyrhizobium; species Bradyrhizobium ingae. The sequence goes on from NZ_JBVUBB010000003.1 coordinate 16,704, forward strand.
CGGGCGGTACCGGCGATGTCGATGCCGAAATGGTCGTAGAAGCGGCGGTCTTCGGTCGCGAGCGTCGCCTTGATCAAGACGTCCGGAAAGTCTTCCAGCGGGATGGAGTCGTTGTGCTTGATGCCGCGGCTGCCGATCGGGTTGCCGTACCGGTCGAGGAAGGTCACCGCGAGGTCGGATTTCTTCAGCCAGTCCTCGTCCGCCGTCTCGCGGAAGGCGGGGATGGCGAGGGTGAGCAGCAGCACGAGCCCGCCGAGGCCGAGGGTGGCGGCCTCCGACAGCGGTTCGATGAATACCCAGCGCTTCCACCGCCCGACATAGAAGCGGTCCATGAAGGTGGAGTAGCGCTCGTAGAGCTCGCGGATGCCCTTGGCCGAGGAGAACAGCGAGGAATCGATGCGCGCATCGAGATCCAGGAAGAAATTCCGGACCTTGCTCTTCCAATGCGGTGGTATGATCTGGCGCACCTAGAACCCTTGAGGCTCGGTTCGAAAGCGTTCAAACACCCGGCCGGGGCGGCATCGGGACGTCTTGCGGGACTGTTGCGGCAAACCCAAGGCGCCCAATTGCGTCCTTTGGGGGACTCGCAGGTTGTTCTAGCCGAGCGGGGACCATAAACCAATGGTCACGCTCGCGATTTTGAACGACAGGCCTAATTGGCCCCGCATGTTTACGGAACGTCCGCGACGCTGCTTGCAGCGCCATCGGCGCGCGCCCTAGATGGGTTGGCCGATTGTCTTGTGAAACCAGTTGAAGGCGCAATGACCACAGCTCCCAAACGACCTTCAAACCAGGAGGGATTCTTCTGGAAAACCAAGACATTGGAGCAAATGTCTGAGGCTGAGTGGGAAAGCCTTTGCGACGGCTGCGGCCGCTGCTGCCTGAACAAGCTCGAGGATGAGGACACTGGGGACATCTATTTCACCCATGTCGGCTGCAAGCTGCTCGATGCCGGCACCTGCGCCTGCAAGGACTACGCGAATCGGTCGGATAAGGTGCCGGACTGCGTCCGCCTGACGCCGGCCAATGTCCGCACCCTGAACTGGCTGCCGCCGAGCTGCGGCTACAAACTGGTCGCGGAAGGGCGTGATCTCTATTGGTGGCATCCGCTGATTTCAGGCGATCCCAATACCGTGCATGAGGCGGGCGTCTCCGTGCGCGGCAGGGTCGAGGGCAGCGAGGACGAGATTCCGGATGAGGAGCTCGAGGACCATATCGTCGAGTGGCCGGCGCTCCTGCCGAAGCGGGCGCGGCTGAAGCGGCGTCCGAAGGACTGATAAAGGCTGACAAGGCCCGACCTCCGTTCCCGATTCCGAACCGATCACGTCTTCGGGATGACGCGGGTGCGGGATGCTCCCATGCGTCGAGGTGCCTGCCTCGACGCAGATTTGCTGCGTACATTGCGATTCATAGAACGATTCCATCGCGGCGTTGCGCTGCAACCAAGAACTACGTCTGAAATGAACAAGTTTGCACGGCAGAGCCATCAACCTGCCGACATCGGGCCATTGCCCGACGACATCGCCGAAGAGCTCTCCCGCCTTCCGACCGAGGTCTTGAGCGTCGACGACGCCCCCTCCATCGCTTCGCCGGCGGCCCTGACCACGGACGAGGTCCGCACCATCGTCATCAGCCTGATGCTGACGATGTTCCTGGCGGCGCTCGACCAGACCATCGTGGCGACGGCGCTGCCGACCATCGGGCGCCAGTTCCGCGACGTCTCCAACCTTTCCTGGGTGATTACGGCCTATCTGCTGGCCGGCACCGCCGTGGCGCCGGTGTTCGGCACGCTCAGCGACATCTACGGCCGCCGCGCCATGCTCATCACTTCGCTCAGCCTGTTCGTGGCGGGCTCGATCCTGTGCGCGGTCGCGCCGAACATGCCGATGCTGATCCTGGCGCGCGGTCTCCAGGGGCTCGGTGGCGGCGGCATCATGCCGGTGGTGCAGACCGTGATCTCCGACGTGGTCAGCCCGCGCGAGCGCGGCCAGTACCAGGCCTATTTCTCCAGCGTCTGGATGGTCGGCGGTATCCTCGGCCCCGTGATCGGCGGCGTGTTTGCCGAGCATCTGCACTGGTCGATGATCTTCTGGATCAACCTGCCTCTCGCAGCCGCAGCGCTCGCGCTGCTGTTGCCGAAGATGGGCAAGATCCCGGTCTTCCATCGCAAGCGAAAGGTCGATTGGTTCGGCGGCGTCCTGCTGATGGCGTCCGCGGTTGTCTTCATGCTGGTCCTGACCTGGGGCGGCACGCGCTATCCCTGGCTCTCGCCGACCGTGATTGCGATGGTCGGGGGCGCTGTCGCGCTCGCCGTGACCTTCGTGTGGCACGCGTGGCGCGCCGACGAGCCTTTCCTGCCTTTGCCGCTGCTCAGCGGAACGGTTGCGCCTTACGCGCTCACCGCCGGCGGCTGTGCGCTCGGTGCGATGACAGGCCTCACCGTGCAGCTGCCGCTCTACTACGAGTCCGTCTACCATCTCAGCGCCAGCGAGGCGGGACTCGCGCTCATTCCGCTCGCGGCGGTCTCGACCTGCGGCGCGGCCATTGCCGGCCGCACCATGGCGCGCGCGAAGCACTATAAGCGTGTCGCCGTCGTCGGCACCTCGTGGGCAGCTCTGTGCGGACTGGGTCTCACATTCTCCACGTTGCCGCTGTGGGCTCTTTTGGTCTTGATGGCAGCGTTCGCGCTTGGCCTCGGTACGACCTTCCCGGTCTGCGTGGTCTCGCTGCAGAATTCGGTCGCCCGAGCCCAGGTGGGCACCATCACCGGCGCGATGAACTTTTTCCGCTCGCTGATGTCCTCGTTCACGGTCGCAGCGTTTGCCGCGGTCCTGCTGATCTCGCTCGGCGCCGACATCCCGCTCGCCGGCGAGCATCATGGCCATGGCGCGATCAACGTGATTCCGTCGGCCGACATGATGATGGCGTTCCGCTACGTCTTCGGAGCAGCCGCCGCGATGATGGCGCTTGCCTCGCTCTGCCTGATTCTTATGGAGGAGCGGCCGCTCGCAGGACCGGTGAGCGCGCAGCCTGTCGAGATGGCGGAGTAGGGAGCCTCATCCGCCGCGATCTGCGTAAGGGTTGTCATCCGTGCTACGCTCGGCCGCCTTCCGCGCTGTCGCCGCAAGATGGTCCTTCAACCGCGCAAGCGCCTCCGCAGACCAGTCCTGGACATCGGTCACGGCGACCCAGGCATCGACGTAATGCTCGGGCGCATAGACATGGCCAAAACCCATCGGCGTGTTGGTCGCCACCGCCATGTCGAGGGCGAGCTGGAGCATCGTGACGACGGGGTACCAGCGCAGCTCCGGCGAGACGTCCGGACCGCGCGGCGCATTCAGCCAGGCTGGCGCGCGGTAGGCATCGTGATAGTCGAACAGCACGATCGGATCGCTGGCATATTGCAGATAGACGACGCGCAGCGCACCCCAGGGCGCATCCGCCGGCACCGTCGATCCGTTCTGGTTCATGAAACGTATGAAGCGGCCGTCGCGAAATTCCGGCAGCCAGGCCGGCGAGCTCTGGTTGCGGTTTGCGGTGACTGAGCGCCAGATCCGGCTCTCGAACGGTGGGCCGCTCCACAGCGCACCGGCAATGGGATCGCCGATCGTCTCGAACAGCTCCGCGGATTTCTCCGAGTTCATGGCGCCGAGGCTAAGACCATGCAGGTACAGTTTGGGTCGCTTGTCCCTCGGCAAGGTCGTCCAGTAGCCGTAAACTTCCGAGAACAGTGCGCGCGCGGCTTCCGCGCCGTATTCGGGTTGAAACAACAGCGACAGCGGACTGTTGAGATAGGAATACTGCATCGCGACGCTGGCGACATCGCCGTGGTGGAGGTATTCGACCGTGCCCATCGCGGCGGGGTCGATCCAGCCGGTGCCGGTCGGCGTGATGACGATCAGGATCGCGCGCTCGAAGCCGTGCTGGCGCTTGAGCTCGTCCAGCGCGAGTCTGGCACGCGCTTGGGCCGTATCGCGTGCACCGAGACCGACGTAGACGCGCACGGGCTCCAGCGCGGGCCGTCCGGTGAAGCCGCTGATCTCCGCCGCGGTCGGTCCCGAGGCCACGAATTCACGCCCCGCACGCCCGAGCTCATTCCATTTCACCAGCGATGCAGCGCTTCCCGTCTTCCCAGGCGCCGTTGGCTGCGGCCGCTCCGGCTCGAGCAGGGCGTCGAATTCGCGGAAAGATGAATCGAGTGCGCGGAAGGTCGTGCGTATCAGGAGATTGTTGGCGAGTGACCAGAACAGGAGCGCCGCAACCAGCACGCCGAGGACGTTTGCGATTTTTCTCGGGATGAGACGACTTTTGCGCGCGGCCAGGAAGCGAACGACAAGCACGAACAGCCGCCCCAACGCCAGGAGCACGAGGAACGTGAGCAGCGCGATGGCGCAGACCTTGAACGGATGGGCGGTTTCGACCGGCGCCATCTTCATGACGGCCCGGATCGAGTTCTGCCACTCGGCGGCCCGCCCGAGATAAATGATCGCGACGAGCAGGCACCCGGTCGCGACCAGCGCGTTGGCGGTCGATCGCACGCGCGAGGAGGGCTCGGGCAGCTCAAGATAGTGCCACAGCCAGCGCCAGAGGATGCCCGCTGCGTAGCCGATCGCAAAGCAGGTACCGGCGAGCGCGCCTTGCGTGAGATAGCTCCGCGGGATCAGCGTCGGCGTGAGCGAAGCCGCGAAGAACAGCGCGCCCAGCATGAGGCCGACGCCGGACAGCGACAGCATCTGCCGCCGGATAAGCCACGCCAGATTTTTGACAGCAACAGCCACCGCGCGACAACTTTCCTCAATCGGGCGACTATCGCACAATCGGACCTGATCGCAACCGAGGTGGGGGAGCGGCGGTTCCGGCAGCGTGAGAGCCTATCCCGCTTGCGCGAGCCGCGCGTCGATTTCCTCGCGCAGCACGCTGAAGTCGATCGGCTTGGTCAGGAGACCGGTTGCGCCGCTCGCAAGCGCCTTGCGTCGGGTGTCGGCATCGCCATAGGCCGTGATCATGATGACCGGCACCTCCGGCCGGATCTCCTTCACCTTCGGCAGCAATTCGAGCCCGCTCATCCCGGGCATGTTGATGTCGGAGAGGATGAGGATCAGCGACTGCCCGATATTGCTCGCGATGCGCGACAGTGCGTCCGCCGCCGAACTGGCAAAGTCCATTACAAAGCGCTGGGCGCGGAGATCACGACGAAACTGCTGGCGGAACAGTGCCTCCACGTCGGGCTCGTCATCCACCACAAGAACCATCACGGTCACGGCTAGCCTCTGGTCTTGTCTGCAAGCTTGCTTTTGCGCGGCAATCGGATCGTGAACTCGGTAAATTCGCCTGACACGGTTTCGACGTCGATCGTGCCACCGTGCTGTTTCACGATGATGTCGTGGCTCATCGAAAGCCCGAGCCCCGTGCCTTCGCCGGCCGGCTTGGTCGTGAAGAACGGGTTGAACATTTTCTCCTTCACCTCGCTCGGGATGCCGGTACCGTTATCGCGGATGCGGATTTCGACATGGGGGCCGCAATCCCGTGTGCTGGCGGTCAGAACAGGCACAAATCCGGTGCCGTTCTCGCCGCCACGCTTGGCCACCGCGTAAAAGCCGTTGGAGATCAGGTTCAACAGCACGCGCGTGATTTCCTGAGGAAAAGCCTCGATCGTTCCGGCGTCCGGATCGAGTTCGCACTTAAGCGTGACGTTGAACTGCGGCTTCTCGGCGCGGGCGCCGTGATAGGCGAGGTTGAGACTCTCCTCGACCAGCGAATTGACAGCGGTCGGTCGGTGCTCGCCGCTGCCCTCGCGCGAATGCAGAAGCATGTTCTTGACGATGGAATCGGCGCGCTGACCGTGCTGTACGATCTTTTGCAGATTGTCCTTCAAGAGCCCCGTGAGTTCGTCGACGCCCTCGCGGAGCTCGTCGGCAAGCGGCGCCGGCTTCAGCACGTCTTTGAGTTCGTCGGTCAGTTCGGCCGACAGCGCGGCAAAATTGTTGACGAAGTTGAGCGGGTTCTTGATCTCATGAGCAATGCCGGCGGTGAGCTGGCCGAGGGAAGCGAGCTTTTCGGTCTGGATCAGCCGGTCCTGCGCGGTGCGGAGGTCGTCGAGCGACTGCGACAGTTCCCGCGTGCGTGTCTGCACCTCGTCGAACAGGCGCGCGTTCTCGATCGCAATTACCGCCTGATCAGCAAAGGTCGTAACCAGTTCGATCTGTTTTTCGCTGAACGGCCGGACGATGCGACGCGCGAGGACGATGGCGCCGACCGGGCTGCCTTCGCGCAGCAGAGGAACACCAAGGAAGCTCCGTGGATTGCCGCTCAGATCCTGGCCCTCGAATTCATAGTCCGGATCTTCCAGCACGTCGGCGACGTGGATCACCTTGTCGCCAAGCAAAGTCCGGCCGGTGATTGTGCGCTTGTCCGCCTGCACCGGAAGAGCTTTGACATATTCGGCAAACGCGGCCGGGAAGCCGTACGAACCCGCCCTGAAATACACATCGCCGCGTCTGCGGGTAATTGCCGCCATATCGGCCTCGCACAGCCGCGCCGCGGACTCGACCAGCGTATCCAGCACGGCCTGCAGGTCGAACGCGGAGCGACTGATCACCTTGAGCACGTCGGCCGTCGCGGTTTGCTGCCGTAGCGATTCCACCAACTCCTCGGTGCTCTGGCGCAATTCGCTGAGCAGCCGCGTGTTCTCGATGGCGATCACGGCTTGCGCCGCAAACTGCTGCAGCAGGGCGATCTGCTTCTCCGAGAAGCGCCGGTTCTCCTGCCGAAAAATCATGACGTTGCCGACCACGCGCTCGTCCTTGAGCAATGGCACCGCGAGCAGGCAGCGCGCGCCTCCGAGATCGACCAGCGCCCGGCGGTTCGGCTCGCCGCTGCGATAGGCGTCCGACTCGAGCAGGTCGGTGATTTCGACGAAGGATTCACCCTTCAAAAGGCGCGTCGGCGCGGTGGCCGGACCGTAGTTGAGGGGCAGCTTGCGCCGGAACTCGTCATAGGCGGGGGCCAGTCCATAAGTGGCCGCCGTGTGGAATTGCGCTCCATCGTAGGTGTTGAGCACACCGAAATTGGCGCCGCAGAGCTGCATTGCCTTGCCGAGCATGGCGTCGAATACCGGCGCGAGATCGCCGGCGGAGCGGCTGATGACGCTCAGCACCTCCGATGTCGCAGTCTGCTGCTCCAGTGATTCACTCAGCTCGTGCGTCCGTGCCTGCACCTCCTCGAACAGTCGGACGTTCTCGATCGCGATCACTGCCTGGTCGGCAAATGCCTGTAGCAGCGTGATCTGCCGGTCATCGAACGCGCCGACCTCTTGTCTGCCGGCAACGATGCGGCCAAACACGGCTCCGTCTCGGAGCAGGGGCACCGTTGCTATCGTGCGAATGCCGCCCAGCTCGACCGCCGCACGGTAAGAGGGTTCGCCGGGCTGGATCTTGAGCACGTCCGCCAGGTCGAGGCGTTGCGTAGGATGGTCTGCCATCAGACTTTCGCGGATGCCGGCGGTGATCGGGTAACCGCGGGCAAGCCACTCGACGAAGGCGGGGGGCATGCCGCGGATCGCGACGGGCACCACGCGATCATTCTGGTAGAGTTGAAGGCTGCCGCATGGTGCGCCGCAAAGACGGTGGGCATTCTCGAGGATGGAGTCGAAAACCGGGCCGAGGCTGCCGCGGGAATTTTTGATCGCCGACAGGATGGACGTCGTGGCTGCATGCTGTGCGCGCGATTGCTCAAGCTCGGCCGTGCGCGTTTCAAGCCGCCGCTCAAGCTCCGCAATTCTGGCCTCGAGCGCGGCCACCACGTCCGTCGGAAGCGTGGGCATCCAAAATGTCCATATTGCCCGGTGCCTGATGGCGCCGGGTCCAATAGCTGAGCCCGATTATTCCATCCTCAAACTACCGGGGCCAGTGATATCCTTGCGCATTTCCGCGAATCCTCAGCTCCCCGGGCGGGAGACCTCCGTCTCCTTGCTGGTGATGAATTCCAGGAGCGTCGGTAGGCCCTCGCGGGTCTTCTGGATGCCGCGCTTGATCGCCGGCACGATGTCCTCGGGCTTGGTGACCCGCTCGCCATGGCCGCCGAAGGCGCGGGCCATGGCGGCATAGTCGCCGGAGATGTCGGTCGAGCGGTATTTCTCGGTCGAGACCGGCATCACCTTGAGCTCGATCGCCATCGAGAAATTGTTGAGCAGGATCGACAGGATCGGGATGCGCTCGCGCACCGCGGTCTCGAAATCCATGCCGGTAAAACCGATCGCGGCATCGCCCCAGACGTTGATGCAGAGCTTGTCCGGCTTTGCGAGCTTTGCACCCATCGCCAGCCCCAGGCCGTAGCCGAGCTGCGTCGTCTTGCCCCAGCCCAGATAGGAGAGGGGCTCGACCGCCTTCCAGAACGGCGAGAGCTGGTCGCGCGGGCTGCCGGCATCATGGGTGATAATGGTGTTGTGGATGTCGACCGTGTGCTGGAGATCCCAGAGTACGCGATAGGGATTGAGCGGCGCGTCGTTGCTGGTGAGCTTCGGCATCCATTTTGCGAGCCATTCCTTGTGAGAGGCCGAGATCTCGGCCGCAACCGCCGAGGCATCACGGTCCGACGCGACCGTCTTGCCGATCTCCTCCAGCAGCGCATCGAGCACAAGGCCTGCATCGCCGACGAGACCAATTTTTGCTTCAACATCCTTGTTGAGATGGTTCGGATCGAGCGTCGCGTGGATGATGGTCTTGCCCTTGGGCATGGCGATGCCAAAGCTTGTCTCGGTGAAGGAGCAGCCGATGCCGAAGATCACGTCCGCTTCGGCAAGAAACTTGGGAACCGCGCGCGGCACCGCGAGCCCGCCCGAGCCGAGCGAGAGCGGATGTGTTTCCGGAAACGATGACTTGCCGCCGAGGCTGGTGGTGACGGGGATCGCGAGACGCTCGGCAAGCCGCTTAAGTTGCGGCCACGCCTGGGCATAATGCACGCCCTGACCGGCGTAGATCACCGGCCGTTTTGCGTTGACGAGAAGCGCTGCGGCCTCCTTCACATGAACCGGGTCGGCGCCGTAGCGGGTGCGCAGCACCGGTGTGTAGTTGAGGGGTTCCGGCACCTCCTCGTTCCACATGTCCGCGGGAATCTCGACGATGACAGGTCCCCCGCGGCCGTTCTTCAACCTGGTGAACGCGCGGCGGAAGATGTTGGCGACTTCGGCCGCGAGGATTATCGGCTCGGACGACTTGGCGAACGCCTTCATCACCTCGCTGGAGTTGAAGTTCGGCTCGATGTGCGAGAGCCTGCGCTGATAGCCCATCGGCAGCACTAGCACCGGAACGGACTCGCCGAAGCACTGCGCGACGCCGCCCATGGCGTTCTCGGCGCCGGGCCCATGCTGCATGCAGAATGCGCCGATGCTGCGCCCTGACGTGACGCGCGAGATCGCATCCGCCATGTGGATGCCGACGCGCTCCTGCCGCACTATCACCGGGCGGATCTCGGCCTTCGCGGCGTGCTCGATCAGGTGATTGACGGGATAGCCGCAGAGGATCTCGATCCCCTCGCGCTTCATGATTTCCGCGATCGCGGTGCCGAGCTTCATGGCGTTTCTCTCCCTTCGGCAGGCCGGTTGATCCGGCCGGTTTGTCGGGTAGAGGATCAGGAATTCGCGGAAGCGTAAAGCGCGCGCCGCCGCGCGCAGACCGTAGATCTGCCATGCAGGGCGGCTGCGTTCGGCTGCCGCTATTTGCCGCGATATCGCAGCGCCTCGACCAGCAGCGAGAAGGCCGGCGTCGGTTGGCGGCGGCTCGGATAGTAGAGATGGTAGCCGGAAAAGGCGGGACACCAGTCGCCAAGTACGCGGACGAGCTGGCCTTTCGAGACGTATGGCTGCACGTGTCCTTCCGTCAGATAGGCGAGGCCGAAACCCTTGAGCGCTCCTTGCAGGAGCAGGCCCGCGCTGTTGAACACGAGCTGCCCTTCGACGCGAACGTTGAGTTCTCGCCCGTTCTTCTCGAACTCCCAGGCGTAGAGGCTGCCGCCATGAGTCGGCAGGCGAAGATTGAGGCAGTTGTGCCCCGTCAGGTCCTGAGGCGTTCTGGGTCGCTTCCGTTCGGCGAAGTAGGCGGGCGAGCCGACGACGGCCATGCGGAGATCCGGGCTGATCCTGACAGCGATCATATCCTTGGCGACGAGCTCGCCTGGACGGATCCCCGCATCGACCTGCTGCGCCACGATGTTGGTGAGCCCGTAATCGATGATCACCTCGACGTGAATGTCCGGATATTTCGGCAAGATCTTACTCAGGGCGGGCAGCAGAATTTCGCTGGCGGCGTACTCCGTCGCCGTGAGGCGAACGATCCCCGCCGGCCTTTCACGGAGCTCGCGGAGCGCGGCAAGCTCCACGTCCATCTCGTTGAATTTGGGGCCGATGCTCAGGAACAGCCGCTCTCCAGCCTGAGTGGGCGTGACGCTGCGCGTTGTCCGGTTCAAGAGCCTGACGCCGATCCGCTCCTCCAGATTTCGGACGATCTGGCTGAGCGCGGACTGCGTCATGCCGAGCTTCGCCGCGGCGCGCGTGAAACTGTGTTCCCTCGCCACTGCGAGAAAGACGAGGAGATCGCTTGCGTCGTCCCGGTCCATTGATAAGCCTGCCTAATAACCGCATTCGAAATTTATCACCTAATCTCTGGTCGGAGGAAGTCCTAGGTTCGGTTCAGCGTTGAACGGAGCTCGAAGCCGACATGTCGATATCAGCGATGCAAGAACCGGTCGCGGCCCATCGCCTCGCTGCGACCCTGCTCCCGATCATGGGAGTTGTGTTCGTTGCCTTTCTCGTCATTGGCTTTGCGCTGCCCGTTCTTCCGCTTCACGTTCACGATGGCCTCGGATTCGACAGCTTCGTGGTCGGCCTCGTCGCGGGCAGCCAGTTCGCCGCCGCGTTGATCTCGCGCCCGTGGGCGGGCCATTATTCGGACAGCCGCGGAGCGAAGCGGGGCGTGATCGTCGGCCTGCTGGCGGCCGCGTCCTCCGGGCTGCTCTATCTGCTGTCGCTGGGTTTCAGTGCCGCTCCGGTGGCATCGGTCGCCATCCTGTTTCTCGGGCGAGGCGTGCTCGGCGGTGCAGAAAGCTTCATCATCACGGCCGCGGTGAGCTGGGGACTTGCGCTCGTCGATTCCGGCAGCACGGGCAAGGTGATCGCTTGGGTCGGTTCGGCGATGTTCGCCGCTTTCGCGATCGGCGCTCCGGCCGGCTCCGCCCTCTACGCTGCCTACGGCTTTGCGGCGATCGCGTTGGGGACCGTCGTGGTTCCGCTCGCAACCCTGCTTCTCGTTGTGCAGCTCCCATCGATTGCTCTCGTGCAGCATGTCCGCGTCTCCTTCGCCGATGTGATCGGTGCCGTATGGGTACCGGGCCTGGGCTCGGCACTCGGCAGCGTCGGCTTCGGTGCCGTGACCACGTTCGCCGCCTTGCTGTTCGCAAATCGTGGCTGGGCCGATGGATGGCTCGCCTACACGGCCTATGCTGCTGCGTTTATTCTGGCGAGGGTCTTCTTCAGCCATGCGGCCGACGCGATCGGCGGCGCAAGAGTGGCACTGGTCTGCACCCTGACCGAAGCTGCCGGCCTGGCGCTGATCTGGCTCGCCATTCGACCCGAGATGGCATTGGCAGGCGCAGCGCTCACCGGCTTCGGTTTCTCACTGGTGTATCCTGGCTTCGGTGTCGAAGCGGTGCTCCGCGTGCCGGCGCAGAGCCGTGGCCTGGCGATGGGGGCCTACACCGCCTTTCTCGACCTGGCCCAGGGGCTTGCGAGTCCCGCGCTTGGATTGATCGCGATCGGAGCGAGGTTGAACGTCGTGTTCCTCGTCAGCGCCGTGACCGTCCTCTGCGCCGCGCTCGTCGCGTCGTGGTTGATGGCGCATCCGGCAAACCTGCAGGGAAGGCCAGGATGAAACTGACGGCAACGATCGGACGTTTCTCTCAATGAAGGAGCTTTCATATGGACATCGACATCAAGAGGATCGGGTCTCGGCCTTCGCAGAAAGGTCCGGAAGACTGGTTCACCGGAGCGGTCCGCATCGACCCGCTTGTCCAGGCGCCGGAGCCGGCACGAGTCGGCGCTGCCCAGGTCACCTTCGAGCCCGGTGCGCGTACAGCCTGGCATACGCATCCGCTCGGGCAGACGCTGATCGTCACGTCAGGGTTCGGTTGGGTGCAGCGCGAGGGCGGCCCGGTCGAGGAAATCCGTCCCGGTGACGTCGTGTGGTTTCCGCCGGGATTGAAGCACTGGCACGGCGCTTCGCCGACGACCGCCATGACACACATCGCCATTCAGGAGACACTGGGCAGCAAGGCGGTCGACTGGATGGAAAAGGTCAGCGACGAACAATATCGGAAGTGATCGCCGGACCGTTTGAAACCCGCCTCAGACAGGCGGCGGATTGCGGTCTGTGAAGGTCGTCCGCTGGTGCCAGTAAGGATAGGGCAATGTCACCTTGCTCGCTGCATCCAGCCGCTCGACCTGATCCTTGGTCAATGACCAGCCGACCGCGCCGAGATTTTCGCGCAATTGTGCTTCATTGCGCGCGCCGATGATCAAGGTCGAAACCGTCGGACGCCGGAGCAGCCAGTTCAACGCGATCTGCGACACGGTTTTACCGGTTTCCTTGGCAATCTCGTCGATGGCGTCCACGACACGATAGACGTGCTCGTCAGGCACGGGCGGCCCGAACTCGGCAGTCTTGGGCAAGCGGCTGACCTCGGGCTTCGGCTGCCCGCGGCGTATCTTTCCGGTGAGGCGTCCCCAACCGAGGGGCGACCAGACGACCGCGCCGATGCCCTGGTCCAGGCCGAGCGGCATCAGCTCCCATTCGTAATCACGACCGATCAGCGAATAGTAGGTTTGATTGGCGACGTAGCGCGGATAGCCGTATTTGTCGGCGACGGCGAGCGACTTCATCAGGTGCCAGCCCGAGAAGTTCGAAACGCCGATATAGCGGATCTTGCCAGCGCGCACGAGCCCATCGAGCGTCGCAAGCACCTCTTCGGGGGGCGTAAAGGCGTCGAAGCCATGGAGCTGGAACAGGTCGATATGGTCGGTGCCAAGCCGCTTGAGCGACCCGTCGATCGCGGCGAGCAGATGCTGCCGCGACGAGCCGATGTCGTTGGGCCCATCGCCGAAACGGAAGGTTGCCTTGGTCGAGATCAAAACCTTGTCGCGGCGACCTTTGATGGCCTCGCCGAGCACGCGTTCGGATTCGCCAAGCGAATAGACGTCGGCACTGTCGAACATCGACACGCCGGCATCAAGGCAGATATCGAGAAGACGCCGCGCCTCGGTCGCGTCTGTCGTGCCCCACGCCGCGAGGCGGCCCACCCCGCCGAAGGTGCCCGTCCCAAGACTGAGCGCCGGCACGGTGAGCCCTGACGAACCCAGGCGTCGGTATTCCATCGCTATTCTCCTCGAAGCTCTGCATCCGCAACTTATCGCCGTGCGGCTTTCGGCTGGATGCTAACGCACCTAAGGGCCTCGTGCCATTACATGCCCACATGGTGGCGATGCTTCGCGCGCGCCTTGAAGCGTCCACATTGCCGGTGGAGAAACAGCAGGATAGCGCGCGGGCTTGGAGACCAATGGGCACCTGGGGGACGATGACACGTGGCGTGGTTGGCGGAGTGATGGCCGGCTCTCTGCTGCTGGCCTCGCCCGTGACAGCCGCCGAATCCCCGGCCGAGCTGATCTCCAGCTTCCGCCTCAAGCACGGCGAGGCCCGCGTCGCGCGCGATGCAACGCTGGACCGGATCGCGCTGGAGCAAGCGCGCGCGATGGCGGCGAAGGATGATCTCAGCCACGAGGCCCTCGGCCCGTTCACCAGGCGGGTCGCGCCGGCGCATGCCGGGCGCGCCGCCGAGAACATCGCCTATGGCTACGACACCTTCGAGAAGACGCTGGGACAGTGGATCGACTCGTCCGGGCACCGCAAGAACCTCTTGTTGCACAACGCCTCGCGCGTCGGGATTGCCAGTGCCAGGAATGCCAGCGGCAAGCGCACCTACTGGGCCATGGTGATCGCAGGCGATTACGAGCCGAAGCCGGGCAAGGGCAAGAAGGACAGGGAGCCCGTCGTCGCCGTGAAGCGTGAGGCCGCGCCCTCGAGCGGATCCAAATCCAGGGATTGTCATATCAAGCTGCTCAGCCTCTGCATTTGAGGCGGAGCCCGATGACGGATTCGCCGGGCGGACTGCGGCGAGGAGCCTTGCGGAAGTGACCGTCGCGAACGATGCTTGCAGGCGCCGCTCATCAAAGGAATCATTCATGTCCGTCGACACCCAGGCCGCCACCGATCGCCTCATGCGCTTTCTTGCCGTCGAAGGCGTGACGGGAAAGGAGGCCGCGATCGGGCGCGAGCTGACGGCGGCGCTGCGAGACATCGGCGTGCCGGCGGGGGCGATCCGCCTCGACGATGCCAACACGCGTATTCCGGTGCCGACGGAGACCGGCAACCTCATCGTCGATCTGCCCGGCCGCGGCGCGATGCACAATCAGCCGCGCATCATGTTCATGACTCACATGGACACCGTGCCGCTGTGTGCCGGTGCGAAGCCGAAGCGATCGGGGCGCAAGATCGTCAACGCGGCGAAGACCGCGCTTGGCGGCGACAACCGCTGCGGTTGCGGCGTTCTCGTCACGCTGGCGGCTGAGCTTGCGAAGCAGCGGCTTGATCATCCGCCGATCACGCTGTTGTTCTGCGTGCGGGAGGAGAGCGGGCTCTATGGCGCGCGCCACGTCAAGACCGAGGAGCTCGGTTCGCCGGTCATGGCCTTCAACTATGACGGCGGCTCTGCCTCCAACGTCACCGTCGGCGCCGTCGGTGCGGATCGCTGGCATGTCGAGATTTTTGGCCGCGCCTCGCACGCCGGCGTCGCGCCGGAGCGCGGGATCTCTTCGACCATGATCCTTGCGCTTGCGCTCGCCGAGGTGAAGGCCGGCGGATGGTTCGGCAAGGTGGTGAAGGGCAAGCGGCAGGGCACCAGCAACGTCGGTCCCGTCACCGGCGGTGAGGGCCGTCCCGCAGGCGATGCAACCAATGTCGTCACCGACTATGTGCACGTACGCGGCGAAAGCCGCAGCCACGATGGAAAATTCTTCAAGGAGATCACCAAGGCCTACAAGGCTGCGTTCGAGAAGGCCGCCAAGCGCGTCACCAATGCGCAAGGCAAATCCGGCCGCGTCAAATTCAGGGCCGAGACCGACTATTATCCGTTCCGCATGAAGGAGAGCCTGCCCGTCGTCAAGCGCGCGATCGAAGCCGTTTCCGCGGTTGGAGGGGTGCCGGTCGTCCGCGCCGCCAATGGCGGCCTGGACGCGAACTGGATGGTCCGTCACGGCATTCCGACCGTGACCTTCGGTGCGGGGCAAAACGAGGCGCACACGATCGACGAATGGATCAATCTCGACGAATACGACCGCGCATGCGCGCTCGCCTTGCAGCTTGCGACGATGCGGTGAGCAGGCTGCGCTGACGTGGCGTCGCTCGAACGTTCAAGATCCGACGAAACAACGGCACCGATGGCTACGCGATCCATTGGTGTGCCACGCCCAGTAGGAGAGCGGGCATCCTTGGAGGCTGCCGGTCCACGCATTCTCTGCTAGGGTGGCATCGGGAACAAGACCGGGAGGACTGGGACATGACGGCTTCCGACCCGAAGATCGTCCGCACCATGTGTCCGATGAATTGTCATCCGACCTTTTGCGGAATGTTGGCCGAATCGAAAGCGGTCGATTGAAGGCCGTGAGCGGAGACAAGGACAATCCCGACAGTCGAGGATTTCTTTGCGTTCGTGGCCGCAGCACCAGCGAGATATTTGGCAATCCGAAGCGTCTTCTCTATCCCCAAATCCGCGATGATCGCCGTACCGACACCTGGCGCCGCGTGAGTTGGGACGAAGCGCTGGATTTCATGGCGAAGCGGATGCGGTCGGCCGGGCCCGAGGCGGTGGGCCTATGGGCGGGACACGGCGGGTTCACCGCGGGCAGCGCCACGACAGTCCAGTTGATGCACCGTTTCGCAAGCATGTATGGATGCCAGAACTGGCACCCTGCCATGATCTGTTGGGGACTCGGCGGCTTCGGCGTAGGCTTGTCGGGCGCGCTCAAGGTCAACACCAAGGAGGATATGGCCGAGAACTCGAACATGATCGTGCTTTGGGGCGCGAACATTGCGAGCCAGCCCAACACGGCTCGCCATATCGTCGCGGCGCGGCGTCGCGGTGCCAAGGTTGTCACGATCGATGTGAGGAGAACGGAAGCAGCGGCTCAATCGGATGACGTTCTCCTGATCCGGCCTGGGTCGGACGCTGCTCTGGCCCTGGCCGTGATGCACGTCATCGTCACCGAAAAACTGTACGATCCCGCGTTTGTGCGATCTCACACCGTCGGATTTGAAGAATTGTCATCACACGTTCTGCCCTTCACTCCGGCGTGGGCAGCAGCGCAAACGGGTCTTCGGGAAGACCAGATTGAATCCTTCGCCAGAGCATATGCGTCCACACGACCGGCCATGATCCTGCTTGGCGGCAGCTCCATGCACAAAACCGCCAACGGCTGGCAGGCGGCGCGTGCGATCAGTTGCCTGCCGGCTTTGACGGGCTATTTTGGCGTCCGGGGCGGCGGTCTCGGCCCGCGTCATGGCGCCCACAGTGCGACCATGGGAAATCTGAACGCGGGCATGACGCGTCAGCCGGGCAACTACATTCCGAACCAGATGCACGACATTGCAGAGGCCTTGTCCAACGGTCGGCTCAAGGTCTTGCTGCTTCTGGGCACCAACATGCTGTCTTCGTTCGCCGACGCCGGAGCCATTTCGAAAGGTCTCGACCAGACGGAGACGGTCGTCTGCGTCGATCTGTTCATGAACGAGACGGCGCGTCGCTTCGCCGACGTCGTGCTGCCTGGCACTGCCTGGCTGGAGGAATTGGGATTCAAGGTGACGAACACGCACCTGTATTTGATGGAGCGTGCACTGGAGCGCGAGGAAGAGACCCGTCCAATTTACGAGATCCTGAGGTCTCTCGCAGATTCTCTGGGGCTTGCTGACTTCTTTCCCTGGGCATCGGACGAAGAAATGCTCGATGTCATCCTGGACGTTCCGGCGACCGGCCATGCGACTGTCGCGTCTCTGCGCGCGGCCGGTGGCTTCGTGCCGCTGAAAGCGCCGGACGTTGCCTACGAGGATCGTCGATTTGATTCACCGTCCGGGAAGATCGAGTTCTACTCGCCACAGGCTGCAAGGCTGGGACTGCAGCCCCTCCCGGTGCATGAGGTCGACCGGAGTTCGCCGTATCCGCTGGCGTTGAGCTTCGGAAGGACGTTGACGCATTTTCATTCGTTCTATGACGAGGGCAGAGCGCTATCGTCATTGGCCAGGCACAATACGGCCCCACAGCTCTGGATATCGCCGGCAGACGCAAAGGCGCGTCAGCTCGCCGACGGCGATGCGATCAGGATCTACAATGAGCGGGGTGAGTTCGCAGCAAAGGCCTGTGTCACCAACGACGTGCAGCCTGGGGTCGTCTGGATGCGCGACGGCTGGGTCGGCCTCAATCATCTCACGTCCGGAGAGGCTGTTCTCGCCGGCGACGCTCTCAGTCTCTTTCCGTTTTCCGTCGGGCAGGCAGGCTACGGCGCGCGAGTGGAGGTTGTCCGCACCTAGGCGTTGCGTTCACGCGGGAGCAACGAAGTCGGGAATTCGTAAGGATCGGCTATGATCGTTACTTCATCGCCGAGCTGATGGAGTTGAACTTGTTGTTGAGCAGGGCGGACCCTGTGTTGTTCACAACCGTGACGATTGCGAGCGCGATGCCGGCGGCGATCAGGCCGTATTCAATAGCGGTGGCGCCACTTTCATCGGCAAGGAAAGACCTAAGCAAAGCCATCGTCGACTCCTATTGATCCGTCTAATCTACCCGGGCGTCGTTTTCGAATTGGTGAATCGGTCGATTAAGTTTTTTTGTGCGCGTCAAAACAACAGGTTCGGTCGACCTCGCGTGCTGCCTGATATGATGACATCCATTAAATTAAGGTTTCCTCACCCAATTCAGATGGATTTGAATCGGTGCGCCCCGGCGGAAGCCGGCAGTGCCGCAGCTCAGCATGGTAAAGGAAACGAGAAGGCGCTGTCTCTTATCGTCGCGCGTCTCAAGGCGTGAGCGAGCGTGCCTACGAGTTCTCGTGCCGGCGCTTCAGCACGGCTGCGAGGCGCCCGACCAGATAGCTCACCACGCGCGGCTGCGATTGCGCGGCACTGTCGGCGACGCGCTCTTCCTCGCTCGTGTCGTTCACGAGGCCGATGTAGTTTCTTCTGCCGTCCTGCTGCTGCACGGGTGTGCGACCTTCGCTCAATCGAGAGCGTGAGCATGCTGCGCAAAGCGGCAATCGACGGTTAATTTTCTCTTCCGTAGGAATACCCGGTGTGGCGGTGATATCAGGCGGTCGCTGCAAAAAACGACTGTGCCGCTTAACCGATTGTTGATCCTGTTCGTCGACGGGTCCGAGAGAACGCCGGACCTGCAGTGCTCACCTGCGGCGGACGTCCGCATTCAGCGCCCGCAGCATGGCGATACGGGCGAACATCATCCAGCCGCCGCCGGTCTCGGCCGCGTTGATGAGGGTCTCGATGGCGGTCTGCCAGTGCGCTTCATGTTGCGCGTCCTCCGGCAGGTGCATGACATAGTCGGCGGCCTGTTGCAGTGTGAGCAGCTTGCGCCGGTTGGGCAGGGGAATTGGTTCGTCGAACGACGTCGACCAGGGCATGTCAGGCCGGGCGATACGCGGGAAGGGACATCACGGCAGCGTCGCCCGGAGGTCGTCCCCTTATCCGGCCTTCCTGCCGCGCGCCGGCGCGCGCACCGGCTTGTCGGCCTGCTTGTCGGCCCTCTTGGGCGCTTCCTTGGCGGCGGCGGTCTTGCCGCCCTTTCCGGCGATCGGCAGCAGCATCTCGCGCTGACCCTCGACGCGCTTCTTCGGCTTCTTGGCCTTGCCGTTGGTCCTGGCGGCGGGCGCGGCTTCCTTCTCGGTCGCCAGGCTCTTCTTGAGCGCGTCCATCAGATTGATGACGTTGCCGCCCGTCTTCGGCGCAGCCTTGGCGGCAAGCGGCACGCCGCTGCGCTTCTTGTTGATCAGGTCGATCAGCGCGGTCTCGTAATGGTCCTCGAACAGCTCGGGCTCGAATGCGCCGGACTTCTTCTCGACGATGTGCTTGGCAAGGTCGAGCATGTCCTTGGTGAGCTTCACGTCCTGGATGTCGTCGAAATACTCCTTCTCGCCACGCACCTCATAGGGATAGCGCAGCAGCGTACCCATCAGGCCGCTGTCGAGCGGCTCGAGCGCGATGATGTGCTCGCGGTTCGTCAGCACCACGCGGCCGATCGCGACCTTGTTCATGCTGCGGATGGTCTCGCGGATCACCGCATACGCATCATGGCCGACCTTGCCATCCGGCACGAGATAATAGGGGCGGATCAGATAGCGGTTGTCGATGTCGGTCTTGGGCACGAATTCATCGATCTCGATCGTGTGGGTCGATTCCAGCGCGATCTCGTCGAGCTCGTCCTTGGTGACCTCGACATAGGTGTCGGTATCGACCTTGTAGCCCTTGACGATGTCGTCGGAGGTGACCTCGTCGCCGGTCTCGGCGTCGACCTTGAGGTACTTGATCCGGTGACCGGTCTTCCGGTTGATCTGGTTGAAGGAGACCTTCTCGGTATCCGAAGTGGCCGGATAGAGCGCGACCGGGCAGGTCACGAGCGAGAGGCGCAAAAAACCCTTCCAATTGGCACGGGGGGCCATGGGCTACTCCAAACGCAACAGGGACAGCCTGCGAGGATAACACCCGGGAACCGCGAATCATAGCAAGGCGCGGGATGGAATCTTGCAACGGCGTTAATCGCGGTCCCTCTGCCAGCGCGGCCCGGAACATCGCTCGCAATGAAACGTTGCCCCCGACGTCACGAGAGGCCGCGAGGAGGTCGCGGCATGTGGACGCGATACCCCGGCAGTTGAGGGTTACCATGGCTACGAGACGCGACAATCAGATCATCGAGACATCGACCGAGGCGCGCCAGGGCGAGCCCGGTCCGTCGGTCGCAGCGCTGCTCACCGTCTCGACCGGACTTGCGATCCTGATCCTCGGCGTCGTCTGGTTCGTATTCTTCCGGACCTGAGCGGCGCGGGACGCGCGATCGGCGCTTCCGACTCGCCGCGGAACGCGGCAAATTGCGCCCGCCACGCGGCCGGAGTAGCCCGGCCGCATGGCGGGCGCCGTCGTGTCGGCTCCATGACTAAAAAGTAACATTTGCCGGTTCCCGGCGTTCATATTCGGTTCACGCCGGAATTGATCATCTTGGCAGTAGATTCCGCAGTCCATCCTTTCGGACTATTCTTGGAGAGAGAAGCGTGCGCCTGCTTGTTGTTGAGGACGACCCCGATCTCAATCGCCAGCTCACCAAGGCGCTGTCCGACGCCGGCTATGTCGTCGACCGCGCCTTTGACGGGGAGGAAGGGCACTATCTCGGCGACAATGAACCCTATGATGCCGTGGTGCTCGACATCGGGTTGCCCAAGAAGGACGGCATCTCCGTGCTGGAGGCCTGGCGGCGCAATGGGCGCGCCATGCCGGTCCTGATCCTGACCGCGCGCGACCGCTGGAGCGACAAGGTCCAGGGGTTCGATGCCGGCGCCGACGACTACGTCGCAAAACCCTTCCACCTCGAGGAGGTGCTGGCGCGCATCCGCGCATTGCTGCGCCGATCGGCCGGTCACGCCCAGAGCGAATTGACCTGCGGACCGGTGACGCTGGACACGCGAACCAACAAGGTGACCGTCGCCGGCAACCCGGTGAAGATGACCTCGCACGAGTACCGGTTGCTGCAATATCTGATGCATCATGCCGGCCGCGTAGTCTCCCGCACCGAGCTCGTCGAGCATCTCTACGACCAGGATTTCGACCGCGACTCCAACACCATCGAGGTCTTTGTCGGCCGCATCCGCAAGAAGCTGGACGTCGATATCATCCAGACCGTCCGTGGCCTCGGCTATCTCCTGACCCCGCCGGCCGCGCCCGGGACTTGACCGGGCGGCGCGACCGGGGTCTTGGTCGCCTATGACCGTCTCCGACCACCTGCCGTCCTGCGCCTGCCGGGATCGATCCAATGCGCGCTAGCTCGCTTGCCAACCGCCTGTTCCTGTCGGCGACGGCGTGGCTGGTGGTGATCCTGGCCATCACCGGCGTGGTTCTGTCGTCGGTGTACAAGAACGCCACCGAGCGCGCCTTCGACCGCCGGCTCAATCTCTATTTGCGCACGCTGATTGCCGAGGTGGCGACGCCCGACGAGCCGCCGGATCGCCAATTCCAGTCGCTCGGCGAGCCGCTGTTCGAGCTGCCGCTGTCGGGCTGGTACTGGCAGATTACGCGCACCGACACCGAAAAGCCGGAGGTGCGCTCGTCGCGCTCGCTGTGGGACAAGAAGCTGCCGAAGCTGGAGGAGCAGGGCGTCGAGCTGACCGCGGCCGGCATCCGGCTCGGCTATGTCGATGGGCCGGAAGGTCAGACCTTGCGGATGGTGGAGCGGCCCGTCGATCTCGGCGCCGACGGCAAGTTCCTGGTCAGCGTCGCCGGCGATGCCACCGAGATCTTCGACGAGACGCGCAGCTTCGACTATTACCTCGGCGGCACGTTCACCGCGCTCGGCATCGTGCTCCTGCTCACCACGGTGTTCCAGGTCCGCTTCGGCCTTGCGCCGCTCAAGCGCATCTCCGAGGCAATCGCCGACATCCGCTCCGGGCGTGCCGAGCGGCTGGAAGGCGAATTCCCCGTCGAGATCGCGCCGCTCGCGCGCGAGACCAATGCGCTGATCGAGGCCAATCGCGAGATCGTCGAGCGCGCGCGCACCCATGTCGGTAATCTCGCGCACGCGATCAAGACGCCGCTCTCGGTGATCGTCAACGAGGCCACCGCCCATGCCGCCGACCCGTTCGCAGAGAAGGTCATGGAGCAGGCCGACGTCATGCGTGACCAGCTCGCCCACCATCTGGAACGCGCCCGTATCGCGGCCAGGGTCTCGATCGTTGGGACCGTGACGGAGGTGGCGCCAGCCATCGAGGCGCTCCGCCGGACCATGGAGAAGATCCACCGCGATCGCAGCATCATGGTGGAGGCCAAGGCAGATCACGCCGCGAAATTTCGTGGCGAGCGGCAGGATCTGGAGGAGATGGTCGGCAATCTCGTCGATAACGCCTGCAAATGGGCGGCATCGCGCGTCTTCATCGAGGTGCTTGTGGACGGGCCCGGCAAGGCCGAGACGGGGCCGCGCCTGCGGATCATCGTCGATGACGACGGCCGCGGCCTGTCCGAGGCGGAGCGGGCGCAGGTTTCGCGCAGGGGGCAGCGGCTCGATGAGTCCAAGCCGGGATCGGGTCTTGGGCTATCGATCGTCGTCGACCTCGCCGCGCTCTACGGCGGCAGTCTGATCCTGGGCAGCGCGCCCATTGGGGGCCTGCGCGCGGAGCTGGTGCTGCCAGGCATTTAGTCCTTGTTCCCGCGTGCCTTTTTCCATTCCGGAAAGGCCATTCCGAGACAAAACGCAACACCTCCGGGCAACTTCCTAAACGCCTTCTTAAGGCGCCACCTCCTATGATCGCGCCCGGACGCATCCCTCGTCCGCCACCATGACCGTGCATACCGGGCGCATGAGCCAGACATCGATCGAGCGGCTGAGAGACTATCTCGCGCAGCTCCCGCCGCAGTCGCAGGCGCTGCTGATGCGGGAGTTCGAGCGCGCGCTGGAGCGCGGCCAGGACACGGCGGTGGCCACCCTCGTGCTCGAGCAGCTGCGCAAGATCGTGCGCAAGACCGAGGTCGACGAAGATGCCGCGCCGCGCACGGAGGATCTGTCGCGACTGCTCTACCAGCCGCTGGAACCATTCCTCGTCGAGGCCGGGATTCCGATCCGTCTCGGACAGATCCGCCGCTCCTCGCTGCTCCCGATCTGGCAATGGCTCGGCCGCGATGGTGCCCCTGCCAAGGTGGGTGAGATCGACGCTGCCCTTTCCCGCCTGCCGGCCGGCGACAGCGGGGAAGCTCTGGCCCTGAAGATCCAGGCGGTCGCGGCCGAAGCGATCTTCGAGCTGACGGGGCCCGGCGGCGGCGACAAATCTCGTGCGCTTGCCCGCGTCGGCCCACCCAACGTCATCGAGGACCTCTACTCGGTCGGCGCCGTGCTCGCGGTCCGCGAAGCCATCGCCAGCCTCAATGAGAAGCTGCCGCGCTTCCTGCGTGCTTTCGGCGATTCCCAGATCGCATCGGTGACGACTGCGCTCAATGTTCCCGTCCTGCAGACGCCACAGATGCTGCCGTTTGCGCTGTCGATGGTGGTCCAGCGGCTGACGGCGCCCTGGCAGATCATCCGCCTCGCCATCAAGATGGCAGCCTCCGACGACGAGATCCGCGTCGCCGCGACGCCGTTCGGCGTGGCGGTCACGATGGCCCTGCATGACCTGTCCTGTCTTGCCGCCATGCTGCGGCTGGACATCAAGCGCGGCCGCTTCGACAACATCGCCGAGAACCTCAAGGCGTTGCATGACGGCGTGCGCGGATTGCGCACCGAGCTCGATCTGCGCAACGATTCCGCCTGGGGCAAGCAGCTCACCTCGATCCGCGCCGATATCTCCAACGCCCTGCAATCGGAGATCGACAGCGTGCCGGGCCGCGTTCGCCGCATCCTGCGCCAGCGTGCGGAGAAGGATATTCCGCCGGGTTCCCGCGTCGACAGCACCGAGGTCGAGGAGACCGCCGCGCTGATCGACTTCGTCGCGACCTGCCGCAACTATGCCAGCGAGCTTGCGATCAACGAGGTGACGCTGCGGACCTATTCGGACCTCCAGCAATATGTGGAGCGGTCGACGGAGTCTCTTGTGCAGTCGCTGCGCGCCGCCGACCATAAGGTCCGGGCCTATCGTCAGCAGCAGATGGCTGCAGCCATCCGGTTCTGCGAAGTGCTGTTCGGCGACGACTACGCCTCGTTGATGAGCCGGGCGGCCGAAAGCGCGCTGACCGGCGAACGCAAATCCTCGCGTGCCGGCTAATTTTGCGTGCACAGCGGCACTAGCACAATTTATGATTGACGAAGCCGGTGACGGAACGTACGGTTCGCGCGCAACTCGTCGGAATTCCTGTCTTGTAGGCGCATGAAACCCGTCATCAGCTTCGTGGAAATCGAGAACCGCGTGATTTCGGCGACCTATCGCAGAATGATGGTCAGGGCGAAGGTGGTGCTGGTCGAAAAAAAGACCGGTCGACAGTTGCCCGATCCGGTCACGACGATTGCCTCTCCCGTTCCCGTCGGCGCGTTGCGGATCAAGCTGCCGGAAACGGTCGGGCCGGGAACCTATTTTCTGAAGGCCCTGAACGGGCATGGCGAGGACGCAGCGCAGAGCGCGGATTTCGAGGTCGCCTAAGCCGTTGGATTTGCTTCCTTTCGGCTTTATGCCGGTCGCGCCAAATTGACAATTGTCAATTGCCGCCGCGCTTGAGCGTGGTGTAAAGCCACCTGAGAGGCGCGGGGTGACGCGCTGCCGGAAGCTTGCCCGATGACGCTATGGTTCGTGTTCGCGCTGATGACGGTCGCGGCGATTTTCGCTGTGCTCTGGCCGCTCGGCCGTGCCGGCCGCACGCAAAGCGGAGGGAGCGAGGTCGCCGTCTACAAGGACCAGCTTGCCGAGATCGAGCGCGATCTCGGCGCTGGCCTGATCGCGGCCCCGGAGGCTGAGGCTGCGCGGATCGAGATCGGCCGACGGTTGCTGTCGGCAGCCGCCAGCGAGCCCGTGCCGGACGGTCGGTCGAGCCTGAAATGGCGCCGTGCGGCGGCCGTGCTGGCACTGATCGGCCTGCCGCTGGTTGCGATCGCGGTTTATATCCCGCTCGGCTCGCCCAGGCTTCACGACTTTCCGCTGGCGCAGCGCGATCGCGCGCCCAGCATGGCGCAGTCGCTCGAGAACATGGTGACGCAGGTCGAGCAGCATCTGGAAAAGAATCCGACCGACGGCCGCGGCTGGGCCGTGCTTGGGCCGGTGCTGGAGCGGCTCGGCCGCTACGACGACGCAGTGCGCGCCTATCGCAATTCGCTCACCTATAACGGCGAGAATGCCGAGCGCAGGTCCGATCTCGGTGAAGCGCTTCTGGCTGCTGCTGGCGGCGTGGTGACGGCTGAGGCCAAGTCGGAGTTCGAACGCGCGCATGCGCTCGATGCAGACGACCCCAAGGCGAATTACTTTCTCGGGGTCGCAGCCGAGCAGGACGGTCGCAAGGACGACGCCGCTGCGATCTGGCGAGCGCTGCTTGCGAAGGCGCCGGCGAGTGCGCCGTGGCGTCCAATGGTGCAATCCTCGCTGGCGCGGGTTGGCGGCGGCAGCGCCGCGCCTGCGCTCTCGGACGACACGATCGCGGCAGCCAAGGATATGAGCGAAGGTGATCGCGGCGCAATGATCCGCGGCATGGTCGAGCGTCTCGCCAATCGTCTGAAGCAGAACGGCGACGACGTCGACGGCTGGCTGCGCCTGGTGCGCGCCTACGTCGTGATGGGCGAGCGCGACAAGGCGAAGGGCGCGCTCAGCGATGCCCGCGAGGCGGTGGCCAACGATGCCGAACGGCTGCGCCAGCTCAATGAAGGCCTGAAGAATCTCGGGCTCGACGGATGACGATCGCAGGAAGGGCGGAGAGAGACCAGCCATGACGCGCAAGCAGCGACGAATCACCATTATCGGCGGATCGCTCGCCGTGCTTGCGCTCGCCGCAGCACTGGTGCTGAACGCGCTGCGCGATTCTATCGTGTTCTTCTCGACCCCGACCATGGTCGCGGAGAAGCACATCGCACCCGGCAAGCGCTTTCGCCTCGGCGGCCTGGTGCAGCCGGGCTCGCTGCAACGTGGCGACAATCTTGCCGTGACCTTCGAAGTCGCCGACGGCGGTGCCAAACTGCCGGTCGCCTACAAAGGCATCCTGCCCGATCTGTTCCGCGAAGGGCAGGGCGTCGTCGCCGAAGGCGCGCTAGACGCGAGCGGCGTGTTCAAGGCCGACACCGTGCTCGCCAAGCATGACGAGACCTACATGCCCAAGGATGTTGCGGACGCCCTGAAGAAGCAGGGGCACTGGAAGGACGATTACGGCGCCAAAACGTCTGACAGCATCAAGCCCGCGGCAACGACCGCGCAAGGCAATCCGCAGGGAGCCGTGCGGTGATAGCTGAATCCGGACACTACGCCCTGGTGCTGGCGCTTGGTCTCGCGCTGATCCAGTCCATCGTGCCGCTGATCGGCGCGCGGCTGCGCGATCCCGCGTTGATGAACGTCGCCCGCTCTACCGCGCTGGCGCAATTGCTGTTCGTCGGCGCGTCTTTCGTCGCGCTCGTCACCTTGCACGTCACCTCGGATTTCTCCGTCGCCAACGTCTACGAGAATTCCCACTCGATGAAGCCGCTGATCTACAAGATCACCGGCGTGTGGGGAAACCATGAAGGCTCGATGCTGCTGTGGGTGTCGATCCTGGCGCTGTTCGGCGGACTCGTCGCCGCCTTCGGCAACAACCTGCCGCTGTCGCTGCGCGCCCATGTGCTCGCCGTGCAGGCGTGGGTCGCGAGCGCCTTCTACCTCTTCATCCTGATCACTTCGAACCCGTTCCTGCGCATCGCCAATCCGCCGATCGAGGGACGCGACCTCAACCCTGTGCTCCAGGACATCGGTCTCGCCGTGCATCCGCCGATGCTCTATCTCGGTTATGTCGGCTTCTCGATCTCCTTCTCGTTTGCGATCGCAGCGCTGATCGAAGGTCGCATCGATGCAGCCTGGGCGCGCTGGGTGCGGCCGTGGACGCTCGTTGCCTGGATCTTCCTGACGCTCGGCATCGCCATGGGGTCCTACTGGGCCTATTACGAGCTCGGCTGGGGCGGCTGGTGGTTCTGGGATCCGGTGGAGAATGCCTCGCTGATGCCGTGGCTCGCCGGCACCGCGCTATTGCATTCGGCGCTGGTGATGGAGAAGCGCAACGCGCTGAAGGTCTGGACAATCCTGCTGTCGATCCTGACTTTCTCGCTGTCGCTGCTTGGGACCTTCCTGGTGCGCTCGGGCGTGCTCACCTCCGTGCATGCTTTCGCCAGCGATCCGACGCGTGGCGTCTTCATCCTGCTGATCCTCTGCGTCTTCATCGGCGGCAGCCTGAGCCTCTACGCCGCACGGGTGTCCTCGCTGAAGCAGGGCGGGCTGTTCGCGCCGATCTCGCGCGAGGGCGCGCTGGTGCTGAACAACCTCTTTCTCACCACGGCCTGTGCGACGGTCTTGGTCGGAACGCTCTATCCGCTCGGGCTGGAAGTCCTGACCGGCGAGAAGATCTCGGTCGGTGCGCCGTTCTTCAATCTCACCTTCGGGCCGCTGTTCGTGCCGCTCTTGATTGCCGTTCCCTTTGGCCCGATGCTGGCGTGGAAGCGTGGCGATCTGCTCGGCGCAGCGCAGCGACTGCTCGCCGCCGGTATCGTCGCGCTGCTGGCACTGGCGCTGGTGTGGGCCTGGGCGCATGGCGGCAGCGCGCTTGCGCCTCCGGCCATCGCGCTCGCGGTCTTCGTCATCCTCGGCTCGGTGACCGATCTCGTCGAACGCGTCGGCCTGTTCCGCATGCCGTTCGGAACGGCGGTGCGGCGTGCGCGCGGATTGCCGCGTTCGGTCTGGGGCACCGCCTTCGCGCATGCCGGCCTCGGCATCGCGCTGATCGGCATCGTCTGCGAAACCACCTGGAACAGCGAATATATCGGCACCATGAAACCGGACGACGTTGCCAAGGTCGCCGGCTACGAGCTGAAGCTCGACGGATTGTTCCAGCGACAGGGCCCGAATTTCGGCGAGATGATCGCGCGGTTCGACGTCAGCCGCGATGGCGAGGCGCTCAGCGTCATGACGCCGTCGAAGCGGAGTTTCACCACGCGCGGCTCCTCGACCACGGAAGCTGCGCTTCTGACGCGCGGCGCGAGCCAGCTCTACATCTCGCTCGGTGACGTCACCGCCGAAGGCGCCATTGCGGTGCGGATCTATCACAAGCCGCTGGTGCTGCTGATCTGGTGGGGGCCGGTGCTGATGGCGTTCGGCGGCGTGCTGTCGCTGTCCGACCGCCGCTTGCGGGTTGGCGCGCCCAAACCGGCGCGCGCGCAGCAGCGCTTGCAACCGGCGGAGTGACCCGATGCGCAGGATGATCGCAGCGATCCTTGCGCTGGCATTTTTGGGGCTGCCCGCTGCCTATGCCGTGCAGCCCGACGAGATCATGGCCGACCCGGCGAAAGAGGCGCGCGCCCGCGAATTGTCGCGCGAGTTGCGCTGCATGGTTTGCCAGAACCAGTCGATCGACGACTCCGAAGCTCCGCTCGCGCGCGACCTGCGTCTGTTGGTGCGCGAACGGATCGCGGCCGGCGACAGCAATTCCCAGGTGATCGATTTCCTGGTCGCACGCTATGGCGAGTTCGTCCTGCTGAAGCCGCGCTTCGAGAGGCAGACTCTGCTGCTTTGGCTGCTTACGCCGCTCGCTCTGGGCGCGGGCGGCATCGCTCTCTGGCTTCAGATCCGGCGTCGCGTGCAGGGCGCTGCAAATGTGCCGACGCCGCTCACGCCCGAGGAGGAGGCGAAGCTCGCGGCATTGATGTCCGACGAGGCGAAATCGGGCTGATCGCTTGCGCTCCCGAAAGGGCCTAAAAGCAGGCCTCGGGGGCGTTCGCGGAACCTCCATTAAGTTCATGCGAAATAATGATTTTTGACCTGCGTTAAACTGCCGCAGGCGTTGGCGGCCTTCATTACAAAAGTTTAACCCCGCCGCCAGCGCGCTGTAAGGCGCCGATCCCCATCTTGGATGCCGTAAGGCGTTGTCCAAGCAGCGCCTAAAGGAATTCAAGGCCACTGGAGATCCCTGCATGACCGAACGTCCCGACCTTTCGTCCCTCCCGTCGTACCGGCAGCCCCGCCGGTCGGTGCTCGTTGCCCGCAAACTCGCGCTGATGGCCTCGGTGGTCGCTGGCCTGGGCGTTGCCGTCTATGGCTTCAGCCCGTCGATGTCGCCGTCCGACCTTTTCTCGAGCCCGGCGCATGCGCAGGTCAACAACGAGGTCAAGAAGGTCGAACGTCCGATCGGATTTGCCGACATCGTCGAGCGGGTGAAGCCCTCGGTGATCTCGGTGAAGGTGAACATCAAGGAGAAGACCGCGAGCAACGATGACGGTGACGATTCGCCGTTCCAGCCGGGCTCGCCGATGGAGCGCTTCTTCCGCCGCTTCGGCGGGCCGGACGGGATTCCGGGCATGCGCGGACCGCGCGGCGGCGGGCGTGCCGTCACCGGCCAGGGCTCGGGCTTCTTCATCTCGGCCGACGGCTTTGCCGTGACCAACAACCACGTGGTGGACGGCGCCGACAAGGTCGAGGTGACGACCGACGACGGCAAGACCTACAGCGCCAAGGTGATCGGTACCGACCAGCGGACCGATCTCGCATTGATCAAGGTCGAGGGCGGTTCGAACTTCTCCTTCGCCAAGCTGTCCGACGGCAAGCCGCGGATCGGCGACTGGGTGCTCGCGGTCGGCAATCCCTTCGGCCTCGGCGGCACAGTGACCGCCGGCATCGTCTCGGCCAGCGGCCGCGACATCGGCAACGGTCCGTATGACGATTTCATCCAGATCGACGCGCCCGTGAACAAGGGCAATTCCGGCGGTCCGGCCTTCAACACCGACGGCGAGGTGATGGGCGTCAACACCGCGATCTATTCGCCCTCCGGCGGCAGCGTCGGCATCGCGTTCTCGATTCCGGCAGCGACCGTGAAGAGCGTGGTGGCCCAGCTCAAGGACAAGGGCTCGGTCAGCCGCGGCTGGATCGGCGTGCAGATCCAGCCCGTGACCTCCGACATCGCCGACAGCCTCGGCATGAAGAAAGCCGAAGGCGCGCTGGTGGCAGAGCCGCAGGCCAACGGTCCGGCCGCGAAGGCCGGCATCGAGTCCGGCGACGTGATCACCTCGGTCAACGGCGAGTCCGTCAAGGATGCCCGTGAGCTCGCCCGCACCATCGGCGGCATGGCGCCCGGTGCGACCGTGAAGCTCAACGTGCTGCACAAGGGCCAGGACAAGGTCGTGAACCTCACCCTCGGTCAGTTGCCGAACACGGTCGAGGCCAAGGCCGACACCGACAACGACAACAGCAAGGCGCCGAGCAAGGGCACCGACGTGCCGAAGCTCGGCATGACGGTTGCGCCCGCGAACTCCGTGGCTGGCGCCGGCAAGGACGGCGTCGTGGTCACCGAGGTCGATCCGAAGAGCGCCGCGGCCGAGCGCGGCTTCAAGGAAGGCGACGTGATTCTCGAGGTCGCCGGCAAGAGCGTGAGCACCGCCGGCGACGTGCGTGACGCCATCAATACGGCGCGCACCGACAACAAGAACAGCGTCCTGATGCGCGTGAAGAGCGGCGGCCAGTCGCGCTTCGTGGCAGTCCCCCTCGCCAAGGGCTGAGGATCAGGAGGTCTTTAAGAGATGAAGGGAGCCGCCGGCATTAGTCGCCCCCGCCGCGGGCTCCCTTCCGGGGAGCGGAGCAATACCGCTTTCCCATCCTACCTTCCGGTGGAATACGCCCCCCTCCGTCGGAAGGGCCTAAGGGCGGTGAGGTCCCCCAGCTTCACCGCCCGCTCTTTTCCCGGTTCGAGAATCTTCCACTCCGCTTGCATGCGATTGCCGACCGCGCCATGTTGACAGAAGGGCTGACCTCCTTGACCGCTGCCGACCGCACGATGCGCCTCCTCATCATCGAAGACGACCGCGAATCCGCCGATTATCTCGTCAAGGCGTTTCGTGAAGTCGGTCACATCGCCGACCACGCCTCTGACGGCGAGGAAGGCCTCGCCATGGCCGAGACCGGCGATTACGACGTGCTGGTGGTCGACCGCATGCTGCCCAAGCGCGATGGCCTGTCGCTGATCGGTGCTTTGCGCGAAAAAGGCGCTGCGACGCCGGTGCTGATTCTCTCCGCGCTCGGGCAGGTCGACGACCGCATCAAGGGCCTGCGTGCCGGCGGCGATGACTACCTGCCGAAACCGTACTCATTCGCCGAGCTGCTCGCGCGGGTCGAGGTGCTGTCGCGGCGCCGCGGTGGTCCCGCCGAGGATACGGTTTATCGCGTCGGCGATCTCGAGCTCGACCGGCTCTCCCACCGTGTCGCCCGCGGCAAGGACGAGCTGACGCTCCAGCCGCGCGAGTTCCGGCTGCTCGAATATCTCATGAAGCATGCAGGGCAGGTGGTGACGCGCACCATGCTGCTGGAAAACGTCTGGGACTATCATTTCGATCCGCAAACCAACGTGATCGACGTGCACATTTCGCGGCTGCGCTCCAAGATCGACAAGGGCTTCGATCGGCCGCTGCTGCACACGATCCGCGGCGCCGGGTACATGATCCGTGACGGCATTCGGTAAGCTGATACGAACGACCGCGTTCCGGCTGACGCTGGTCTATCTGTTTTTGTTCGCGATATTCGCGGCGTCGCTGCTCGGCTATTTCGCCTGGAACACGCGGCGGCTGATCACCGAGGAAATCACCCAGACGGTCAATGCCGAGACCTCGGAGATCAACGAGATCTACGGCCGCCGCGGCCTGTTCGGCCTCGTGCGCACGATCGAGTATCGGGCGTTGCGGCCGGGCGCCAATCTCTACCTCGTGACCTCGCCGACCGGGCAGGCGATCGCCGGCAATGTCGGCTCGCTGGCGCCGGGCGTGATGGCGACGCGCGGCTGGTCGGAGACCGCCTACCGGCGGATCGAGGACGCGGACGAACGCGACCATCGCGCGCTGGTGCGCGTCACAGAGCTCGACAACGGCTTCCGCCTGCTGATCGGCCGCGACCTCGCCGAGCGGCGGCGCCTGTTCGGCATCGTCGCCAAGGCCGCGCAATGGTCGATCCTGATCGTCGTCGTGCTCGGCCTAGGCGGCGGCATCTTCGTCGCGCGCCGCGTGCTCACGCGCATCGACGCGATGAGCGGCACGGCGCATCGCATCATGACCGGCGATCTCAGCGAGCGCCTGCCGGTGGGGCGCAGCGGCGACGAGCTCGACCGGCTCGCGGAAAATCTCAACGCCATGCTGGAGCGCATCGAGGCGCTGATGGTGGGCTTGAAGGAGGTCTCCGACAATATCGCCCATGATCTCAAGACGCCGCTGACGCGCCTGCGCAACCGCGCCGAGGAGGCGCTGGCCAAGTCCGGCTGCGAGGCCGACTATCGTGCGGCGTTGGAGCGGACCATCGAGGAATCCGACGGGCTGATCCGCACCTTCAACGCGCTGTTGATGATCGCCCGCGCCGAGTCCGGCCAGGCCCGCGGCAACATGGACGATTTCGACGCCTCCGACGTCGCCAGCGGCATCCACGAGCTCTACGAGCCGCTCGCCGAGGACGACGGCATGACGTTGAAGGTGAAGGCCGAGCCGACGCCGGTTCATGGCAACCGCGAGCTGATCAGCCAGGCGCTCGCCAATCTCGTCGAGAACGCGATCAAGTACGGCAAGCCGGCCGCGCAGTCCGCGGGAACCGTTGTCAGCATGGATAGTCGCCAGATCCTCATCGAGGCCAGGCGCGAAGGCGATCACGTTCTGCTCAGCGTCACCGATCGCGGCCCTGGAATCCCGGAAGGTGATCGCAAGCATGCCGTGGAACGTTTCGTGCGGCTGGAGGCGAGCCGGACGCTGCCGGGCTCGGGCCTGGGCCTCAGCCTCGCTGCCGCGGTTGCAACACTGCATGGCGGTGAGTTGAAGTTGGGCGATGCCCATCCGGGCCTCGTCGCCACGCTGGTCCTGCCCGCCCGCACCGGGGCTGGCGACAGGGTTGCTCCTCCAATACCGGATGTGCCACAGA
The DNA here is from genome assembly GCF_055791185.1 of Bradyrhizobium ingae. Lineage (NCBI taxonomy): Bacteria > Pseudomonadati > Pseudomonadota > Alphaproteobacteria > Hyphomicrobiales > Nitrobacteraceae > Bradyrhizobium > Bradyrhizobium ingae. The sequence goes on from NZ_JBVUBB010000003.1 coordinate 49,636, forward strand.
AGGTGGCATGAATCTTTCCGCGCCGGGAAACGCGGACAAGCATGGTAGCGGTCTGGCCGCGCGCTTCGCGGAAGGCCCCCATGTTGCCGCTTCCGCCACCGCCGAACAGCGTCTTCGTGACTGGCTCGCCGAGCTCGAGCCGCAGCAGGCGGCTGCGATTGCGGCGCTGCATGACCGTCCCTTCGTTCGTCCGATCCTGGCCGGGATCGCGGAATTTTCGCCCTATCTGTTCGACCTGATCCGCAGCGATCCGGCGCGACTGATCCGGCTGCTCGCCTGCGATCCCGATACGCATCTGGCTGCGCTGATCGACGCCGCCGGGCGCGCCGTGCTCGCCGCGTCAGACGAAGCCGAGGTGATGCGGCTGCTTCGCCGCATGAAATCGGAGGCGGCGCTCTTGATCGCGCTTTGCGACATCGGCGGCGTCTGGCCGGTGATGCGGGTGACGGCGGCATTGACCGACGTCGCGGTATCCTCGGTCCGGACCGCGCTCCGGTTCCTGCTGCGGCAGGACGTCGCACGCGGCAAGCTGCTGCCGGCCAATCCGGAAGCTCCGGAAGACGGCTGCGGCCTGATCGTGCTGGCGATGGGCAAGATGGGCGCGGGCGAGCTGAACTATTCCAGCGACATCGACCTGATCGTGTTCTTCGATCCCGACGCGACGACGCTTGCGCCCGACATCGAGCCGCAGCCCTTCTTCGTGCGCATGACGCAAGGGCTCGCGCGCCTGCTGCAACAGCGCACCTATGACGGCTATGTGTTCCGCGTCGATCTGCGGCTGCGTCCCGATCCGTCGTCGACGCAAGTTGCGATCTCGCGCGACGCCGCGCTGCACTACTACGAGCGGGAAGGGCGCACCTGGGAGCGTGCCGCCATGATCAAGGCCCGTGCCTGCGCCGGCGACCCGAAAGCAGGCGACGCGCTGCTTGCCGACATCGCGCCGTTCGTCTGGCGCAAGCATCTCGACTTCGCCGCGCTTGCCGATGTCCACGATATGAAGCGGCAGATGCAGACCTATCGCGGCCAGAGTGAGGTCGCGGTCGAAGGCCATAACGTCAAGGTCGGGCGCGGCGGCATTCGCGAGATCGAGTTCTTCGCCCAGACCCAGCAATTGATCGCCGGAGGCCGTCATCCGGAACTGCGGGTGCGGCCGACGCTGGCCGCTCTCGACGTGCTCGCAAGCAGCAACTGGATCACTATTCAGGCGCGTGATGAACTCACCGCGGCCTACCACTTCCTGCGCCGGGTCGAGCACCGCCTCCAGATGATTGCCGATGAGCAGACCCATGCCTTGCCGGACGACAAGGAGGGCGTGGAACGCCTGGCGTGGTTCTTCGGCTATGAAAGCCGCGAGGCCTTCGCGCGCGATCTCTTGCATCAGCTCGGGGTCGTCCAGGGGCACTACGAAAAATTGTTCGAGGGTGATCCGACCGGCACGGCAAAGCTGCCAGCCATCGATTACGGCGCAGGTCCCGATGATGCGCGCCTGTTGCAGCAGCTGTTGACGCTCGGCTTCAAGAAGCCCGCCGCCGTCGCACAGACGGTGCGCGACTGGATCACCGGCGATTACCGTGTGTTCCGTAACGAGGCGACGCGGGGCGCCTTCGTCGAATTCGTGCCGGCTCTGATCGATGGCCTTGCGCATGCCGAGGAGCCGGACCGCGCGGTCGCGGCGTTCGATCACTTCCTGCAAGCCTTGCAGCGCGGCGGCCGTCTGATCACGCTACTCAGCCAGAACCGCGATCTGGTTGCACTGGTGGCGCTGGTGCTCGGCGCGGCGCCCCGGCTCGGCGAGATGCTGGCGCGCCAACCGCAATTGATGGACGGCCTGATCGATCCGCGCTTCTTCGGTGCCATGCCGGATCAGCGGGAGTTGTCGGCACGGCTTGCGGCCACGGTGCGAGATGCGGATTCCTATGAGGAGTTCCTCGACCGGCTGCGCCTGTTCGGCCAGGAGAGCCTGTTCCTGATCGGCACGCGCATTCTCTCGGGGACGGTTTCCGCGCAACAGGCGAGCACCGCCTTCGCGGACGTCGCGGAAGGCATCGTGCACACCGTGCATGGACTGGTCGCAGATCGCTTCGCAGCCCAGCATGGCCGCATCAAGGGACAGGAGACCGCGATCGTCGCCATGGGGCGGCTCGGCAGTCGCGAGATGACGGCGTCGTCCGATCTCGACCTGATCCTGCTCTACGATTTCGATGCCGACGATCCGGACTCAGACGGACCGAAGTCGCTCCAGGGCGCGCATTATTTCGCGCGCTTCACCCAGCGCCTGATCAGCGCCTTCACGACGCGGACCAATTACGGCGTGCTCTACGACATCGACATGCGGCTGCGGCCCTCCGGACGTGCCGGCCCGGTGGCCTCCAGCATCGCCTCCTTCGCCGACTACCAGGCGCAGGAGGCCTGGACCTGGGAGCACATGGCGCTGACGCGCGCCCGCGTCGTGTCCGCTTCGCCGGTGTTCCGCGAGCGGATCGAGACGGTCATCCGCGAGGTGCTGACGCGGCGGCGCGATCCCGTCACCATTGCCAACGACGTCGCCGACATGCGCCGCGCAATCGCGCAGGAGAAGGGCGAGACCGACTATTGGGATCTCAAATATGCCGCCGGCGGCATGGTCGATATCGATTTCATCGCGCAATATCTCCAGCTCGTCCACGCGCATGACAAGCCTGACATCCTCGATGTCTCGACCATGCAGGTGCTGGAGAATGCCGCAAGGCTCGGCGTGATGGCGCACTCGGAGACCGAGATCCTGCGCGCGGCAGCGCGGCTCTACCACGATCTGACCCAGATCCTGCGCCTTTGCGTCAGCGACCGCTTCAAGCCGGAGACCGCCGGTGTCGACCTTCAGCGGGTGATGGCGCGGGCAGGAGACACGCCGGATTTCTCATCGCTCGAAGCCCGCGTGAAGGAGACGCAGAGCGACGTGCGGCGTGTGTTCAGGGCGCTGTTGGAAGGGCAGTAGCCTGTTTCAGCGATGCGATGGCGTCGCGGACATCAGGCTCCAGCCCGGCGCCGCCGGCGTCGAGATGCGCGAAGATCGCCCGCTTCATCCGGGGATCCCAGAACTTCTTGATGTGCTCGGCAATGCCCGGAACGGCCTTGTCGTGGCCCTGGCTCTGGAAGAATTTGCCGATCTGGTTGGCCATGTAGATCAAGCGGTCAGGCGACATCGGCAACCTCCGTGGCACGGCAGGCCACGCGGCCGCCATGCGTGAACACTTCAAACCCGTCCTGCCGGGCGATGGCGACCAGCGTGATGCCGGCGGCTTCCGCGGTGCGCACGGCGAGCGCGGTGGGCGCGGAAACCGCGACCATTACCGGCGCGCCGATCGAGGCGGTCTTTTGCACCATCTCCACCGAGACGCGGCTGGTCAGTAGCACCATGCCGCCGCTGGCATCCGTGCGGCTGCGTGCCAGCGCGCCGGCAAGCTTGTCGAGCGCGTTATGGCGGCCGACATCCTCGCGCAGCGCGACGGTGCCGCGGGCAGGGGACCAGAACGCGGCGGCATGCACAGCCCGGGTCTGCATGTTGATCGCTTGCAGCGGAGCGATCCCCTGCATCGCCGTCATGATCTGCTCGGGCGTGAAGGTCTGTCCCTGGGGCACGACCGCAGCGGGCCGCACGGCCTCCGCAATCGACTCGATGCCGCAGATGCCGCAGCCGGTGGGGCCGGCGATGTGGCGCCGCCGCTCGCTCATGCGTCCGGCATCTTCCGAGGCCAGCCACATCCGGAGCTCGATGCCGTCATCGAGGCGAACAACCTCGAGCGACTGGATGTCGTCGGCGGATTTGACGATGCCTTCGCTCAGGCTGAAGCCGACGGCGAAGTCCTCGAGATTCTGCGGTGTTCCCATCATGACGGCATAGGTGCCGCCATTATAGGTCAGCGCGAGCGGCGTTTCCTCCGGGATCAGGCGCGTCCCGCCGGAGGTCGCGCCGTCGCGCCAGATATCCCGATCTATTGCCTGGACCGCGACGTGCATGGGTCTACTCCGCGGCTTCCGCGGGCGCGATGCGACGCGAATGCCGTGCCTGCGCGTCATAGGCCTTCTGCCAGTCGGACGGGCCGTTGGACGGCGAGACCTGGACCGCAGTGACCTTGTATTCGGGGCAGTTGGTGGCCCAGTCCGAATAGTCGGTCGTGATGACGTTGGCCTGCGTGTCCGGATGATGGAAGGTGGTGTAGACCACGCCCGGTGCGACGCGGTCGGTGATCTCCGCGCGCAGCGTGGTCTCACCGGCACGGCTCTTCAGCCGCACCCAGTCACCGTCGCGCACGCCGCGCTGCTCGGCATCGTGCGGATGGATCTCCAGCCGGTCCTCGGCGTGCCAGACGACATTCTCGGTGCGCCGGGTCTGCGCGCCGACATTGTACTGGCTGAGGATGCGGCCGGTGGTCAGCAGCAGCGGATAGCGCGGGCCGGTGCGCTCGTCGGTCGCGACATATTCGGTGACGACGAACTTGCCCTTGCCGCGAACGAAGCCGTCGATATGCATCACCGGCGTGCCCTCGGGCGCCTTTTCGTTGCAGGGCCACTGCACCGAGCCGAGCTCGTCCAGCTTGGCGTAGGAGACGCCGGCGAAGGTCGGCGTCAGCGCCGCGATCTCGTCCATGATCTCGGAGGGGTGGCTATAGTTCATTTCGAAGCCCATCGCCTTGGCAAGGCCGATCGTGACCTCCCAGTCGGCAAGGCCGTTCTTCGGCGACATCACCTTGCGCACGCGCTGGATGCGACGCTCGGCGTTGGTGAAGGTGCCGTCCTTCTCGAGGAAGCTCGAGCCGGGCAGGAAGACGTGGGCGTAGTTGGCGGTCTCGTTGAGGAAGAGGTCGTGGACGATGACGCACTCCATCGCCGAGAGCGCAGCCACCACGTGCGAGGTGTTCGGATCAGACTGCAGGATGTCCTCGCCCTGCACGTAGATCCCCATGAACGTGCCTTCGACCGCGGCATCGAACATGTTGGGAATACGCAGGCCCGGCTCCGGATTGAGCTTGACGTTCCACAGCGCCTCGAATTGTTCGCGCACGGCATCGCCCGCGATGTGGCGGTAGCCGGGCAGCTCGTGCGGGAACGAACCCATGTCGCAGGAGCCCTGCACGTTGTTCTGGCCGCGCAGCGGATTCACGCCGACGCCGGGACGGCCGATATTGCCGGTCGCCATCGCGAGGTTGGCGATCGCGATCACCGTGGTCGAACCCTGGCTGTGCTCGGTGACGCCGAGGCCGTAATAGATCGCGCCGTTGCCGCCGGTGGCATAGATGCGGGCCGCTTCGCGCAGATCCTTCGGATTGACGCCGGTGAGGATCGCAGTGGCCTCCGGGCTGTTGTTGGGCTGCGCGACGAACGCCGCCCATTCCTCGAACTCGCTCCAGTCGCAGCGCTCGCGCACGAAGGCTTCGTCGACGAGGCCCTCGGTGACGATGACATGCGCCAGCGCGGTCATGACCGCGACGTTGGTGCCGGGCATCAGCGGCAGGTGCAGCGCCTTCACATGCGGGGATTCCACCATCTCGGTGCGGCGCGGATCGATCACGATCAGCTTGGCCCCCTGGCGCAGCCGCTTCTTCAGGCGTGAAGCGAACACGGGGTGAGCGGAGGCCGGGTTGGCGCCGATGACGACGACGACATCGGTATCTTCGACCGAGTCGAAATCCTGCGTGCCGGCGGAGGTGCCGAAGGTGGTGGCGAGGCCATAGCCGGTCGGCGAGTGGCAGACGCGGGCGCAGGTATCGACGTTGTTGTTGCCGAAGCCGGCGCGGATCAGCTTCTGCACCAGATAGGTCTCTTCATTGGTGCAGCGTGACGAGGTAATGCCGCCGATGGCGTCGCGGCCGTGTTTCTGCTGGATGCCGCGCATCTTCGTGGCGGCGAAGGAGAACGCTTCATCCCAGGACACCTCGCGCCAGGGATCCTCGATCCGCTCGCGGATCATCGGGTTGAGAATGCGTTCCTTGTGGTTGGTGTAGCCCCAGGCGAAACGGCCCTTGACGCAGGAATGGCCGCGATTGGCCTTGCCATCCTTGTACGGCACCATGCGCACGACTTCCTCGCCGCGCATCTCCGCCTTGAAGGCGCAGCCGACGCCGCAATAGGCGCAGGTGGTGACCACGGAGTGCTCGGGCTGGCCGATCTCGATCACCGATTTTTCCGTCAGCGTCGCGGTCGGGCAGGCCTGCACGCAGGCGCCGCAGGAGACGCATTCGGAGCCCAGGAAACTCTCGCTCATGCCGGGCGAGACACGGCTGTCGAAGCCGCGGCCGGAGATGGTCAGCGCGAAGGTGCCTTGCACCTCCTCGCAGGCGCGGACGCAGCGCGAGCAGACGATGCACTTGGAGGGATCGTAGGTGAAATAGGGATTGGATTCGTCCTTCGGCATCCAGGCGGGGTTCACCTCAGCGCCGGATTTTGCGAAGACATGGTTCTCGCCCTCATAGCCATAGCGCACGTCGCGCAGGCCGACGGCGCCGGCCATGTCCTGCAACTCGCAATCGCCGTTCGCGCCGCAGGTGAGGCAGTCGAGCGGATGGTCGGAGATGTAGAGCTCCATCACGCCCTTGCGCAGCTTCTTGAGCCGCTCGGTCTGGGTGTGCACGACGAGGCCGTTCATCGCGGGCGTGGTGCAGGAAGCCGGCGTGCCCGCGCGGCCCTCGATCTCGACCAGGCAGAGGCGGCAGGAGCCGAACGCGTCGACCATGTCGGTCGCACAGAGTTTTGGGATCTGGTGGCCCGCGTCCATCGCGGCACGCATGATCGAGGTGCCCTCGGGCACCGAGACCTCCTTGCCGTCGATGGTCAGCGTGACCATCGTTTCCGATTTCGAGCGCGGCGTGCCGAAGTCGATTTCTTCGATCAGAGACATCGTTGTTCTCCTATTCCGCGGCCTGAAGCGTGGCCGGTGCCGGGCCAAAATCTTCCCGGAAATGTTTCAGGGCACTCAGCACGGGGTAGGGCGTGAAGCCGCCGAGCGCGCAGAGCGAGCCGAACTTCATGGTGTTGCAGAGATCCTCGACGAGGGCGAGGTTTTCGCTCACGCGCTCGCCGCGCATGATCTTCTCGATGGTCTCGACCCCGCGGGTCGAGCCGATCCGGCAGGGCGTGCACTTGCCGCAGGATTCGATGGCGCAGAATTCCATCGCGAAGCGCGCCTGCTTGCGCATATCGACGCTGTCGTCGAAGACGACGATGCCGCCATGGCCTATCAGGCCGTCGCGTGCCGCAAAGGCTTCATAGTCGAACGGCGTGTCGAACAGCGCGCGCGGGAAATAGGCGCCGAGCGGACCGCCGACCTGCACGGCGCGCACGGGACGGCCAGTGAGCGTGCCGCCACCGATGTCGTCGACGAGCTCGCCGAGCGTCACGCCGAACGCGGTTTCGAACAGACCGCCATGGCGGATGTTGCCGGCGAGCTGGATCGGCATCGTGCCGCGCGAGCGGCCCATGCCGAAATCCGCATAGGCCTGGGCGCCCTCGGAAAGGATGAAAGGAACGGCTGCGAACGACAGCACATTGTTGATGACGGTCGGCTTGCCGAACAGGCCGTGATGGGCCGGCAGCGGCGGCTTTGCGCGCACGATGCCGCGACGGCCTTCGAGGCTTTCCAGCAGCGAAGTCTCTTCCCCGCAGACATAGGCGCCGGCGCCGACCCGTACCTCGAGATCGAAGCTTTGCGTGGAACCGCCTATGTTCGTGCCGAGATAGCCGCCGCGCTTGGCCGCTGCAATCGCCGCGTTCATCGCCTCGACGGCGTGCGGATATTCGCTGCGGATGTAGATGTAGCCTTTGGTCGCGCCGACAGTGATCGCCGCGATGGTCATGCCCTCGATGACCAGGAAGGGATCGCCCTCCATGATCATGCGGTCGGCGAACGTGCCGCTGTCGCCTTCGTCTGCATTGCAGACGATGAATTTACGATCGGCTTTCGCCTGGGCGACCGTCTTCCATTTGATGCCGGTCGGGAAACCTGCGCCGCCACGGCCGCGCAGGCCTGATGCTGTCACCTCAGCCAGGATCGCGTCTGAGCCGAGCGACAGCGCGCGCTCGAGGCCCTTGTAGCCTCCGTGGGCGCGATAATCCAAAAGCGAGCGCGGATCGATCACGCCGCAGCGGGCGAAGGTGAGACGGGTCTGGCGCTTCAGCCAGGGAATCTCCTCCGCGACGCCGAGCCGCAGGGGATGCGGTTCGTTGTTCGCCAAGGAGTCGAACACGGAGGGGACATCTGCCGGGGTGACCGGGCCGTACGCGACACGCCCCCCAGGGGTCGCCACCTCGACCATTGGCTCCAGCCAACACAGCCCGCGCGAGCCGGTCCTGACGATCTCGACTGCCAGGCCGCGCTTCTCGGCGATCTGCTCCAGCGCCACGGCCACGTCATCGGCACCGACAGCGACGGCAGCCGCATCGCGGGGAACGAAGATCCGCATTTTCATTGCTGCGCCTCCGCGACCAGCGCATCGAGGCGCTTCTCATCGAGCCGGCCAATGAGGCGGCCATCGAGCATTGCGGACGGGGCAGTCGCACAGAGGCCCAGGCAGTAGATCGGCTCCAGCGTCACGCGGTCGTCCGCCGTGGTGTGCCCCAGGGAGACGCCGAGCTTCGCCTCAGCGCGTGCGGCCAGCGCATCGCCGCCGGCGGCCTGGCAGGCTTCCGCGCGGCAGAGCTTGAGGACGTGACGGCCGGCAGGCTTGTGGCGGAAATCGTGGTAGAAGGTAAACACGCCATGAACCTCGGCGCGCGACAGATTTAGCGCTTGCGCCACCATGGGGATCGCCGCCTCCGGGACGTAGCCGAAGGCCTCTTGCAGGGCATGGAGGATGACCAGCGTCGCGCCCTCCTGTCCGGCATGTTCGGCGATGATCTCAGCGCCGCGCGTTTCGTCCCAAGGCTCGTGAATCCCCGTCATTTTTCGTTCTCAACCAGAGGGTGACCTGCCTCCATGAGTATTTGGAATCATTCGAAAATCAATAAAGCTGTCCCATGCTGCGATCGGGAATTCGCATCGATAGGATGACGCAATCGAGTGATACGAAATCGCAATGATTGTTCCGGCAACGTCCCGTTTTCGGGTGTTGGAGCAGGCCCATCGTGATAGCTTGCATGCCACGACAGAATCCCAGGGGAATAGCGGTTGTTGGACAAGCTTGAACTTCTGCTGGCGTTGGCCAAGGAGCGGCATTTCGGACGTGCGGCGGAGGCCTGCGGCGTCACCCAGCCGACAATGTCGACCGGGCTGAAGCAGCTTGAGGAGATCCTCGGCGTCATGCTGGTCCAGCGCGGCTCGCGCTTCCAGGGCTTTACGCCCGAAGGCGAGCGGGCGCTCGACTGGGCGCGGCGCATCGTCGGCGACGCCCGCGCCATGCGCGACGAGATCAACGGGCTGAAGCACAAGCTCTCCGGCGAGATTCGCATCGCGGCGATCCCGACCGCGCTCGGCATGGTGGCTTCGCTGACGACCCCGTTCCGCGCCAAGCATCCGGAGGTGCGTTTCCGCATCCAGTCGACCACCTCGTCCGAGGTGCTGGGACTGCTCGAAAATCTCGAGGTCGATGCGGGGCTGACCTATATCGAGAACGAGCCGATCGGCAAGGTGCGCACCATCCCGCTCTACAACGAGAGCTATCGCCTCCTGACCGCGCCGGATGCGATGTTCGGCGACCGCGAGACGGTGACCTGGGCGGAGGTCGGCAAGGTGCCGCTGTGCCTCCTGACGCCGGACATGCAGAACCGCCGCATCATCGACCGCGCGCTTCGCTCGGTGAATGCCGAGGCGACGCCGACGCTGACCTCGAACTCCCTGCTGGTGCTGTTCACCCACGTGAAGACCGGGCGCTGGGCGAGCGTGATGCCGGCGAAACTCGCCGAGACTCTCGGTCTTGCGGATGCCGTCCGCTCGATCCCGATTGTCGATCCCGAGGTCAATTACAGCATTGGCCTCGTGATCCCACAGCGCGACCCGATGACGCCGCTGATCGCCGCGCTCGTCAACGTCGCGCGCGAGGTGGCGCCGACGCTGCAATCCTGATCGGGTCAGGCCGCCGCGGGGATTTTTGCCAAGGCCTTGGCGTCGCGCGGCAGCGTCACACGAACGACGGTGCCGACATCGATCTTGGAGCGCAGCCGCATCGAGCCGCCGTGCAGTTGCGCGAGCGAGCGGGCGATCGCAAGCCCCAGGCCCGAGCCGTGATAGGTCTTGGTGAGCTGGCTCTCAACTTGCTCGAACGGCCGGCCGAGCCGCGCCAGCGAATGCGGGGCGATGCCGATGCCGGTGTCGGCGATCATCAGCACGACCTTGTCCTCGAGCTGCCGGCTGCGCACCACCACGCGGCCGCCATCGGGCGTGAACTTCACGGCGTTGGACAGGAGGTTGACGATGATCTGCTTGGTGGCGCGGCGGTCGGCGACCACGGAGATGATGTTCTCGATGTCGGCGTCTAACGTCACGTTCTTGTCCTGGGCGCGGCCCGAGACCACCCGCAGGGATTCCGCGAGCGTGCGCGACAGGTCGAGCTCCTCCATGTCGAGCTTCATGCGGCCGGCCTCGATCTTGGACATGTCGAGGATGTCGTTGATGACCTCGAGCAGATAGTGGCCGCTGGTGAGGATGTCGTGGCAGTATTCCTGGTATTTCTCGCTGCCGAGCTCGCCGAACATGCCGCTGCCCATGATCTCGGAGAAGCCGATGATCGCGTTCAAGGGCGTGCGCAGCTCGTGGCTCATATTGGCGAGGAATTTCGACTTGGTCTGGTTGGCCTCTTCGGCGCGGGTCTTTTCGCGCTGGTATTTTTCGGCGAGATCGGCGAGCTCGTTGGTCTGGCGCTCCAGTGCCGCCTGCGAGCGCTTCAGGTCGATGACGGTGGCGCGCAGGCGCAGATCGTTGTCGACGAGCTTCTGTTCGTGTTCCTTGATGCGCGTGATGTCGGTACCGACCGAAACATAGCCGCCGTCCTTGGTACGGCGCTCGCTGATGTGGAGCCAGCTTCCGTCGTCGAGCTGCGCCTCGAAGGTGCGGGCGCCCGGTGCCTGATTGGCGGTTTCGTTGTGGCGTGTGCGCACCTCCGGCATGCGGCCGACCTCGAGCACGGTCTCGTATGAGGTGCCGGGGATGACGGCCGAGTCCGGCAGCCTGTGCAGCCGCTGGAAGTGCGAATTGCAGAGCACCAGACGATCGCTGTTGTCCCACAGAACGAAGGCTTCCGGGATCGTCTCGATGGCGTCGCGCAGCCGCAGGTCGGCTTCCACCGTCTTCTCGGCAAGGCTCTTCTGCTCGGTGATGTCGACCGCGATGCCGATCAGATGCATGGCGGAATCGCCCGCGGCGCGCGTGCGCTCGCAGCGCACGCGGAGCCAGATCCAGTGGCCGTCGACATGCTGCATACGGAAACTCTGGTCGATGTGGTCGATCTGGCCCGAGATCAGCTGGTCGGCGATCGCGAACAGGTCGATGTCGTCCGACTTCACCAGCGCATTGACCTCGCCGAAGGTCAGCAGTTCGTTGCGGCCGTCGAGGCCGAGCATCGAGAACATCGATTGCGACCAGAAGATTTTGCCGCGCGACAGATCCCAGTCCCAAAGGCCGCAGCGCCCGCGGTTGAGCGCGGTGTCGATCCGGCCGCGCACGGCGTCGTTGATCAGATCGCCCTCGCGGGCGCGGGTCGACTGCCAGTGGAAGGCGAAGCCGAGAATCAGGACGACAAAGCCGGTGGTCGCCGACAGCGTCACCGAGAGAGCGGCATCAGAGCCCCAGATCGGCTCGTTGCGTTCCTGGATCACGGTGACCTGACCGGGCAGCGACTTGATCGGCCGCGAGGTCGCGACCGCGCTGTTGCCGCTGGGCAGCGTGAGATCGGAGACGTCGTTCTGTTGAGGCGGCGTCGCCACCAGCTGCGCGGTGGTGATCGCATCCAGCAGGCGGTCGTTGCCGGCCGGGTCGATGTCCACGGGAATGCGCGCGAGAATACGGCGGTCGGTGCCGACCGAGGTGACGATGACGTGGCGGCCCGAAGCCGTGCCCCAGGAGGGAATGAGCTCGGGAAGCAGCGTCGGCAGATGCTCGATGTTCTTCTGCCGGTCCATGCGCACCGAGGCGAGGCGATCGATGCGTTCGGCGAGCAGGTCGGCGAGCGCCTGGATGTCGTGCTTGATCACCAGCCGCTTCTGCCGGGTCTGGTCGACGACCTGGACGAAGGCGCCGAGACAGATGGTGATGAGGAAGGCGATGATGAGGGTAGGCACAGCGCGCCGGAGCGCCGGCTCGGCGATCAGGAGCCGGTGGTAGGCCGGTTTCGCGATCGATTGCGCCAATCCTTTGATCGAATCGGATTGGACGCACGCGCTCGCGGCGTCTGCGCGCGGCATGCCTTCGGCCCCCAGAGATATTGCTGCACCACAATCCGGAATGAAGCCCCCGCTCGCTTCCGAATCACAGCGATTTGAATCCACTTTTCGCGGACTGTCGAGAGTCAACGAATCGTTAACGCGAAATAATTCTTATCCAATGGATAGTTTGCGTCGCGAGCGTCCGCAATATGACGCGCGCACCGAGTCCGAAACGGGAACGTGTGACTCTTGGCGTGCTCCAGTCATAAGCGAGGCGGCTCGGCGTGACTGATCACGCGCTTCACGCTGGGGAAGGCGCGACGCAGCGCGCGCTCGATCTCGTCGACATGCTCATGCACCTTGATCACGCTCATCGACGGCGTGGCGCGGCAATGGAAGTTGACGATCTCGCCGGCATCGGTGTTGCGCACGCGCACATTATGGATGTCGTGGATCTCGCTATCAGCGGCGAAGCCGGTGAGCGCGGCTGCAATGGCCTGCACCCGTTCCGCCGGCGCGTCGACGCCGAATGGCAGCTCCGGCTGGAGCGGCTCGATGTGGACGTCGACCTCCACATCCTCGCCGAATTCCTCGTGGATGTTGCGCTCGAGCGTGTTGGCGACGTCATGGGCTGCAACCAGCGGCATCTCTGCATCGACCTCGAGGTCGATGCCGACGATGAGCTTGGCGCCGAGGTCGTGCACGGTGACGTGATGGATGGCAAGGCCCGAGTTGCGCGCGATCACCATGATGCGGTCGCGCACGGTCTCGTTGTCGCGCGCCACGGGGACGGCGGTGAAGGTGAGGTCGGCATCGCCGAACGCCTTGCCGACGGCAGCTTGCGCGTTGCGCTTGATGTCTTCGACGCGGTCGATCGGATAGGTCCTCGGCACCTTTGCGATGGTGTCGATGAAATAGGTCGCCCCGACCATGCGCACGCGGAGGCGCTCGACGTCGAGCACGCCGGGGACGTTCTTGATCACAGCGGTGGCCTTCTCCAGGGCGCCCTCGGGCGCGCGGTCGACCAGGGTCTGCACCGTCGATCCTGCCATGCGCAGGCCGAGCAGCGCGATCATCACGGCGACGGCGGCGGCCGCAGCGGCGTCGCCCCACCAGAAGCCGAGTGCGGCCAGGATGAGGCCGGCGATGACCGCGAGCGAGCCCATCACATCGGAGGCAAAATGCAGCGCGTCGGCCGCGAGGGCCTGGCTCCGCGTCTCCCGCGCGGCGCGGTGCAGGGCCCGTGCACGCCAGAGATTGACGACGATGTCGATCACCAGCACGACGAAGGGCACTGCCGAGATGGTCGGCGGCGCCGTGCCCTCGCGGATGCGGCTATAGGCCTCGACCAGGATGCCGCCGGCCAGCACGTAGAGCAGGGCGGTCACGCCGAGCGCCGAGATGCTCTCGAGCTTGCCGTGGCCGTAATGGTGCTCGTCGTCCGCAGGCTTGTCGGATACCCGTACCACCGCCCAGGTGATGATGGTCGCGACCAGGTCGATCGAGGAATGCAGGGCCTCCGAGATCAGCGCGAGCGAGCCGATCGCGATGCCAACCACGAATTTGGCGGCCGCCATGCCGCCGCTGGCGAAGATCGAGATCGCGGCGACCGAGGTCTTGCTGTGCTGTGCTGTCATGGCCGGGGATTTAGCAGCCCGTCACGTAACATCAAGCCGCGGTCCACAGGCGTAGTCGCAAGTGAGTTGCAATAGCGCGCGGGTGCGAATTGTTCCGGATTGAACGAGGGAGCGAACCCCTAGCTCCGTCGTCATGCCTGAGCTTGACCCGGGCATCCACGTCACTGTCAGTCGCGATGGCACGTGGACGGCCGGGGCAAGCCCGGCCATGACGAGCGGTGAGAGTGGTGACATATCGTCTGCTCCGCGCCGCCCGAAAGCCTCCCTCACAGCGTCACGACGATCTTCCCGAGATGCCTGTTGGCCTCCATGTGTGCGAAGGCCTGATCGATCTCGCCAAAGGCGAACACCTTGTCGATCGGCAGCTGCAGCTTGCGCGCTTCCACCGCGCTCCAGATGTCCTTGCGAACCTCCTCGAAGATCTCGCGGACTTCCTCGATGGTGCGGGTGCGGAAGGTGACGCCGACATAGTCGATGCGGCGCGCAGCGTGCAGGTCGAAATTGAAATCGGCATGGGTGCCGCCGAGCCGGCCGACATTGACGATGCGGCCCTTCACCCTGGTGGCGGCAAGGTTCTGGCTCGCGACCTTGCCCGAGACCTGGTCGACGATGAGATCGACGCCTTCGCCGCCGGTTGCCTTCAGCACTTGATCGACCCAGCCGGGATCGGAGGAGTCGATCGCGAGATCGGCGCCATAGTCGGTGAGCCGGCTGCGGCGATGGGCATCCGTCGACGAACCGATCACGAGCTTTGCGCCCTTGAGCCTGGCGATCTGCATCGCCATCAGGCCGACGCCTGAGCTTGCGCCCTGGATCAGGACGGATTGGCCCGGCTGAATCCCGCCGACGGTGACGACCGCGTTATGCATGGTCGCGAGCGCGACGGGCAGGGTGGCGGCTTCCTCGAAGTTCATGTTCGACGGGGCACGAAACAGGCGGCCGTGATCGGCGAGTGTGTACTCCGCAAATGCAGCCGCGCCCGAGCCCATGACGCGGTCGCCGACCTTCACGCCCTTGGCGTCAGGCCCGAGGGCCGCGACTTCGCCGGCCCATTCCATGCCGAGCACGGTGCCGACCCCGCCGGCCGCGCCATGGGCGTGGCCCCTGCGCATGCCGGTGTCGGCGCGGTTGAGCGCGCAGGCGCGGACGCGGACCAGCACCTGCGTGCCTTGGGGCGTTGGTTGAGCAACGTCGGAAATCGCAGCCCCGTTAGGGCTATAGACGTAAGCCTTCATGCGTCACCTCTGGTTCATCCTGAACGTGAATCGCAACGCAAAGGGCGCACCGGCAATCATTCCGCGGCCTGCGCCGCCGGTTGAACGATCATGCCTTCGAGCCGGTTCCTGATGATGGCCTCGGCCTCGCGCACGATGCGGGAGATAAGCTCGGCGCAGCTCGGAATGTCCTGGATCAGGCCCTGCACCTGGCCGGCCGACCAGATACCTTCATCTGAATTGCCGGTCGCGTAGACCATCTTGCCGCGGGCCCCCGCCACAAGTTCGCGGATGTCCTCGAACCTGGCGCCTTCCTTCTCCATGGCGACGACCTTGGTGGAAATCGCGTTCCTGGCGACGCGCGAGGTATTGCGCATGGTGCGGAAGATCAGCTCGGTCTCGCGCTCATCATTGGCGACGATCTTCTCCTTGATGAGCTGGTGGATCGGACTCTCCCTCGTCGCCATGAAGCGGGTGCCCATGTTGATGCCGTCGGCGCCGAGTGCCAGCGCGGCCACGAGGCCCCGCGCATCGGCGAAGCCGCCCGAGGCGATCATTGGGATCTTGACCTTGTTGGCGGCGGCCGGGATCAGGATCAGGCCGGGCGTGTCGTCTTCGCCGGGATGGCCGGCGCACTCAAAGCCGTCGATCGAGATCGCGTCGACGCCCATCCGCTCCGCGGACAACGCATGGCGGACGCTGGTGCATTTGTGCACGACCTTGACGCCGTGCTTCCTGAACTCGTCGACATGCTCCTGCGGCTTGTTGCCAGCGGTCTCGACCACCTTGATGCCGGCTTCGATGATTGCGGCGCGATATTCGGCATAGGGCGGCGGCTTGATTGCCGGCAGGATGGTGAGGTTGACGCCGAACGGTTTGTCGGTGAGCTCGCGGCACCGCGCGATTTCCTTTGTCAGATCTTCCGGTGACGGCTGGGTCAGCGCCGTGATGAATCCGAGCGCGCCGGCGTTCGCCACCGCCGCCACGAGTTCGGCGCGTCCCACCCACTGCATGCCGCCCTGGACGATCGGATGCTCGACGCCG
This sequence comes from Bradyrhizobium ingae, assembly GCF_055791185.1. Classification (NCBI taxonomy): domain Bacteria; kingdom Pseudomonadati; phylum Pseudomonadota; class Alphaproteobacteria; order Hyphomicrobiales; family Nitrobacteraceae; genus Bradyrhizobium; species Bradyrhizobium ingae. Next base: position 65,858 of record NZ_JBVUBB010000003.1, read on the forward strand.
ACCAGCTCGGTGAAACGAGTCTTCAGCATGGGTGCCCTCTGTTTCCTCGGGCGCGTGACGGCCCTGTTGTCGATTGTTTCGGTGGCAGGATGCCGCCCGGCCCGTCAAAAGTCTATTCGCAGGACATGCAGCGGGGGCAGGGCGATCATACGAGGGGTGGAGATGATTCCGTGAGGCGGATAATTCCATGCGCGCACATCGTCGCAGCGCGATCCGCCGATGCGGAGCTCGCAATCGATTGACCTAGATCAAGACGACGCGCTGCTCCACGTCTGAACTGCTTCAACACAATTGAGACGTTTGGCAGTCCGAGCGAGATGGCGCCGACCTGGTACGTTACCTTTGAACCACGCAAACAGGGGCTTCTTCTTTCCAAAAGGCGAAGCCCGCGCGAAACCAGGACGTTTGCAACCGAAGCCGAGGCCAAAGTTTTCGCGCGCGCAAAGCTGGACGAAGGGCTGATCGTTTTCGCGGGTACAATAAATCCCCATCTCCCGCGGCGGCACATCCCATCTGGCCACATCCACACGTGGCTTGCCGAAGGATGCGACTGCGCCGTCGAACCTCCGCTCCGTCCTGACACCGATTGAGCGTCGCACCCGACTTGCAGCACTCCGCAATTTCCGATTGCCCTTGAGTGTTGCCATTCTGTTACGGGGGCTTGAGACGCTCGTCACTAAACTTGCGGCTGGAATCGAACGGATATGCACGCGAACGTGCATAAAGATCGACGCCATCTGGATTGCACTGGGGGACATTGGAGATAATCACATGAAGAAACTATTGTCGGCGGCAATTGGCATCGCAGGCTTGGGCCTGGCTGCTCCCGCATCGGCGGCCGATATGGCCGTCAAGGCACCACCACCTGCGCCTGTGGTGACGATTTACAACTGGAGCGGCTTCTACATCGGTGCCAATGGTGGATGGGGCCAGAGCCGCGGCTGCGTGGACTTCGTGACGCCCGCAGGAACAGTCGCAGGTGGTTGCGCTACTCGCTCCGGAGGCCTCGTCGGCGGACAGATCGGGTATCGCTGGCAAACCAATCAGTTTGTGTTTGGATTGGAAGCTCAGGGCGACTGGGCCGACATCAAGAATACGCGCGTCAGCCTGATCGATCCGCTGCTTTCGACGACAGGGAAAACCGACGGCATTGGCCTCTTCACGGCTCAACTCGGTTGGGCGTGGAACGCATCACTGCTCTACGTGAAGGGTGGCGCGGCCGTGACGCACAATCGACTTGATGTCTTCGACAACGTCACCGGGATCGGTCTGGACTCGGCAAGTCACACGCGCTGGGGTGGAGTCTTGGGTGTGGGCTGGGAGTATGGGTTCGCCCCGAACTGGTCGGTCGGTCTTGAGTACGATCATCTCTGGATGGGGCATGACGACCGCACCTTCGGCGCAGGTGTGGTCACACCCGGTGGGATCACTCTCCTCGGCGACCGGATCAGCCAGGACGTCGATATGGTCACCGTGCGCTTCAACTACCGCTTCGGCGGTTACGGTGCGCCGGTCACCGCGCGCTACTAATCGGTTGCAGGCTACCCACCACCTGAGCCCCGGCACAGCCGGGGCTTTTTTTTGTTGCTCGGTATTGGCACAATCTGCATGGGGCCATGCCGTCGCGAAAGGCGCATCGCTGCTTCGATGCGCGTAGCGGCAGTCCGCTTCGCCTTGATCTGGATCAAGCGGCACCACGCCAATTCATCGAGCATTCGCAGTGCAGGGGGTCGTGGAGCATCGCATGCCACTGGCCCGGTACTTTGCGTATGTCGGCGTTGTCCTGTTCGCACTGCTGTTGATCGCGAATGCCTGCATGACGGCTTTGCCGAGTGCCGAAAAGGCCGATTCCAGCCGCATCGCGATCCGTATCCGCTCGGAGTCGAAATTGCCGGAGCGCGTGATTTACGACACCAGTCTTCCGACCATCATGCCGACGCCGACCACTCCCGCCGAGAGCAATGCCCCGAATCCGGCGGTGGCGCCCGAACAGATCCCGCTCAAGGCGCGCGAGGCACTTGCTCAGTTGCAGCCTTCCGATGCCGCGCGTCTTCGCCCGTCGGAGACGCGAATACGTGAAGCGCGACTTCACCAACGCAAACCGGCGAGAAGGCGCGCGCCGCCGTTCGAGTTCATGATGGCACGGCAGGCGCATTTCGGCTGGTTTGGCCCCAACATGTGGTGAGGAATGCCAGGGCCGTGACCGGCAGTCGTCCAGTCGGGAGGTTCGATTGCAGCCAGCACCGCGAATGGGTGAGGTAGGGCGGCGCGCATCGCGTGACGATCGCAAAACGCCTCGTCCCTGAAAACAAATCGAAAATTCGTCAAAATAGCATTTTGCCCCCGGCTGCGACACAGTGACCCGTCCGGACTGCAGTCTGCTGTGATCCAATTCACAAATGCATGCCTCTCTCTGCGCTACCTTTGCGGGAGCCCCGAAAGCCAGCTCACGGGATGCCGCCCGCAGCGACCGTACGCCGGGCGACTCCGCACGCAAGAGGGAGGCGCCGCCATGGACAGCTGGATATGGATCAAGAACAACGCGCATTGGCTCGCAGCGCTGAGCTTTGGTGCAGCGATCATCGGGGTGTACTTCTGGTCTCGCTTCGACGAGCCGAGCTATGAGGGCACCTCCGAATATTTCGCGCGCTACAAGCCGAAGTTCTCGACCTCGCGGCCGCGCTATGTGCGCGCCAAGCTCGGTTATGTATTGGCGATCCTCATCTTCTTCTTCGTCTTATCGGCTGTGCCGGAAATCTTCTATGCTCTGCTTCCCGAACAATTCCGCGAAAGTGCTCCAAAGCCCAGCGATACGACGCTTCCGCTCGGCGTGGCGTTGGTCCTGATCGCATTCCAGACGATTCCGAAGCTCAACGAAGGAGAGCGCCGCATCCGTGGACTCCTCCATTCGGTCGCTCGCATACCTGAATCGATCCGCCGAACCGTCGCGCAGCTTCGAGGCTTCCCGTTCCACTGCAGTGCCGATGCGGTCGCCTCGCAGACCCGCAAGCTCGGCGTGCAGATCGGAAAGGGTGGCCAGGAGCCGCCAAACCTGACCAAGTTGATCTTCGAGGACGAGTTCCTGCACGTCTGGTACAACATCGGATGCGTACTGAGCGCGTTGTCGGAGAACAACCAGGCGAGCACCGGTATCGACCCGCTGTTCTATGACTACTACAAGGACGAACTCGACAGCATCAGCGACAGGCACATTGCGCTCGCTCTGCCCGTGCGCAAATACCTGACGGAGCGCTTGCGCGCCAACTCCAATCCCGATTACGCGCCCGACCCGGCGGCCGCCCGCGACGTGCGAAAGTTGCGCGATCGACTTTACACCTTCGTGGCTTGCGGCGTCCGATCCAGCGTGAGGAACGATGCGGAAAGTCTGGACGTCATCAGCAAGCTCGGCTTCGCGGTCAGGCCGGACAAGCCGGACGAACACAGCATCGCGGCGCTCGGATGGTTGTCCGTCATCGCGCTCCTGATCTTGTCGGTGTTCGTTGTCTGGACGACGCAGCTCTTCATAGAGTTCGCGCTGAAGGACGATCAGGCAATAGTCAGCAAGCTGGGAGTGCCGATCGAGCTGTTTTGGCAGTTCTTCTGGTCCTGGTCGACGGATGCTTTCTATTTCTTCGCGATCCTGGGTGCGCTCCTCATTCGTAGCGTCCACATCAGCCGCCGAGAGTGGTTCGACATCAATAATTTCGATCGAGAACGTCCCATCCTGCGCTACGCCAAGCCCATCCTTCTCGGTGGTGTCCTCGGATATGTCGCGCTGGTTCTCATCGCCCTGCTGGGCGGGCCGATATTCAAAGTCCCGGTCAACGAGATCGGCAAGGTGCTGGTCATCGTCGTCGGGCAAACGTTGCCCTGGGCGCCGCTTGCGATCGTCATAGCCGGCATCGCGTTGTGGCTCAGCGACAGTCCGTTGCGGGACGAGCAGCCATCACGCAGCAGAATCCTAAGCCGTGCCGCGGTCGGCGCGCTCGTGATGATGGGCGTGGGCTATCTGACGAGCAGCCTGGCTCAGCCCGGCGTTCGGCAGGTGGGAATTGCGAGCATCTACATGAGCTTGTTCATCGCGATGCAGATCGGCCTCGTTGCCGCCGTACTGTGCGTCACCGTGCAGATTTCAGAATTGTACACCGACAGGGGCCGCTCCTTTGCGGGCCGGTACATCGAGGCATCGACCCGACAGGGACGCCTGTTCGCCCTGTTCCTCAACGGCGATGGCACGGCGTGCCTGCTCTCTCCAGCCTCGGGGGGGTTGAAGAGTTCGACTGTGCTCTGCCAGGGTCACTGGCAGCAATTCCCCGAGGGCACGGCGGTGAAGTGGGATGGTGAAGGCGAGGCCTGCGGGAAGGCCGGCGGCTTTGGCCTGATGTCGGCCTTCGGCGATTCACTCATCTACGAAGCCTATGCGGACCGCTTTTCCGGCACGCCCGATTTTGTCGCTCAGCTTAACGTGCGAGCGAATGTCGATACCACGAAACCGTCTTCAGCCCCCGATCGTGCGCGAGAGATCCAGCCCGCTTGGCAGGCGAGGCCGGCCGATGCGACCAGCGGCGCGACCAGTTGAGGGATGCAATCGCATGTCCAGCGAATCCCGATATTTCATTCCGGTGTGTCTCTACGCGCACACCAGGTACCGTACGACCGCCGGGCTCATGATGCTCTTCGACAAGTTTGACCTTAAGCATCATGATCACCTGATGGTGGTCGCCGATCGGCTGCTTGTCCTGGATCGTCTGATGACGGGCCGATATTGGACCGTTCCGTCGGCGGTGCACAAGGCGAAGCAGGAGGCCGGCCAGATCATGAAGCTGATCCAGCGGACATCCTTCCGATCGGGTGCTCGGGCGCGCGCTACGATCGTCTGCTGGGACGAGATCGCGGAAACGTCGCAATATCGGGACTTCGCGCAGCGCCTGCATCGCGCAGTGTTGGCGGATCCGATGCTCGCGGACACGATCCAGGCATTCGTTGAACGGAGAGCCGAACGCTATGGTCTCGGCGCGTCGCCGGAACGGGAGCGGGACTACGAACGCGAATACCTGCTTTCGGAAGTGTCGATGAGCGTTTACTGCACCGAGATGCTCGGATTTTCGAACGAGGTGTGGGAGCGGCCGCCCGGTGCCGATATTCCCGATCCGCTGAAGTTGCTCTATGGCGAACGCCGGGAGCTGATCAGGCGCGTGACGGGACAGGCCGCGAGGCGGGTTCTGACCTTCCTGTTTCCCGACGCCGACGACAGCGAGCAAGAGGTCTATGAGGAGAGCCGTCCCGAAGCCTAGGGGACCCGCCGCGATTTCGCGGCGGCTCAGGCACTTTGCGCGCGGTCTCTTAGCGATCGGCACTCAGGCGGAAGTTCATCTCGACCTTCCCAGGCGACCCGCCGATCCCGGGACGCCAGGGCGAATAGTCCGACGTGGGATCGGGGTCGTAAGAGAGATCGAGCCGCCAGGTCTCCGTGGGCGCGTCGGGGAAAGTCAGGCTGACTTCGCGCCGTCTCGTCTTGTATGACAGTGCGGCGGTCGCGAGGATTACCTGGCGGTCACCGTCGTTACCGTGCCAGCGCTCGCTCAAGGTGACGGGCGCGAAGCCGCGGCTTTCGTCGACGTAGATCTGCACGTCGGTCCTGTCGGGCGGCAAGGCCATGCCTGGCGGCAGCCGGAATTGCAGCTCGAGCGTCATGAAGCCGTGCGTGAGGTAGGGCGAGCGGATCAGTTCGTACCAACCCCAATAGGCGAGGCCCGCGATGATCAGCACGACAGTCACGGCAAAGGGGTAGGATATGTGCGTCCGGTTCGCCGCGACGGGTACATCGGACGGCGGCGCACTCTCGCGAACGATACCGAACTTCGTGAACAGCCAGACACCGGCGATGAAGCCGATGAGGCCGCCAAAGGGACCGATATTGAAGAATGCTCCCATCGCGATGCCGCCGTCGCGGTCCGGCCCGGACGACAGCACCACCAGCGCGGCAAGGCCGGACCAGCCGGCAAGTGCGCCGAGCAGACCGGAGAGGAGGGCGAGGATGAAGGACATGAGGGTGGCGCGACAAAGTGCTTGAGGGCGTGTCGTTTGTCGCGCTGCGAGCCGTTTGGGTTCGAGCCCTGGGTAACAGGGCTCGTGCTCAACGGAAGAATTGTTCGCGAGGAGAAGCTGTAGAGCTGTAGCCCGAATGAGCGAAGCGATATCCGGGTCTTTCTTCGAAGCAACTTCCCCGGATGTCGCTTCGCTCATCCGGGCTTCGGACTTACCAACGCGCGTTATTGCTCCGGCGCGAGCTGAACCATCTGGCGGCCGGCGTTCATTTCCTTCAGCTTGTTGACGTACTCCTCCGGGCGCTGCCAGCGCATGGGGACTTTCAATCCCATGAACTCAGCAATGTTGCCGATGAAGCCCGTGCAGTTCATCGTCTCGGCGTTCCACACCGGCGAGGAGTCCTGCAATTTCCTGATGTAGGCGAACACCTTCTTGGCATCGGCCTCGTTCAGATAGACGCGGTAGCTGGCGGTCAGATACTCCGGGTCGAGATCACCATAGCTCGCCCCGGTCTCTGACGGGACCGGAATGACGTGACCGAGCATATAGGTGAGCGTGTCGCCTGCAGGCGTGAGGCCAGCCACTTCCACGGCGCGCTCGCTGGTCTTGCCATACCAGACGAAGGCATGTCCCCAGCTCGCCGCGGTCCTTGCCCTGAAGTCCACGTAGTACGGGCCCTTGGCCTGACCCTGCTTCGAGCGGGCAGATGCGGACGCAAGCGCATTCGCGTCAGCGATGCGCTTGCGTGCCTCGTGGGCGGAAGCCGACTGGATCGTGCAAACGAGCGAGAGGACTGCGCATCCCGCAAGGAGGCGCAATCCCGGTCTCTGACGTGTGATTGCCACGCTTCGCCTTTCAGCCGTCGACAAAAGCAGATTTGGAGATGCGTGAGGCTTAGTAGCGCGACACGACAGGGCCGGGCGCCTTGCCGATCGGAGCCTTGCCAACCGGCGATTTGCCGATCGGCATCTTGCCGATCGGAGCCGGTCCCTGCGGATAGACGGGGACGGGCTGCCGGTGCGGCAGATCCGCGGCGCTCGCGGCCGTCACCAGGGCAAGCGTTGCGCCCATTGCAATCACGATTTTCTTCACTGGTAGTTCCCCTTTGAGATCAGACAAAGCACGGCCGTAGCCTGCCGCGCTCCCCAAGCAGTCGAAGATGGACGTCGGAATGCGTCGACAGTGCGGCGAACGCGCGGCACGTTGGAGGAATATGTTTGCTAGGCGGGATACTTCACAGGCGCGTGATGATCGCAGGATTCCAGCTACAGCCGAAATTCGTTGGTCAGCTCGCCGATGCCGTCGATCGCGATGGTCACGGTGTTGACGGGCTCCTTCATCACGCCGACGCCGACCGAGGTGCCCACGGCAATGAGGTCACCCGGAAGCAAGGTCATGTCGTGGGATATCTTGCTGACCAGCTCCTGCGCGCTGAAGATCATGTCGGAGATCGGATAGTTCTGCCGCTCCGCGCCGTTGAGGATGGTGCGCACGACGAGCCTAGCGGAATCGAGGCCGGTTGCGATCACCGGTCCGAACGGGCCGTAGTCGTCGATGCCCTTGGCGCGGGCCCACTGCGCGAAAGTCGGATCGCGGGTGAGGATGTCGTTGGCGGTGATGTCGTTGACGCAGGTGTAGCCGAAGATGAAGGCGTCGGCTTCGGCTGTAGATACGCGTGCGCAGGTCCTGCCGATGACGATGCCGAGCTCACCTTCATACGTGGTCTTGCCGTCATAGGAAGAAGGGCGGCGGATCACGGCGCCGGGCGTCGTGATGCTGGTGGTGGCTTTCAGCAGATACAGCGGCTCCGGTGGCTCGGGCTGATTGAGTTTTGCGGCGAGTGCGTGAAAGTTGTTCCAGAGTGCGACGATCTTGCTCGGTGCGCACGGCGCCAGCAGCTCAACGTCGTCCAGCGCCAGCACTTTTCCGTTCGGCGTGTTGCGGCCGAACATCTCGCCGTCATGTACCGAAATGCCACGTGGCGTAAGCGTTCCGAATCCCGTTGCGCCAGCATGGCGGAAGCGGAGCCATTTGTTCGGGCCGGCCGCGCTCATCATGCCACCGCCTTGGTTTCGGCGGGCACCGTAACGCCGTCATAGAGGCCGGCGATCCGGGCGCGCTGGGTGACCATCGCGAGCACGGAGTCGAGCGCAGGCGTGGCGATGCCGGTCATGCGGCCCATCTCCTGGACCACGGTGACGAGGGGATCGATCTCCATCGGGCGGCCGCGCTCAAGGTCCTGCAGCATCGAGGTCTTGTGCGCGCCGACCTTGCGGGCGCCCTCGATGCGTCGCTCGACGTCGACCCGGAACTTGACGCCAAAGGTCTCGGCGATTGTTTGCGTCTCCAGCATGACCGCGCGCGACAGCGCGCGCGTCGCAGGATCGGTGCAGATCACGTCGAGCGTTGCATGGGTGAGCGCGCTGATCGGATTGAAGCAGACATTGCCCCAGAGCTTGAGCCAGATCTCGTCGCGGATGCGGTCGAGCACCGGCGCCTTCATGCCGGCGGCGACGAAGAGGTCGGCCAGGCGCTGCACGTCGGGCGTGATCTCGCCCGAGGGCTCGCCGAGCGGGAAATTGTTGCCGTAGACGTGGCGGATCACACCGGGCGCCTCGATCTCGGTAGCGGGATAGACGATGCAGCCGATGGCGCGCTCGGCACCCAGCTCGCGCCACTGCCGGCCGCCGGCATCGATGCTCTCGAGCGTGGAGTTCTCGTAACTTCCGCCATGCTTGTAGAAGTACCAATAGGGGATGCCGTTCACCGCGGTGACGATGCGGGTGCGGGGCCCGAGCAGCGGCTGCATCTTCTCGATCACGCCGGTGATCGAATGCGCCTTCAGCGTGACGATGACGTAGTCCTGCACGCCGAGCTCGGCGGCGTTGTCGGTGCACCGCGGATGCACCACGTGTTCCTCGCTATTCATGAGCAGCGTGAGGCCGCGCTCGCGCATGGCGGCGAGGTGAGGGCCACGCGCCACGAGGCTGACGTCGGCGCCGGCGCGCTTAAGCTGCACTCCAAGATATCCGCCGATCGCGCCGGCGCCGTAGATGCAGATCTTCATGAAATCCTCGCGGGGAACAGTGGTCGGATTTTGAGACGAGTGATCCGGTCCGGCTCGGATGGATCCGAGCCGGGGGTGGTCGTCGCAGGGGGAAGTGCTTAGCCGTCAGGCCGCGTGCGGCGTGCTGTCGGTGATCTGGTCAACGGCGGCGGCGATGTCGCGCATGCTGATGACGGATACGAGGCTGTAGTCGTCGATCACGGGCAGATGCCGGATGTGATGCCGGTTCATGAGATGCCGGACATGGTCGATCGTGTCGCTCGAGGTGCAGGAGACGAGCTGCTGCACCGAGACGAGCTGGGAGACCTTGACGTTGACGCCGTTCGCGCCGTGCTCGGCGATGGCGCGCACGACGTCGCGCTCGGTGAACATGCCGACCGCAGTGTTGCCTTCCGAGCGGACGACGTCCTTGACCACCAGCGCGCTGATGTTGTTGGCGCGCATCAGCTTTGCGGCAATACCCACCGTTTCGTTCATACGCACGGTCACGACGCGCGACGTCTTCTTGCGCAGAATGTCTCCGACCAGCATTGCGACCTCCCTGGGTGAATGATCTGGAATTAGTCTGGTATACATTATGCCAATCGTCAAGCGTTGGATTTGGCTCATCCGAAAAATCTTGCGACAGCGATGCTGACGTTTCGCATGAGCCAATCTGCAAAAGACAAAAAGAAAGGGGCGCAATACTGCGCCCCTTTTGGTCGATGCGAAAGCTCTTGCTCTCGCTACGCCGTCTTTGCATTCCCAGTCGTCGCCTCGGTCGTCGCGGCTTCCTTGCCGAGGATGAAGGAGCGCCGCAGCGGCTTGATCACGAACACCGCCATCAGCGCCGCTGTCGCGTTCAGCGCAACTGCCACGACGAACACCGACTTCCAGCCATAGGTTGCCGAGATCACGCTTGCGAGCGGTACCAGCAGCGAGGCGGTGCCCTTCGCGGTGTAGAGCATGCCGTTGTTGGTGGTTGCGAACTTCGAACCGAAAGTGTCGCCGCAGGTGGCGGGGAACAGCGAGTAGATCTCACCGAACACGCCGAAGTACACCGCGGTTGCCAGCACGAACACGACCGGCACGTGGCCATAGGCCGACAACGTCAGCAGCATCAAGGCGGCGGTGCCGAAGGCGATGAACATGGTGTGCTCGCGGCCGATATTGTCGGAAACCCAGCCGAAGAACGGACGGCCGAAACCGTCGAAGATGCGGTCGAGCGAAATCGCGAAGGTCAGCGCCGCCATCTGGAAGCCGGCAAGCGTGACCGGCGTGCTCGCGATGTTGAAGTCGTGCGCGATCGGCGCGATCTGGGCTGCAGTCATCAGGCCGCCGGAGGCAACCATCACGAAGACCACGTACATCACCCAGAAAACAGGGCTGCGCAACACTTGCGGCGGGGTGAAGTCGATCTTGGTCTGCGGCAGGTTGAGTTTCTTCTTCTTCGGCGGCACGAAGATCGACGGCGGCTGGATGAAGAAGGCGAGCACGAAGACGATCAGCCCCTGGCCGATGCCGAAGGTGAAGAACGCACTCTGATACCCACTGGAGGCGATCATGCTGGCGATCGGTACCACGGTTATCGCGGCGCCTGCGCCGAAGCCCGCGGCGGTCGCGCCGGCAGCAAGTCCGCGGCGGTCGGGGAACCACTTCAACGCGTTGCCGACGCAGGTGCCGTACACCGCGCCCGCACCCATGCCGCCAACCACCGCAGCAGCGTAGAGAAAGGCGAGCGATTCAGCGTAGGAGTTGAGCACCCAGGACAGCGCGATCATCACGCCGCCGAACATGATCACGATGCGCGGGCCGTATTTGTCGACGAACCAGGCCTCGATCGGCACCAGCCAGGTCTCTGTCACCACGAAGATCGTGAAGGCGAGCTGGATCGCGGCGCGGCCCCAGTGATGCTTGGCGTCGATCGGATCGACGAACAGCGTCCAGCCATATTGCAGATTGGCGATCATCGCCATGCAGACGATGCCCATCACGAGTTGGAGCCAACGGAAACCACTTCGAAGGGGCGCGGCCGTGACGGCGCCGTCCGTGCTGGAAATCATCAACAACCTCCCAACGCGCCTGTCTGTTGTTATCCGGCGTCGGCAAGACGACGGAGTGTCGCAAATCTTGTGGCGGATCGTCGCAAGCGCAGCGCGCAGCTTGGTATACCATATTCCAGAATGCAAGCCTTATCTTGCGATGCGCCGCAGCAAAATGCGCGGGCTTATTCGGATTATATGAAATTGGAACTTTTCTTGAAAAACGAAAATGCCCGACCCCAACGGGGCCGGGCGCAACGCGTAGATTGAAGCGGTAAGGGATTACGCAGTCGCCTGCGTGACCACGACCTTGCGCCAGGGCTTCAGCACCAGGATCGCAAGCAGCGAAGCCAGAATGTTGGCGCCGGCCGCGATGATGAAGACGTTGTCCCAATGGCCCGAGGTCTGCTGCACATAGTTTGCCAAGGGGACGAGAAGTGCGGCCGTGCCCTTCGCCGTATAGAGCAGACCGGCATTCGTGGTCGCGAACTTTGCGCCGAACGTATCGGTGCAGGTCGAGGGGAACAGCGAGTAGATCTCACCCCAGGCGAAGAACACGAAGCCCGACAGCAGCACGAACCAGACCGGATCCTGGCCCCAGAGGTAGAGCATCCAGATGCCGATGCCTTCCATGCCGAAGGCGATGAACATCGTGTTCTCGCGTCCGATCATGTCGGAGACCCAGCCGAAGAACGGACGCGTCAGGCCGTTGAGCACGCGATCGATCGTCGCCGCGAACGTCACCGCAGTCATGGTCATGCCGATCAGCGTGACCGGGACCGCGTCGACCTTCCAGTCGACTGCGATGGGCTTGAGGTTCGCCGTCACCATCAAGCCGCCCGCACCGACGATCACGAACATGAAGTACATCAGCCAGAAGATCGGCTGACGCAAAACTTCGGTCGGCTGGAAGTTACGCCGGCTCTGCACCAGCGCCGCGTTCGCCACCACACTCGGCACCTGCCCCGGCTTCGGAGCAAGCAGGAAGAAGGCGAGGATGCAGATAATGATGCCCTGGCCGAGGCCGAAATAGAGGAAGGTGGACTGGAAGCCACTGTCCTTGATCATCGCCTGGATCGGCGCGACCGTGAGTGCGGAGCCGGCGCCGAAGCCTGCCGCCGTGAGGCCGGCGGCAAGTCCGCGTTTGTCGGGAAACCATTTCAGCGCATTGCCGACGCAGGTGCCGTAGACGGCGCCGGCGCCGATGCCCGCGATGATCATGCCGAGATAGTAACCGTTGAGCGTGGTCGCTTGAGCATTGATCGCCCAGCCGACCGCGCAGAGCACGCCACCGACGAGCACGACGATGCGCGGACCGTATTTGTCGACGAACCATCCCTCGACCGGCACGAGCCAGGTCTCGAACAGCACGAACAACGTAAAGGCCCATTGGATCGAGGCGCGATCCCAGCCGAACGTCTTCTGTATGTCGGGGACGAAGAACGTCCAGCCGTATTGGTAATTCGCGATCATCACCATCGCGGCGACGCCGATCGCGAGTTGAGCCCAGCGAAAGGTGTCGCTGACGCGCGCGGCCGAGGAGGCCGTTGTTGCGTGCACCATGTCCGTCATGAATCCTCCAGAGGCGCTTCTATTTTTTATGCGAGCGCTGTAGAGGCATTCTTGTATTCATTATGCCAAGCTTCAAGCGCTCGACGGCTCACCGTGCGCTTATGCCGCAACCTGCTTGAATCGAGGTCGCGCGACGAGCCGAATGCGCAAATAGAAATGGCCCCGCGGAGAGGGGCCATTCATCGAAAGTCGCAATTTGAGAGATTCAGATCAAGCGCGACAATTCGACGCGCTGGCGGCCTCAGAGGCCGAAATGCGGCAAATCACCATTGCGGATCGCGATCTCGGCGTTCGCCATCAACAGGCGGTCGATCACGGCCAGGAAGCGGCTGATCAGAGAGCTGGAGGGCTGGAGCGCGACGGCGGCGGACTTGGACATCGGCAGTTCCTTTTCTTGAAACAGTCAGTATTGCTGTCTCATCTTCGGAACGCAATCTATGTATACCAGATGCCATCAGCAATCGATTTGTTTGCATAGCAGCATTTTGCGTTTTGCAACGCAGCATAATTTTCCCTTAGAGAGCCTGCTTCGAGCATAAAGATGCGAAAATGGCGCAGAACGAGCCCGTTTTCCGTGCTCTAGGCACCTCGAAGCTCCCAATCGGCGACCCCCTGGTTGACGCCATGAGCGGCCGGGTCTTTATTCCCCTCGCGGGGATGTGCGATCTCCCCGTGAGGCGACATGCCCAAGAATCGCGTCCTGCCTTCTCAAGGACGCCGCATGTCAGCTCAGATCCCGATTTTTTCCGACAGATTGTATCTGCTGAGCCGCACGGCGAGCGCGGCGGTGCCTGTCGATGCACGCCGGCGCTGCGGCCGAACGCAACTTCATTTCAGTTCACCTGGGGCAGGTCAAAACCAGGAGAACGATCATGCGGAAACAAATCATCTCTTGTGTGGCTCTGCTGCTCGGGGCCGTGGGCGGCCCTTCCTTTGCGTGGGCCCAGGATGTCGATTGGCAAAAAGTCGATGACACGCTCGGACGAAGGCCGGCTGTTGCCGGCGATGTGCATCGCTACGGCTTTCCGCGCAGCGATCTTGCCGTGACGCTCGATGGCGTGACCATCAAGCCGGCGCTCGCGCTCGGCGGCTGGGTCGCGTTCAAGCCAGCGCATGGCGGAGCGATGATCATGGGCGATCTGGTGCTGCTTGAATCCGAGGTCAATCCGGTGATGGCCAAGATGATTGCGAGCGGGGTCGAGATATCAGCCGTGCACAATCATCTGCTGCGCGCGAGCCCGGCGACGTTCTACATGCATGTCGCCGGGCACGGCGATCCCGTTAGACTTGCCGCGGCCATCCACGATGCTCTCGCCGAGAGCAAGACTCCACTCACCGTCGCCGCGCCATCGGGCCCGCCGCCCGCGGTCGATCTCGATACGGCGCAGCTCGATCAGATCATCGGCGCCAAGGGGCAGGCCAATGGCGGCGTCTACGCGTTCACTGTTCCGCGTCGCGATGCCATCAGCGAAGGTGGCATGTCGCTCAATCCCGTCGGACCGCTGGGAGTTGCGACCGGCATCAACTTCCAGCCGACCGGCGCCGGCAAGGCCGCCATCACCGGCGATTTCGTCCTGACCGGCGAGGAGGTGAATCCGGTGATTGCGGCGCTCAAGGCGAACGGCATCGAGGTGACGGCGTTGCACAGCCACATGCTGGACGAGCAGCCGCGACTGTTCTTCATGCATTTCTGGGCCAACGACGACGCGATCAAGCTCGCCAAGGGTCTGCGCGCCGCGCTCGACAAGACCGCAAGCACGAAGAGCTGACGACCAGAAAGGATCCGAGAGAAGGCGGCGTCCTGCGAGATGCGCGCCTTCTGGAGGACCGATCATGCCAGTCGCGCACCGGTCGCAGCATCGAGGGGTACGAAATCTGACCGGTCCACAATGGGCTGGGGTCTTGGCAGAGCGATTCAAATCCGCTAGTGGTCTGCCCCCTTTTTCCCGAGCATCTGTCAGAGTGGTTCATGTCGAGCGCCTCGCCCGCCGTCTCGATCGGCATCGATTTTGGGACCAGCAATACGGTCGTCGCGCTCGCGACGGACGACCGCAGGGTCGAGGCCATCCGATTCGATCATGGCGGACAACGCCACAGCGTCTTCGTGTCGGCCCTGTGCTTCTGGGAGGACCGGCCGGGCAGCGGAGCTCAGGCTGAAGGCGGCCCTTGGGCAATCGAGCAGTTTCTCGAAGGACGCCACATCTACCGCTTCCTCCAGTCGTTCAAGACTTTCGCGGCCAGCAGCAGCTTCAACTCCACCCAGGTGTTCCGGCAGCGCTACAAGTTCGAGGATATTTTGGCGGCATTCCTGCGGACGCTGGCGCGCCATGGCGGCGACAAGTTCGGCTTCGAAACCGCGAACATCGTGGTCGGCCGCCCCGTACGCTTTGCCGGCGGCAATCCCGACGAAGCGCTGGCGATGCAGCGCTACCGGGCCGCGTTCGAGCGCCTGGGCGCCGGCCACGCGCGTTATGTCTATGAGCCCGTCGGCGCGGCGTTCTCCTTCGCGCGCCGGCTGGAGCGCGACGCAACCGTGCTGGTTGCCGATTTCGGCGGCGGCACCAGCGATTTCTCCGTGATGCGCTTTTCGCGTGCAGGTGGCGTCTTGCGCGCCGAGCCGCTTGGACATGCCGGCATCGGGATTGCGGGCGACACGTTCGACTACCGCATCGTCGATCACGTCGTCTCGCCGCGGCTCGGCAAAGGCTCCAGCTTCCGTTCGTTCGACAAGGTACTGCCGATCCCCAGCGGTCACTACAGCAACCTCGCGCGCTGGCATCAGCTCGCGATGATGAAGAGCAATGGCGATCTGCGTGAGCTGCGGGAGCTCGCGCGTACCGCGCTGAAGCCGGCTCTGCTCGAGGATTTCATCACCATCGTCGACCTCGACCTCGGGTTTTCGCTTTATCGTGCGGTGTCCGATGCCAAGGTCGCGCTGTCGGCCCAGGATCAGGTGGACTTTCGCTTCAATCGCGGCGGGGTCGACATTGGCTCGACGATCACGCGGAAGAATTTTGAATCCTGGATTGCCGACGATATCGCCCGGTTGGGTGCGACCGTCGACAAGGTGCTGGGCGAAGCCGGCGTCACCGCGCGCGAGGTGGAGAAGGTATTCCTGACCGGCGGAACCTCATTCGTGCCTGCCGTCCGAAAACTGTTCGCCGAGCGGTTCGGCAACGAGCGGCTGATGTCGGGTGACCAGTTCGAGTCGATCGCCTACGGCCTTGCTTTGATCGGGCACAGTCCCGACCCGGACCGCTGGGCCGCGGCCGGCGGGCTCGCGTCGAAGGCGGGCGCGTAGCCTCGGTCACATCTAAGTCCAGGACGCAAAACGTTTCCGCTCGCTCCCGGTGAGAAAACGGCCCGGAGTGTCGGGGGGACTTTCCGGGCCGAGCGTTTCCTCCACTAAAGACCTCCTCGTGCGGCGAGGAGGCCACGCTTCCATGGAAACACCAAGGTGCAGAAACCGCAGAACGCGCGCCGCTTCAAATATCCTTTTGGTAAGGCAGATTAACTCGCCGCAAGCTTCATCCGTGCGGATTCGCAAGCAGCCGCGCGCTACCATGTGCGCTAGCTAGTGCACCACCAGCACCGGCACGCTTCCGTCGGCCAGGACCTCCGATGTTTGACTCCCCAGGAATAGCTTCCTGAGGCCGCGACGCCCATGAGAGCCCATGACGATCAGGTCGCAGCCTCCTGACTTCGCCGTTTCGATGATCGTAGTGGCTGGATGCGCATTCGGAACATGCAAGAGTTCCGCAGATAGCCCGATCTGCTCCGCCATGGACCGAGCTTCGGCGAGCACCTTGCCTGCGCGTTCCTTGCAGGCCTGGTCAAAGCGATCGAATTCTTCCTTCGAAGGAATCCACCCGCCGGCGTGTCCGCCCCCATAGTCGACCGGGAGCGGTTCCGTTACGGTGATGACCGTCACCTTGGCGTTCAAGGCCTTGGCCAAGGCGATTCCATGCTCGACGCCTTTTCTCGCGACATCCGATCCGTCCGTGCTCAAGAGAATATGTGCGTACATTTGGTCGCTCCCTTGCTCCTCGAACATTTCTCCCGCTTACGCAGGTGGTCGCACGCGGCGGTCTTCGTCAGCTTGCGCGTGATGCTCGGCCTGCGTGCCAGGTGCCTTCAGGGGAAATGGCCGGGTTCTATCAGAAACATGACTCCGACGCAGAGGACCACGCCAGTCACGAAGCCGCTCAGGAATCCGAGAAAGAATTCAGTCTTCATCGAGGTGATCATGGGAAGCCCGACGCGCCGCTGCTGATCATCGAAGGAGATGCCGGAGTGTTCCGACGTTTGTGTGCATACCAGAAAAGAGCGGCCCTCGCTATGGATCGAGTGCCGCTCCGGCGCAAGTTACTTGCCGCACAACCTTCCGCGACGCGCTATTGATTGATCTCGGGCTCGACGAGCCTTGCCAGGTTCCGCAGTGACTCCTGCCAGCCGAGATAGCAGGCCTCCGGCGGAATGAGGTCCGGTATTCCTGCCTGCGTGATATCGAGCTCAGTGCCGACGGATACCTTCTTCAAGACCACCGTCACCTGGATCTCGCCCGGCAAGTTGGGATCGTCGAACTTGTCAGTGTAGCGCAGGCGTTCGCCCGGGACGAGCTCGAGATATTCGCCGCCAAAGGCGTGGCCGTTGCCGGTCGTGAAGTTCCGGAACGACATTCTGAACGTGCCGCCGACCTTGGGCTCCAAATGATGAATGGTGCAGGTGAAACCGTTGGGCGGAAGCCATTTCGCCAGCGCGTCCGCCTCGAGGAAGGCGCGATAGATCTTCTCCGGAGTGGTGGTCAAAACGCGGTGCAGGCGTACGGTGCTGGGCATGATTGTCATCCTATGTATGGTGGTCCGACAACGGACGTCCGTTGGCCATTCATGCCCGGAGGACGAACGAGACGGGGTGAGTCCGACAAAGCATCTCAGATTTTGTCGCTGAATTCGCGTGCGGGCGATCCCCGGCTATTTTGCATAGGGCTGTTTTGCGGATTTTGACGGGAGCCCGAGCGGCGCGCTCGGTGTGCAGGCCAGCTTTGCTGGGCCTGGGTCATGCTCCGATCGGATTGAAAACGGGGCCGGTGCGCTGGCGTTCGATTCGAATGCCGCGCTCGGCGAGGTCGCGCAACTGCAAGAACATCATTGCAGTCATCAGGGCGTCGTCAAAAGCATCGTGCTGCGCAAGAGGAGGGATACCGAGGTCCCGGAGGATCGCGGCGAACGAGAGATCGATCGAAGTGTTGGGCGGCGCATCACCGTATTTGCGCTCGTAGTAAAGTCGTGAAAGTTCAATCCGTTCGTTCGGCAACTCGATCCCGACCAGCGGAAGGATGTACTTGTCGAGCATGGCGATGTCGAAGTCGATGTAGTAGCCGATGAGGGGGCGAGCTCCGATGAATCGAAGGAAACTCGGCAGCACTTTCCAGACGATCGGCGCGGCCTCGACATCGGAGCGGCGCAAACGGTGGATCTTGATTGCTTCCCCACCCATCTCGCTGTCGGGTCGCACGACCGCTTCGAAATGCTCGCTGGTCAGAATCCGATTGCCGCGGATCCTGATTGCCGCAATGGTGACAACGTCGTCTGTCCGCACGTTAAGACCCGTGGTCTCGCAATCTATGACGACAAAATCGTCGTCCGGAGCACGATCGAACATGAAACGATACGACTGATCGCTCAGGGTTGCCTGATGGAGCAATCGTTTTATCGCACGTGGCAACATCTCTAGAACATGCCCAGCTTGAAACGATGACGAACAATTTCGCGAAGCTGCTTTACGACCTGCAACGCATCCCGCAGTAGATGACGTTCCATGCTGGATAAATGCGCGGGTCTCACCAGAGTGCCTGACGTGCCGCCCGATGCGGCCAGCTGCACGTCGAGCCGGAGCATCAGCAGGAATCGGAAAGCCTGTTTCAGGTCGCGTCCAAAATCTGCTCGCAACACTCCCAAATCACAGAGTCGGGAAATCCGCTTGTCGGTAGAGGTCTCGCGCAGGCCCTGTTCGAGCGCCAAGCTGCGAACGCCGTGCACGATCGGAAAGATCCCGCCTTTCTTGAGGTCAAGCGCGTCTCCGCTACCCTCGGATGTGATCAGGTTGTTGAAGAGGCCGATTGGCGTTTCGAAGGCGTCAACTGCACGTGCAAAGTGGGCCAGGAACGCTTGTTCACCGCGGATCAGCTCGATCAGCGTCGCCTTGGCCCTGTCCAGCAATGACGCATTCCCGGTGATCGCCTGTGCATCGTAGACGATGGCGACGTTCATGTGCGCGGCTTCGTCGGGGAGCGCGATCCAGCGACGAAAATCTGCCAGGTAGCCGGGGAGCGGCTTTGACCATGCCGGATTGCTCACCATGATGTCGCCGGGGCAGGGCGGAAACCCGAAACTGCGTAGCGCGCCGGAGAACTCGTTCCGGAAAGTCTCCAGGCGGTCGCTGTCAATCGGACCATCGAGGATGAGACCGTTGTCCTGGTCAGTGCGCATGGTCTGCTCGCCGCGGCCCTCGCTACCCATCACGATCAGGCAACCGCTGGTCCGCAGCTCTGCGGGGGCGACCATTTCGAACAGT
Source organism: Bradyrhizobium ingae (assembly GCF_055791185.1). Lineage (NCBI taxonomy): Bacteria > Pseudomonadati > Pseudomonadota > Alphaproteobacteria > Hyphomicrobiales > Nitrobacteraceae > Bradyrhizobium > Bradyrhizobium ingae. The sequence goes on from NZ_JBVUBB010000003.1 coordinate 85,142, forward strand.
CTGGACAGCAGGCGCCGGTTGAGGTCGGACACAATCTCCGCGATGACCTCGACCTTGACCCCTTGCCGCCGCAGCACCCGTGTTTGTGCCTCGGTCTCACGTGCAGCAATCGCGAGATCCTGCAGGCTGGAGCCTCGATCGATGCGGCCGGCAACGACCTGAGCACTGCCTGCCAGGAAGCCGAGGAGATCGATTTCCTCGAGAATGCCAACGAATCGTTCACCATCGTGCACGGCGAGCCGCCGCTTGTTGTGCTTCGTCATGAGCAAGAGAGCCGAGGAGACGAAATCGTCGGGGCGGATCGACACGATGTCGAAATTCGCGAGCTCGCTCACCGGTGTCTGGATCGGCAGACGCCGCAACACCACCGCTTTGGACAGGTTCATGCCCGTGATAATGCCGATCCGCTCGCCATCGCGAACGAACAGAGCGTTGCTGTTGATCTCGCGCATCAGGTGACCGGCGGCTTCAATCGTGTCGGTCGAAGTCACGAATGATGGAGGGTGCAGGAACAGCTCGCCAACCCTGGCGTGCATCAGCGAGCCGTAACGTCTGGCCTCCTCGTCATGGGCAAGCTCATCCAGCTTTTGCGAGATTTCGCGGTAGAAAAATGCCGCAAATCGCGGATTGGCCTTGATCAGGCTGACGGCGACTTTCCTGGGGATCACATAGCAAAGCGTTTCATCGCGGGCGAGAAACTGATGCCCGCTCTGGTCGTGAACGAGCGCGCGGCTATCGAATGTATCCTTTGGACCGAGCAGCGCGAGCAGATCGGATTCACTCCGCTCCTCGACGGTGCCCTTGATGATGACATAAAGGGCATCCGCCGGAGCGTCCCCGACGACGATCGCTTCGCCCGGACGGTAGTACGCTATGTCGAGCGACTCTCGTAACGTCTCGGCCTCGTTCGGCGTCAGGCGATCGAACGGTGGATTGTTGATGTCGAATGCCTTGGGCATTTCGGCCTTCCAGAGACGCGGACGATCCAGGCCCTCACGATTGCCCCTCGAAACGTTGCATCGGCCGGCTGGCGGTCCGGCCGATGCAGAAGAGGCCGCCCTGGAGCCCCGTTCAGTGTGTCGTGGCGGCGGCAGCTCCGATGCCGGTCTGGGACCGAACATATTGTGCATCAAAGCCGTCGCGGTCGAGAGCAGCACGCTTGCTGCGGTCTAGAGCGGAGAACAGCCAGATGCCGGCGAAAGCGAGTGCCATCGAGAACAGAGCCGGATTGTCCAGTTTGATCGGCGCCGATCCCTTGGCGAAGCCCAGCGTCAGCTCCCAGACGGCCGGCGAGAGAACGACGCCGACGACCGCGCTGATGAGACCAAGGAAGCCGCCGATCAGCGCGCCCCGCGTCGTCAAGCCTCTCCAGAAGATCGACATCACGAGTACGGGGAAGTTGCAGGAGGCAGCGATCGCGAAGGCAAGGCCCACCATGAAGGCGACATTCTGGTTTTCGAACACGATGCCGAGGAAGATCGCCAGCACGCCAAGGACCAGTGTTGCGATCTTCGACACGCGAATCTCATCCTGCTCGTTGGCGTTCCCGCCCTTGATGACCATGCCATAGAGATCGTGGCTGATGGACGATGCCCCGGCCAAGGCCAATCCCGACACGACCGCCAGGATGGTGGCAAAGGCGACGGCCGAAATGAACCCGAGGAACAGGTTGCCGCCGACCGCATTCGCGAGATGGATCGCGGCCATGTTGGAGCCGCCCTTGATCGCCGCGATTCCGCTCTTGGTCCGTTCGAGAATGGTCCCGTCGAGGAACATCGCATCGGTTGAAACGAGTGTGATCGCGCCAAAGCCGATGATGAAGGTCAGGATGTAGAAGTAGCCGATAAAGCCCGTGGCATAGAACACCGATTTGCGCGCGGCCTGGGCGTCCTTCACCGTGAAGAAGCGCATCAGGATATGCGGCAGCCCCGCCGTTCCGAACATCAGCGCAAGGCCGAGCGAGATTGCTGACAGCGGGTTGGAAATCAGGCTGCCGGGCTCCATGATGGCGAGCTTCTTGGGATGCACCTCGGTTGCCTTGGCGAACAAAGCTTCGGGGCTGAATCCAAACTTGTAGAGGACGGCTCCGGCCATGAACGTGGCGCCCGAGAGCAGCAACACCGCCTTGATGATCTGTACCCAGGTGGTTGCCTTCATTCCACCGAAGGTCACGTAGATCATCATCAGGCCGCCGACCAGGACGACCGCAATCCAGTAGTCGAGCCCGAACAGCAGCTGGATCAGCTTGCCTGCCCCGACCATCTGCGCGATCAGGTAGAACGCAACGGTCACCAGCGAGCCGCAGGCCGCCAGGATACGGATATCCGTCTGCCCGAGACGAAACGAGGTGACGTCGGCAAAGGTGAACTTGCCGAGATTGCGCAACTGCTCGGCGATCAGAAACGTGACGATCGGCCAACCGACGAGCCATCCGACCGAGTAGATCAGGCCGTCATAGCCGGATGTGTAGACGAGGCCGGAGATGCCGAGGAATGAGGCCGCCGACATGTAGTCGCCGGCGATCGCAAGTCCGTTCTGAAAACCCGTGATTCCGCCGCCGGCCGAGTAGAAGTCGGCAGCCGATGCGGTCCGTTTTGCGGCCCAATAGGTGATGACGAGCGTCAAGCCGACGAACCCGACGAACATGCCGATCGCCGACCAGTTGATCGCCTGCTTGGAGCCACCCTCGACGGCGCCGGCGGCAAGTGCGAGCGTGGGCATGCTTGCGAGCAGGAGAGCTAGTAGGCAGGAGAACTTTTTCATGAACGGTTCTCCTCGACAATTTTTCGAATGAGCAGGTCGTAGCTGGAATTCGCCTGCCGCACGTAAATGCCCGTCAGCACGAAGGCGAGCACGATGACGGACAATCCGATTGGAATGCCGATCGTCGTCACCCCGTTACCAAGTGGAGCGCCGAGAAACCCGGGGGCGTAGGCCACCAGCAGGATGAAGCCGAAATAGATGACGAGCATGATCAGCGACAGCGTCCAGCCCAGCGACGAACGTCGGCGCACGAGCTCCTGGTAGTTCGGATCGCTTTCAATCCTTGCGAGGTTGCTCACAGCAATGATCCCTGGAGTTCTTCCCGTTGAGACAGCCCCCTTGTCTGGTGAGGGCTTGGCTACAATGTCTTGCTGACGGACCGGCCTCCATGATCCAGATCAAATCGGGCTGGTCCGAGCGGGATGTCAGGCGTAGCGGCCCGACGCGCGATCTCAGATAGTTTGCCGGCTTTTGTTGGAGCGCCCGCGGCGGATCGTCAGGCCGGGAGCTGCCAATCTGCCGCCACGTCCGCCGCCGTGGCCGCTCTTGTCCGCTCCGTACCAGGGCAAAAGACGGCGCACGGTGAGCTCGAACAAGAGGTCGGCCGCAACGCCCATCGCGCCGAGCGTGATCAGGCCGACGAACATGTGGTCGACGCGGAAGACCTGCTGCGACATCTGGATGAGATAGCCGACCCCGAAAGCGGCCCCGGCGAGCTCCGCCGCGACGAGAACGACCAGCGCGACCGACAGGCTGACCCTGAGGCCCGCGATGATGAATGGCAGCGCGCCCGGAATGATGACGAAGACGAAGCTGCGCCAGCCGCGCGCGCCAAGGCTCGCCGCCGCCCGCCCCAGCAGCGGGCTGGCGTCGCGCACGCCGATATAGGTGTTGACCCATACCGGGAAGAAGACGCCCCATGCGACCAGGAAGATCTTGGATGTCTCGCCGATCCCGAACCAGAAGATCGCCAGCGGAACGAAGGCGAGGGACGGCACGGCGCGGAACATCTGCACGAGTGGGTTGAGCGCCCCGTGCAGCAGCGGCAGCCGCGCCATGGCAACGCCAAGGGCGATGCCGAGCACCGATCCGCTGACGAATCCGATGACTGCACGCAGCAGGCTGGCTGCCAGATGCCGCGGCAACTCCCCGTCCAGGACCAGCAGCCATCCGGACTGCACGATCGTGCTCGGCGCGGGCAGCATCACGCCGTTGACGAGGCCGCTGCGGCTGAGCGCCTGCCACGCGCCGAAGAAGACGAGGGTGCCGGCGATGCCGGCAAGGGTGTGACTGCTCGCGCGCAATGCCATGGTGCTACTCGGCCGTATCGAGCCCGATGGACCTTGCCACGTGCTCGTACAATTCGTTGAAGCGCGGCGTGGTGCGCCGGCGTGGACGCGGCAGGTCGACCTCGATGTCTTCAACGATGCGTCCCGGATTCGGTGACATCACGATCAGGCGGGTCGCCAGCACGAGGGCTTCTGCGATGTTGTGGGTGACGAACAGGATCGTCGGTCGCTCCTGCCTGTGAATATCGATCAGCTTGGCCTGGAGCGAGCTGCGGGTCATTGCATCCAGTGCAGCGAAGGGTTCGTCCATCAGCAACAGCGATGGACGGGTCGCGAGCGCCCGCGCAATCGCAATGCGCTGCTTCATTCCGCCCGACAGCTCGAAGGGATATTTCGGCCCGGCCTCGGGAAGGCCGACCATCCCGAGCAGTTGCCTCGCAATCTCGCTTCGCTCCGCCACAGCCATGCCAGCCATCCGAAGGCCAAACTCCACATTGGCTTGCGCGGTCAGCCAGGGAAACAGCGAGTAGTCCTGAAACACCACGCCGCGTTCGGAGCTTGGCCCGTCGATGGCGTGGCCGTCCACGCGGACGGCCCCTTGTACGGGTGTGATGAAGCCCGCAAGGATGTTCAGCAGCGTGCTCTTGCCGCATCCGCTCGGCCCGAGAACGCAGACGAATTCGCCGCGTGCGATGGTCAGCGAGATGTTGTCGAGCGCGGTGGTCCTGCCGCGCGCGGAATCGTAGACGTGACCGAGCTCGGTGCACGTGATCAGCGGCACACCGGTGGTCTGCGGCTTGATCTCCACTCTCGCATTCATTGCTGCGGCCGATTTATTCGCTGCGCGCTCGATCGTATAGCGATGTCACCACCACGGTATTGAAGTCCGGGATTTTGGCGTCCGGACGCACCAGCTTGTTATCCACGGCCCATTTCGCCTGCTCTTCCATCAAGGACACGAGCGACGGCTTGTCCAGCGCTAGCTTGAAATTGGTCCGCTTCCAGAACGACTTCGCAATGGCAGGATCGAGCTTGATCCGCTCCGCGGTCAGTGTTGCCGCGGCATCGGGATCCTTCTTGATGGTGTCGTCGGCCTCGATCAACGCCTTCAGCGCCTTGACGAGCAGATCCGGCTTGCCGTCGATGGTCGATTGCAGGGTGATGATCGAGGAGTAGGTGTTGTAGAGCCCTTCGGAACGGATGATGTGGAACTTGTCGGTGCCCTGTGCGATGGCCTGTGACAAGTGCGGCTCGGTCCAGATGAATCCGTCGATCGCGCCGCCCGCAAGGCTGCTGATGAAGTCGCCGGGACTGAGACTGACGGCAGTGATGTCCGTCCAGGCCAGGCCTTTCTGCTTGAGCAGCTTCGACAGATAAAGATGCGCGTTGGTGCCCTGCGAGTAGCCGATACGCCGGCCCTTGACGTCCTTCGCTGTCTTGATGTCCTTGATGGCGACGAGATCGAACGGCTCGTGCCGGTTCAAGGTGCCGATGATTCGTACCGGCAGTCCGTTCAACGCCGCGAAGACGACGGGTGTCTCGGCCGCAGTGCCGATCACCACGCCGCCGCCGACCAGCGCGTCCAGGACGAGCCGGCCGCTGGCGAAGGTCGAGACCTTCGGCGTCAGCCCCTGCTTCTGCCAGGACTTGTCGTGATCGGCGACGAAGAACTGGCCCCAGCCGAGCGCGATTCCTTCACCGATCGTGATGTCTTCAGCGTGCGATGATGCGGAGGCAAGCGACATCACCGCGGCGATTGCGGCGGCTACGAGCCTGCCCGGCCGGAATGAGGTGGACATCACGATACGGTCTCCTTGAGTGAATAGCGATGGTCTGGATTCGCAGCCGGCCGGACACCGCGCGCGCCGAGCGGGAGTTGGCTGGCTTCATGGAAGCGCTGCGCCAGGGAGGCTGCACGATGATCGGCGAAGGCCGGGGCAATCAGCGACAGGCCCTGCGGCAGGCCGTTCGGCAGGAAGCCGCTGGGAACTGCAACCGCCGAGAGATCGGCGAGATTGACGAAGTTCGTGTAGGTCCCGAGCCTGGCATTGAGGACGATCGGATCAGCTTCGACCTCGTCGATCCGGTAGATCGTGCCGGTGGTGGGGACGGCGAGGATATCGATCTCGTTCCAGAGCTTGTTGACCTGCCGCTTGAGAATGCTGAGCCGTTGCTGGGCCGCGAAGACCTCGCCGCCTGAGATGCCGCGGCCTCCAAACAGGATCTCGCGGGTGATCGGGAACAGAGCCTCGGGCTGTTTGTCGGCGAAATGGCGGAGCGCTCCGTAACGGTCCGCGATCCATGCGCCCTTGAACAGGAGATCGTTGATCTCCGCAAAGGGCGCGTAGTCGATCTCGACCTTGCGCCCGCCAAGGCCTTGCAGCCGCGCAACCGCCTTGTCGAACAGCGCGGCCGCATCCAGATCGCCAAAGAAGTCGAGCCATTGCGGGGAGGGGACGCCGAAGCTGAACTTGGCCGGCAGCGGACGTGCTTCCGTCAGCGATCCGGTCCGCGAGAATGGATCCTCCTCGTCATAGGCGCGCGCGACGTCGAACGCAGCCTGGGCGTCGGGCACCGTCAACGCGAAAATCGAGAGCGTCTCGATCGAGCGGCAGGCCGCGACGACACCGACTTCGCTGAGCAGACCCCGGGTTGGCTTCAGTCCGACGACGTTGTTGAAGGCGGCCGGCACGCGGCCTGACCCGCCGGTATCGTTGGCGAGCGCGAAGCTGACGAGTCCCGCGGCGACCGACACGGCCGCACCCGAACTCGAGCCTCCCGGAATGTAGCGAGCATCGAATGGATTGCGTGCCACGCCATAGGGCGATCGCACGCCCACGAGTCCGGTCGCGAACTGGTCCATATTGGTCTTGCCGATCAGGATCGCGCCAGCGGCAAGCAGGCGCTCCACCGCCGGGTTGTTCCTTGCCGGCGCATAGGAAAACGCCGGACATGCCGACGTGGTCGGCAGACCGACCGTGTCGATGCAATCCTTGACGCTGAAGGGAATGCCCCACAGCGGAAGAGCGTTGCGCTGGTGCGCCGGCACCGCCTCCAGCGCCCGCGCCCGCGCGAGCGCGTCCTCGCGCGCGACGACGCTGATCCAGACGCCATCCTCGCCGCGGCGCGCGATCTCGTCCAGGATATGTTCGACGACGACCGACGGCCTGATCGTGCCGCTCGCATAAGATGCAGTCAATTGCGGGAGCGTGAGATCGAGCATTTGCGTTTGTCCACTCATGAGGGATCCTGCGGGCGCGGAAACGGTTTTGCCTGCTCGAACGCACGCGCGGCACGCAGGACGGTGGTATCGGCGAATTTGGCGCCGATGATCTGCAGGCCCACCGGCAATCCGGCGGACGTTCGTCCGGCCGGGATCGACGCCGCCGGCTGCTGCGTCAGGTTGAAAGGATATGTGAAGGGCGAGCGGATCGGCCGCACCACGAGATCCGCCTCCGATGCGCCAATGACCGAGGCGGGATGCGCGGTCGTCGGCGTAAGGAGCAGATCCCAATCCTGATGAAAGCGGTTGAAGTGCCGCCCGAGCGCTTCGCGCCGGTCGACGGCCTTGAGATAGCTTACCGCGTCGATGTCGCGGCCCTTTTCGGCAACCTCCTGCAGGCCCTGCTCGACCAGTGCGCGACGGGCGGGATCGAACGAGGCCAGCAGCTTCGCGGCGCCGGCGAACCAGAAGGTCTGAAAAATATCGAAGGGGTCCTCGATACCGGGATCGACCTCTTCGACGATCGCGCCGAGCTCGGACAAAGTCCTGGCTGCGCCGATGACGATCCGCTCGATTTCCGGATCGACCTGGGCGTAGCCGAGCCTCGGGCTGAGCGCGATGCGCAAGCCCTTGACGCCGCGATTGAGGTCAGCCTGCCAGGAAATCTCCTGCGGCGGGAGCGCGGTCCAGTCGCGTCCGTCCGGGCGCGCGATCGCGTCGAGCAGGAGGGCTGCGTCATCGACCCGGCGCGTCATCGGCGTGACGTGAAACAGGGTGCCGTTCTGCGAGGGCGGATAGACGGGGACGCGGCCGAAGGTCGGTTTGAAGCCGAACACGCCGCTATGCGCCGCCGGCAGCCGGGTGGAGCCGCCACCATCCGTCGCGACGTGCAGCGGGCCGAAGTTCAGCGCCGTCGCCGCCGCCGAGCCTCCGCTGCTGCCGCCCGGCGTGTGGGCGAGATTCCAGGGATTGCGCGTGATGCCGGTCAGCGGACTGTCGCCGAGGCCCTTCCAGCCGAATTCCGACGTCGTGGTCTTGCCGAGCAGGACCGCGCCTTGCTCGCGCAGCCGTGCCGTCGCGGGCGAATCCTCGTTCCAGTCTTGCGTGGGATCAATGGCCCGGCTGCCGCGCAAAGTCGGCCAACCCTTGGCCAGGATGAGATCCTTGAGCGCAACGGGGACACCGTCGACGGGACCAAGCGGCTCGCCGCGCTTCCAGCGTACCTCCGACTCCCGAGCTGCTTCGAGCGCGCTTTCAGCCTCGACCAACGCGAATGCGTTGACGAAAGGTTCGAGGCGCCCGATGCGATCGAGTACGGCCCGCGTCACCTCGAGCGGAGAAAGTTGTTTTGTCCGGTAGTGCCCGACGAGTTCGCTGGCGGAGAGAAGGGCAATCTCATCGGCCCTGGCAGGCGGCGATACCGGCCTCGTCAAGGAAGCATTCCGCGCCGACATCGACAGCACCTCGTTCTTCTCCCGGAAAATCCTCTTTCCGCGTGAACGATGGCTAAGCGCTTGGGCCGATGGGCTGCAGCAATTAATTGCGAGCGAATGCTTCGCTCATCAAGAAGAAAAAATTAAATGCGCCGGTTGCGACGATGCCGGAATGAAAATCTCTCCGGCGGGATTGTCACAGCGGAGTCCGACTAGAGTTTGGACTGCCGCGGACGGGCACGTGGCGCTACCCGTAGCAAAGCAATGTCGGCGGTTATGCGGATGTCGGGACGATGGCGGATATCAGGGTGGAGGGCGATGGTCGACCTTTGCTACTGACTTGCCCGATGCGTCAAGTGCGGTTTCGTAAAATCAAAAATTTGGCCGCCGGCATTTGACGGCTACGGCGGGGCCCAGATGCAAGGAAGAGAGCGCACAAAAAAGGGCCGCCTGAACCGGCGGCCCTTTCGTCTCAGATCACAGTCGTTCCGCTTACTCCGCAGCCTGCTTCTGCGGCGGATCGAGTGCGCCGGACTTGTGGATGTCGGCGACCTGGTGGTCGCTGAAGCCGAGCACGGAGCGGAGGATCTCGTCGGTGTGCTCGCCGAGCAGCGGCGAGCGCTGCACGTCGCTCGGTGAGTCCGACAGCTTGATCGGGTTGCCGACCGAGATGTACTTGCCGCGGGTCGGGTGATCGACCTCGACCACGGTGCCGGTGGCGCGCAGCGACTGGTCCTCGGCGATCTCCTTCATCGACAGGATCGGGCCGCAGGGGATGTCGTCCTTGTTGAGGATCTCCATCGCCTCGAACTTGGTCTTCGTCATCGTCCACTGCTCGATGCGGCCGAAGATCTCGTTGAGCCGCGGCAGGCGGGCCGGGGGCTTGGCGTAGTTCGGGTCGGTCTTCCAGGTGGGCTCGCCGATCACGTCGCAGATCTTCTCCCAGACCGGGGCCTGGGTGATGAAGTAGATGTAGGCGTTGGGATCGGTCTCCCAGCCCTTGCACTTCAGGATGCGGCCGGGCTGGCCGCCGCCGGAATCGTTGCCGGCGCGCGGCACGGCATCGCCGAACGGAATGCCTTCGCCGAACTGGCTGTATTCCTTGAGGGGACCGTGGGCGAGGCGCTGCTGGTCGCGCAACTTGACGCGCGCGAGGTTGAGCACGCCGTCCTGCATCGCGGCCGTGACGCGCTGGCCTTTGCCGGAATGCGTACGTTGATAGAGCGCGGTGACGATGCCGAGCGCGAGATGCAGGCCGGTGCCGGAGTCGCCGATCTGGGCGCCGGTGACGAGCGGCAGGCCATCGCGGAAGCCGGTGGTCGAGGCGGCGCCGCCGGTGCACTGCGCGACGTTCTCATAGACCTTGCAGTCCTCGTACGGTCCGGGGCCAAAGCCCTTGATCGAGGCAACGATCATCTTGGGGTTGATCGCCTGGATTTTCTCCCAGGGGAAGCCCATGCGGTCGAGCACGCCGGGGCCGAAGTTCTCGACCAGCACGTCGCACTTCCTGATCAGTTCGGTGAGGACCTCCTTGCCCTTGGGGTTCTTGGTGTCGAGCGTGATCGAGCGCTTGTTGTGGTTCAGCATGGTGAAATACAGGCTGTCCACGTTCGGGATGTCCTGGAGCTGGCCGCGGGTGATGTCACCGACACCCGGACGCTCCACCTTGATCACGTCGGCGCCGAACCATGCCAGCAACTGCGTGCAGGTCGGCCCCGACTGGACGTGGGTGAAATCGAGAATGCGAACGCCCGTGAGCGCCTTGGTCATCGTGTTTGCTCCTGTTACCATTCTGTTTCTGTCATGCCCGCGAAGGGCGGGCATTCAGTATTCGCTGTCGATTCAGTCGGGCTCAGTGTTCGCCATCAAGGATGGTCCGGCGACTACTGGTTTCCCCGCCTGCGCGGGGAATGACCCGATGGGTGTTCACTTTTTCTTCTGCAGAACGCTCTGCGGATTGAGATTGCCGATGCGGCCGCTCTCCGAGCCTGCGGCCGGATCGATCACCGCGTTGATCAGCGTCGGCTTGCCCGAGCTGATCGCCTCGTTGACGGCGCGCTTCAATTCGTCCGGCGAGGTTGCGTTCACGCCGACGCCGCCGAAAGCTTCCATCATCTTGTCGTAGCGCGCGCCCTTGACGAACACGGTGGTCGCGGGATCTGCATTGGCGTTGTTGACGTCGGTGCCGCGATAGATGCCGTCATTGTTGAAGATGACGACGCAGATCGGCAAATTGTAGCGACAGATGGTCTCGACCTCCATGCCGGAGAAGCCGAAGGCCGAGTCGCCTTCCACCGCGAGCACGGGGTTACCGGTCTCGAGCGCAGCCGCAATCGCCTGGCCCATGCCGATGCCCATCACGCCCCAGGTGCCGACGTCGAGACGCTTGCGCGGCTTGTACATGTCGATCACGCCGCGGGCGAGGTCGAGCGTGTTCGCGCCCTCGTTGACGAGGATCGCCTCGGGATGCTCCTTGATGACGTTCTTCAGCACGCCGAGCGCGCCGTGATAATCCATCGGCGACTTGTTGTTCATGAGCTTCGGCGCCATCTTGGCGACATTCTCTTCACGCTTGGTCGAAACAGCCTTGGTCCATTCGGCCGGCGGCGCGGTCCAGCCCGCACTCATCGCCTGGTTGAACGCGGAGACGACGGAGCCGATGTCGCCGACGACGGGCGCGACGATCTCGACGTTGGAATCCATCTCTTTCGGCTCGATGTCGACCTGGATGAATTTCTTGGGCGCTTCGCCCCAGCTCTTGCCCTTGCCGTGCGAGAGCAGCCAGTTGAGCCGCGCGCCGATCAGCAGGACGACGTCGGACTCCTTCAACACCGTCGAGCGGGCGGCGCCGGCGCATTGCGGATGCGTGTCGGGGAGGAGGCCCTTGGCCATGCTCATCGGCAGGAAGGGGACGCTGCTCTTCTCGACAAATGATTTGATCTCCTCATCGGCCTGCGCGTAGGCCGCGCCCTTGCCGAGGATGATGAGCGGGCGCTTTGCGCTCTTCAAGACGTCGAGTGCGCGCTTGATGGAAGCAGGCGAGGGGATCTGTGCGGGGGCGGCGTCGATCACCTTGACCAGCGACTTCTGGCCGGCATCAGCGTTCATCACCTGGCCGAACAGCTTTGCCGGCAGGTCGAGATAGACACCGCCGGGACGGCCCGAGACCGCAGCGCGGATCGCGCGCGCCAAGCCGATGCCGATGTCCTGGGCGTGCAGCACCCGATAGGCCGCCTTGCACAGCGGCTTTGCGACCGCGAGCTGGTCCATCTCTTCGTAGTCGCCCTGCTGGAGGTCGACGATCTCGCGCTCGGAGGAGCCCGAGATCAGGATCATCGGGTAACAGTTGGTGGTGGCGTGGGCGAGCGCGGTCAGGCCATTGAGGAAGCCGGGCGCGGAGACGGTGAGGCAGACGCCGGGCTTCTTGGTGAGGTAGCCGGCGATGCCTGCGGCGTAACCTGCGTTCTGCTCGTGACGGAAGGAGATCACGCGAATGCCGGCGGCCTGCGCCATGCGGCCCAAATCCGTGATCGGGATGCCCGGCACATTATAGATCGTGTTGATGCCGTTCAGCTTGAGCGCGTCGATGACGAGATGAAAACCATCCGTCAATTCCTGCTCGGTGCCCGGTGCTTCGGACTTGGTCGCGGTATTCAGCATGGGCCTTGTCTCCCTGGTCTCAACGTGCCGTTTTAGGCTTTGGGGGCGAATGGTTCGCCCTTCTGGTGAAGTTGCTAGGTAAAGAGCTCCTGGCCATGCGCTTCGACGTAAGCTGCAAGGCCGAGGGTGTGATCGCGGGCGCGCTTCTCGGCGAGCTCGGTGTCGCGCGCTTCCAGCGCTTCGATGATGCCGAGATGCTCGGGCAACGATGTCGCCGTACGGTCCTTCCGTCCGATCGTCAGTTGCCGGTAGCCGCGCACATGCAGCAGGAGATCGTTGGTGAGGTCGACGAGGATCGGCGATTCCGACAGCGAGATCAGCGCCTGGTGAAAGGCGATGTTGGCGCGCGAATATTCCTCGATGTGATCCTCGGGCAGGCGATCCTTGCTGAAATCCTTGAAGTAGTCGCGCAGCGCAGAGATGTCTTTCTTGCGCGCGGTGGTGGTGATCAGCCTCGCCGCCATGCTTTCCAGCGCCGCCCAGGCGCGGATCATGTCGACGATCTCGCTCTTGGTCCTTCGCACCACCATGATGCCCCGACGCGGCACGGTCTTCACGAAGCCGTCCTGCTCGAGCATCGCGATCGCTTCGCGGATCGGCGTGCGGCTGACGCCCAGGCGTTCGGACAGCGCGCGCTCGTCCAGCATCACCGGCTCGGGCGTTGAATAGATGTCCATCTTGAGGATCGCTTCCTTCAAGGCGTCATACGCCTTGTTCTTGAAGCTGCTCTCCGGGGCAATACGGACGATTGCGAGATCTGCCTCGGCCATGTTGGGCGATGCCTTGATTTGCTTCACGACGATTCTCCTCCTCAGGGGGAGTCGTCTTTTACAGGAATATTTACTGAATTGTTTTTGGCATACCACATGCCAGAATGTCAAGCTGCCTATTTTTTGCTGCCTTCGGCCCCATGACCCGCCTTGACAAGTTGGCTTCTGGCATACCAAATGCCATCGCCAGCCATTTTTGATCCAAGGCGGCGGAGTAAGCTCGGGCTTTCTGCCCCTCCGTTCCGCCGCATGGAACAAGCCGCGGCGAATGGCAAGCATGATGGGCAGCCGAAACACGTGCGCCTTGCAAAGCAAGATCTGAGGTCAAGGGAGAAGCCATATGTCGAATTCCAAAGACGCCGTCCGCAGGGTGCTTGACCAGGTCAAGGCCGACAATCGCACCAGCCTGACGGCCCCCGAAGGCAAGCTCGTCTGCGATGCCTATGGCATTCCGGTGCCGAAGGAGGGGGTCGCGAAGTCGGCAGGTGAGGCCGGCAAGATGGCTTCCTCGATGGGCTTCCCGGTGGTGATGAAAATCGTCTCACCAGACATTCTCCACAAGACCGAGGCCGGTGGCGTCATCGTCGGCCTCAAGACAGCGCAGGATGCCGAGAAGGCCTACGAGACCATTCTCGGTAATGCCAAAAAGTACAAGGCTGATGCCAAGATCGAGGGCGTCCAGGTGCAGCAGATGCTGGCCGGCGGCACCGAGGTCATCGTCGGCTCGATCACCGACGGTTCCTTCGGCAAGCTGGTCGCCTTCGGCCTCGGCGGTGTGCTGGTCGAAGTGTTGAAGGATATCACCTTCCGCCTCGCGCCTGCGACCAAGGAGGATGCGCTGTCGATGCTCGACGGCATTCAGGCGCATGAGATCCTGAAGGGTGTTCGCGGCGGGGAGCCGGTGAATCGCACGGCGCTTGCCGATGTCATCGTCAAGGTTTCGCAGCTCGTCACTGATTTCCCGGAGATCGTCGAGCTCGACCTCAACCCGGTGTTCGCGACCCCGAAGGACGCGACTGCCGCGGACGTGCGCATCGTCGTCGACTTCGCCTACAAGCCCAAGCCGAAGCCGCGCCCGACCGAAGAGATCGTCGCGGCGATGAACCGCATCATGCAGCCGAAGGCGGTCGCCGTGATCGGCGCTTCGGCCGAAGACGGCAAGATCGGCAACTCCGTGATGAAGAACCTCATCAACGGCGGCTACAAAGGCGAGATCATTCCGATCCATCCGAAGGCTGCCGAGATCCTCGGCTACAAGGCCTATAAGAGCGTCAAGGACGCGCCCGGCGTGATCGACGTCGCGGTGTTCGCGATCCCCGCAAAGTTCGTCGCCGGCGCCTTGACCGAGTGCGGCGAGAAGAAGATCCCGGGTGCCGTGCTGATTCCGTCGGGCTTCGCGGAGGCCGGTGCGCCCGAACTCCAGGCCGAAATCGTCGAGGTCGGCAAGAAGTACGACATCCGCCTGATGGGGCCGAACATCTACGGCTTCTATTATACGCCTGCGAATCTCTGCGCGACCTTCTGCACGGCCTATGACGTGAAGGGTCACGCGGCGCTGTCGTCGCAGTCGGGCGGCATCGGCATGGCAATCATCGGCTTCTCGCGCTCAGCCAAGATGGGCGTGTCGGCGATCGTCGGTCTCGGCAACAAGTCTGATATCGACGAGGACGATCTGCTCGCCTTCTTCGAGCAGGATCCCAACACCAACCTGATCGCGCAGCACTGCGAAGACCTCAAGGACGGTCGCGCCTTTGCGGAGGCCGCCAAGCGGGTCTCCAAGAAGAAGCCGGTCGTCGTGCTCAAGGCCGGGCGCACCTCGGCTGGTGCCAAGGCGGCGTCCTCGCACACCGGCGCGCTCGCCGGTAACGACAGGATCTATGAGGACGTGTTCAAGCAGTCCGGCGTCATCCGCGCGCGCTCCCTGCGGCAGCTGCTCGAATTCGCCCGTGGCGTGCCGGTGCTGCCGACGCCGAAAGGCGAGAACGTGCTGATCATCACCGGCGCCGGCGGCTCGGGCGTGCTGCTGTCGGACTCCTGCGTTGACAACGGCCTGTCGCTGATGTCGATGCCGCCGGATCTCGATGCGGCCTTCCGCAAGTTCATCCCGCCGTTCGGGGCTGCCGGAAATCCTGTGGATATCACCGGCGGCGAGCCGCCGATCACCTACGTCAATACGGTGAAGCTCGGCCTTTCCGACGATCGCATCCACGCGCTGATCCTCGGCTACTGGCACACGATCGTCACCCCGCCGATGGTGTTCGCGCGCAACATGGTCGAGGTGAAGAAGGAGATGGAGGCCAAGGGCTTCGTGAAGCCCATGGTGGCCTCGCTCGCGGGCGACGTTGAGGTCGAGGAGGCCGCCGAATATCTCTACCAGCACGGCATCCCGGCCTACGCCTATTCGACCGAGCTGCCGGTCGAGGTTCTCGGCGCCAAGTACAAGTGGGCGCGTGGGGCAGGGCTGCTCTGAGGCATATGACGTCATTCACTTCTCCCCGCTTGCGGGGAGAAGTCGGATTGCGAACCAATCGGGGTGAGGATGACTCTCCGCGAGTCCGTGTTTCACCGTCTTTGCGGAGGCTTCACTTCACCCCGACCCTCTCCCCGCAAGCGGGGCGAGGGAGAAGAGTCAGGTCGCGATGAGCAAGAACGTGATCCGGCGCAAATCGCTCGAGTCCCGATCTCCGGGAGAGGCGGATAACGATACGCGCGACGGCGGCGTGCAGTCCGTCGACCGCGCGCTGTCGATCATCGAGACGTTGGCCGAGGACGACGAAGGCTATCGCCTGAGCGATCTCGCCGTCCGCACCGGCCTGTCGGCCTCGACCGTTCATCGCCTGCTCGCAACGCTCGAAAGCCGCCGCTTCGTGCAGTTCGACCGCGCGGAATCCAAATGGCACGTCGGCGTGCGTAGTTTTACCGTCGGAGCCAGCTTCGCGCGGCGGCGCAACTTCACGGCGCAGGCCATTCCCTACCTTCGCAAGCTGCGCGATCTCACCCGCGAGACCGCCAACCTTGCCGTCGTTGACGACGAGTTCATCATCGTGCTGACTCGCATGGAGAGCCGGGAGATCATGCGCTCGCTGACCAAGGTCGGCGGCCGCGTCGCGATGGTGACATCCGGTGTCGGCAAGGCGGTGCTCGCGACCTACTCGGACGAGGACGTCGGCGCGGTCATCCGGCACCACGGCATGCCGAGGCTCACGGAGAAGTCGATCGTTCGGCCGAGTGACTTGTTCAGGGAGCTCGCGACGATCCGCAAGCAGGGATATGCCGTCGACGACGAGGAGGCAGAGATCGGCCTGCGCTGCGTAGCGGCCGTGGTCTACAATGCGCTCGCCGAGCCGCTCGCTGCGATCTCTGTCTCGGGCATGACCAGCCGTATCACCGACGGCCGGCTGCCGGAAATCGGCCGCGTGGTTCGGGAGGTGGCCGCGGAACTCACCGCGGCGCTCGGCAGCGTTATGCCCGCGGCCAAAGGGAAAGCCTGAACGGCGCCCGCAGCGTGCCCAATGTGTAAGCAGCGGTGCCGTTTTATTTGAGTTGCCCCTTCTGGCCGAGGGCGCAACCATCGCCGGGCCATTCACGTCCCGCGAGAGTCCTGATGCCCAAACTCACCCGCTTTGCCGTTGCGCCGCTGCATGAGATGACCCGCCGCCTTGCCGACGTCGCTTCCGGGCGCGTCGCGCCTGATCTCGTCATCACGGGCGGGCGAGTGTTGTCGACCTATTCGGAGCGCGTGCACCCGGACCGTGAGGTCTGGATCGCGGGCGGCCGGATCGCGGCGATGAAGCCGGCCGGCGCGGCCAGGAAGGCCTGGAGCGGCGTGGCCATTTATGACGCCGCCGGTGGCATCATTGCGCCGGGGCTGGTCGATCCGCATATCCACATCGAATCCTCGATGGTGACGGCCTGCGCCTACGCGGAAGCGGCGCTGCTCAACGGCACCACCACGATCTTCTGTGACAGCCATGAGATCGGCAACGTCATGGACGTCGCCGGCGTCGAGGCGATGCTGCAGGACGCGCGCGAGGCGCCGCTATCGATCTTCCTGACGGTGCCCTCGACGGTGCCGGCAACATCAGACGAATTGGAAACTGCAGGCGGCGATCTCACCCCCGACAAGATCGCCGGCCTGTTCGATCGCTGGCCGGAAGCGGTGGCGCTCGGCGAGAAGATGGATTTCGTGCCGGTAACGATGGGCGACGAGCGCAGCCACGCGATCCTGGCCGCCGCGCTCAAGCGCGGGCGTCCAGTGTCCGGTCATGTCTATGGCCGCGAATTCGTCGCTGCCTATGCGGCATCGGGCGTCACGGATACCCATGAGGCGATCGATCGCGACATCGCCGACGATCTGCTCGATGCCGGCGTCTGGGTTTTCCTGCGCGGCGGGCCGCCAACGACACCCTGGCACTCGCTGCCGCAGGCGATCCGCACCATCACCGAGCTCGGTGCCTCGCATAAGCGCACGGCGGTGTGCACCGACGACCGCGACGCCGACGATCTCTTCCTGTTTGGCCTGGACTGGGTGGTGCGCGAAGCCGTGAAGGCCGGAATGTCGCCAGAACAGGCCTGGTCGATGGGTTCGCTACATGGCGCGACGCGCTTCAACATGGAGGGCGAGATCGGCGGTCTCGGGGGTGGCCGCCGTGCCGATCTCGTGCTGATGGACGACAATCTGAAGCCGCAATGCACATGGTATGGCGGCGAACTGGTGGTCGAGAAGGGCAAGATCACAGAACTCCTCGATCAGGCGCTGTCGCAGCGCTATCAATATCCCAAGGCGGCCTATGCGACCGTGAAGCTGCCGCAACAGCTCAAGCTGACGCCGGAGCTTCCGGCAAAGGCCTGCACCGTCAACGCGATCAAGACCGCGCTTCCCGGTATCACGCTGATCCACGAGAAGGTGCGGATCGAGCCGGCGAAGGATTGGCCGACGCTGTTTGCACGCCACGGCCTGTGCTTCGTGACGGTGGTGGAGCGCCATGGCAAATCGGCCGGCAACGTCGCCCATGGCCTGCTGAAGGACTTTGGGCTCAAGCGCGGCGCGGTGGCCTCGAGCGTTGGGCACGACAGCCACAACATTATCGTCGCCGGAACCAACGAAGCCGACATGCAGGTGGCGATCTCGGCGATCAGGGAGCGACAGGGCGGTGTCTGCGTGGTCGCTGATGGCAAAGTAAGGGCGCTGGTTCCGCTGCCGATCGCAGGGCTGCTCTCGGACAAGCGCATCACCGAAGTGGCCGAGGAGGTGCGGGCGTTGAAGGCGGAATGGACGGAAGCCGGCTGCACCATCCCCTACATGGGCTTCAATTTGATCCCGTTGTCGGTCATTCCGGAGATCCGTATCACCGACAAGGGGCTCGTCCTCGTGCCGCAGATGGAGCTTGCGCCGCTGTTCGAATAGCTGCTTTCACGCAATTATCGACCTAACCGATTGAGACCGCGCCGATTTTTCTGCGGCTGCCGCATCGTGAAAAATAAAATCGATCTCGTTGAGCGCGAGCCACGCGCAATCGATGATCACGCTCGAAGTGACGCAACCGAGCGAGGTCCGATATGGCGAAGATGCGAGCCGTCGATGCAGCCGTGCGTATCCTGGAGAAGGAAGGCATCTCGACCGCCTTCGGCGTTCCCGGGGCCGCGATCAATCCGCTCTACTCGGCGCTGAAGAAGCGCGGCTCGATCCGCCACGTCCTCGCGCGCCACGTCGAGGGCGCCTCCCACATGGCGGAGGGTTTTACGCGGGCCAAGGCCGGCAATATCGGCGTCTGCATCGGCACATCGGGGCCGGCGGGGACGGACATGATCACCGGGCTCTATTCGGCGATCGCCGATTCCATTCCGATCCTCTGCATCACCGGGCAGGCGCCGCGTGCGCGTCTTTACAAGGAGGACTTTCAGGCGGTCGATATCGAATCCATCGCAAAGCCTGTGACCAAATGGGCAGTCACCGTGCGCGAGCCCGCACTGGTGCCGCGCGTGTTCAGCCAGGCCTTTCACGTGATGCGCTCGGGGCGTCCGGGGCCAGTGCTGATCGACATGCCGCTCGACGTGCAGCTCGCCGAGATCGAGTTTGACGATGAGACCTATGAACCGCTGCCTGTCTACAAACCGGCCGCGACGCGCAAGCAGGTCGAGAAGGCGCTGGAGATGCTCAACGCCGCCGAGCGGCCGCTGATCGTAGCGGGTGGCGGTATTATCAACGCGGATGCCTCCGATTTGCTCGTCGAATTCGCCGAGACCGTGAACGTGCCTGTTGTCCCGACGCTGATGGGGTGGGGCGCGATCCCTGACGATCACGTTCTGATGGCCGGCATGGTCGGCCTGCAGACCAGCCATCGTTACGGCAATGCCACCATGCTCGAATCCGATTTCGTGCTTGGAATAGGCAATCGCTGGGCCAACCGGCACACCGGCTCGATCGAGACCTACACCAAAGGCCGTAAATTCGTGCATGTCGATATCGAGCCGACACAGATCGGGCGCGTCTTCAATCCCGACCTCGGCATCGTCTCCGACGCGAAGGCCGGGCTGGAGTTGTTCGTCACCGTCGCCAGGGAGTGGCGCCGGTCAGGCAGGTTGCGCGAGCGCCAGGCGTGGCCCGCAGCCTGCCGCGATCGCAAGCGCTCGATGCTTCGCAAGAGCCATTTCGACAACGTGCCGATCAAGCCGCAGCGCGTCTACGAGGAGATGACCAAGGCGTTCGGGCGCGACACCTGCTATGTCACGGTGATCGGCCTGTCACAGATCGCCGGCGCGCAATTCCTCGGTGTTTACAAGCCGCGCAACTGGATCAACGCCGGGCAGGCCGGTCCGCTGGGGTGGACGCTACCCGCGGCGCTTGGCGTGCGCGCGGCGTGTCCGGATCGCGACATCGTCGCGCTGTCAGGCGACTACGACTTCCAGTTCCTCATTGAGGAGCTCGCGGTCGGGGCGCAGTTCAATCTGCCCTACATCCACGTGGTCGTGAACAATTCCTATCTCGGCCTGATCCGCCAGGCGCAGCGCGGCTTCGATATGGACTATCACGTCCAGCTCTCCTTCGAGAACATCAATGCGCCGGAGCTCGGCGTCTACGGCGTCGACCACGTGGCAGTCGCTGAAGGCCTCGGCTGCAGGGCGATCCGCGTCACCGATCCCAAGGACGCGCAGGCCGCGTTTGCGACGGCGCGCGAGTTGATGGCAAAGCACCGGGTGCCCGTGGTGGTCGAGTTCATCCTCGAACGCGTCACCAATATCGCGATGGGCACGGAGATCGACAATATCGTCGAGTTCGAGGAAGTGCTCGATCTGCCGCTCGACGAGGTCGAAACCACGCGCTCGGGCGTGCTGCAGCCGGCGGAATAGGGAGAACAGCATCGTGCCGAAATTTGCCGCCAACCTCACCATGCTCTTCAACGAGATGCCGTTTGTCGACCGCTTTGCGGCGGCAAAGGCAGCGGGCTTCAGCGGGGTCGAGTATCTCTTTCCCTATGATTTCGACAAGGCGATGCTGCGCGAGCAGCTCGAGGCTCACGGGCTAACTCAAGTGCTGCACAATCTGCCCGCTGGCAATTGGGCGGGCGGCGAGCGCGGCATCGCGATCCTTCCCGATCGTGTCGCCGAATTCCGCGACGGTGTGTTTCGCGCCATCGACTATGCCAAGGCGCTCGACTGCGACCGGCTCAACTGCCTCGTCGGCATCGCGCCTGATGGTGCCGATCCTCGCGAGTTGAACGAGACGCTGGTCGGAAACCTGCGTTTCGCTGCCGCGGCGCTGGCGCGTGAGAATATCGAACTGCTGGTCGAGCCGATCAACACCCTGGACATTCCCGGCTTCTTCCTCAGTGGCACCGAGCAGGCGGTGAATCTCATCTCCGAGGTGCGGTCGAGCAACCTGTTCATCCAGTACGACATCTATCACATGCAGATCATGGAGGGCGACCTCGCCCGCACGATCCAGAAATATCTCGACCGCATCTCGCATATCCAGCTTGCCGACAATCCCGGCCGCCACGAGCCGGGCACGGGCGAGATCAACTATCCCTTCCTGCTCCGCCATCTCGATGCGATCGGCTATCGCGGCTGGATCGGCTGCGAATACAAGCCGCGCACCACGACGCTGGAAGGCCTGTCCTGGCACGCGGCACAGACATTCGAGACGTGAGGAGACGCAGCGGCGGAGCACTCCCTCTCCCGCTTGCGGGAGAGGGCTGGGGAGAGGGTGTCTCCGCAGTGGGATTTTGCGGAAGAAATCCCAACGCGGAGAGAACCCTCACCCGGCGCTTCCGCGCCGACCTCTCCCGCAAGCGGGCGAGGTGCATCGAGCCTGTGGATCAACCAAAATCGAGAGGAAAACGGCTGACATGATCGACATCGGCTTTATCGGACTAGGCACCATGGGACGGCCGATGGCTGGCCATCTCCTGGCGGCGGGCCATCGTCTCTTCCTGCATGACGTCACGCCGATCGCGCCCGAGTTGATCGCGGCCGGTGGCGTCGCCTGCAAATCGGCGAAAGAGGTCGCGGAGGAGGCGGATGCCGTCATCGTCATGGTGCCGGATACGCCGCATGTGGAGGCCGTGCTGTTCGGCAAGGATGGTGTCGCGAGCGGCATTTCCAGGGGCAATATCGTCGTCGACATGAGTTCTATCTCGCCGCTGGCAACAAAAGAGTTTGCGAAGAAGATCGAAGCGCTCGGCGCCGATTACCTCGATGCTCCGGTGTCGGGCGGCGAGGTCGGCGCCAAGGCGGCGAGCCTCACCATCATGGTCGGTGGTCCGGAGCGCGCCTTCAACACCATGAAGGGCGTCTTCGACAAGATGGGCAAGAACGTCACCCGTGTCGGCGCCAATGGCGACGGCCAGACCACGAAGGTTGCGAACCAGATCATCGTCGCTTTGACGATCGAGGCGGTGAGCGAGGCCCTGTTGTTCGCGTCGAAGGCCGGCGCAGATCCCGCGCTGGTGCGGCAGGCGCTGATGGGCGGCTTCGCGTCGTCGCGGATTCTCGAAGTGCATGGCGAGCGCATGGTGAAGCGCAATTTCGATCCGGGATTCCGCATCGAGCTGCACCAGAAGGATCTCAACCTCGCGCTCGAGGGGGCCCGCGCGCTCGGGCTTTCGCTGCCGAGCACGGCCGTAGCGCAGCAATTATTTTCGGCCTGCACTGCACATGGCGGCAAGGCGTGGGATCATTCAGCGATGGTGCGCGCGCTCGAGTTGATGGCGGGTCACGAAATCGCCGCGGCCTAAACTGTTACGCAGTAACGCTCTCCGGCTGGTGTCGTGCTTTCGTCGTACGGGAACCCGGAACTAACAGCGGTCCCCGCGGTTGACGGCGCACGACAAACAATCTGGAGATAGAGGACATGAAGACCCGTCTTGCGATTTCGTTGGCTGCCATTTCGCTGCTGGCGTCAAGCGCAGCCTTTGCCCAGTCGACCACCGCTGAGGGTGCCGCGAATGGCGCGCGGGCCGGCGGCGAGATTGGTGGTCCGGTCGGCGCGATGGTGGGCGGCACCGTCGGCGCGGCCGTTGGCGCCGGCCTCGAAATTCCGAATGCGGTGATCGGTGCGGTGCCACGCTCCGAGCCGTCCGTCGTGGTTCATGAGCATGTGGTGGTCGGGGAGCCGCTGCCGCCGACCGTGGTATTGCATCCGGTGCCGAACTACAGGGAATATGACTATGCGGTCGTCAACGATCGTCGCGTGATCGTCGAGCCGCGGACCCGCAAGGTCATCAGGATCCTCGAGTGATCGTCGTGAATGGAAGGCGTGGCCCCGCGGAGAATTTCTCCGCGGGGCCGTCGCACGTTCAAAGCGGCTGACGCACGCCGAGGCCGTGCATGAAGCGCTCGCGGATCTGCACGGGATCGCGGCGCGTAGTGCCGACACCCGGCTTGTCGTCGATACGCACGGCAATGAGGCTCGGTTCCGATGCTGTCAACGCCCGCTCGACCAGCCGCTCGAAATCCTCCTCGTCCGCGGCCCAGGCGCTGTTGGCGAGACCCGAACCGGTCGCAATCGCCACGACGTCGGCCACGCCAGCGGCCGGCGTCGGCTGCGCACCGGTGATTTGGTAGATGCCGTTGTCCATCACGATCATGGTGAGATTCTTCGGTTTCAAGGTCGCGATTGTCGACAGCGCTCCGAGTTGCATCAACAGCGACCCGTCACCTTCGAGCGCTATAACGCGACGATCGGGCTGCGCGAGCGCTACCCCGAGCGCGATCGGGAAGGCGAGTCCCATGCTTCCCAGCATGTAGAAGTTTTGCGGACGGTGGCCTGCGGCCCAGAGGTCGAAATTGGTGTTGCCGATGCCGCCGATCACGGCTTCCTCGTTGTTGAGCTGCGCGATGAGACGCGAGGTGATGTCGAAGCGGTTCATCACCTTGGTGTTGCGGGTGGTCGCGTTCATGGCCGATCTCACTTGTCAAAGACCTTGCCGCCGGTAAGCAGCGGGTTGAGGATCAGCGCCACCGGCGCCTGTGTGGTGACGGCCTGCTTGATGGAGCGGTCGGTGATGAATTCGAGCTCATCCAGCCGGGTGATGGTGTGATGCTCGAGCGCGAGCGAGTCCAGCACCGGGCGCATGGTGCGGCAGACCAGCGCCTGGCCGTAGTTGAACTCGCCAAGCGTGCCGCGTTCGGACACGAACATGATCAGCGGGATCTGATAGGGCACCGCGAGTGAGGCCAGCACGTTGGCGAGCGTCGCAAAGCCGGAGGTCTGCATCAGCACGGCGCCCCTCCGTCCGGCCATCCAGGCTCCGGTAACGATGCCGACGGCTTCCTCCTCGCGCGCTGTCGCAAAGGTCCTGAAAAACGGGTCGGCATGCAGGGCCTTGATCAGCGGCGTGAGCACTCGATCCGGCACGTAGGGCACTAGGCTGACGTCGTTCCGTTTGAGCGTCTGCAGCACGATGCCGTGCCAGCTTTGCTCGGTGGAAGACGCCTGGGGTGTGTGCTGCTCCACGATCGTCATCTCGTCGTTCCTTCCGCGACATCCTTTTTGTCTTAATGCGGTGCCGCTTCATGGGCACCTTGGTGCCGAACTTGACGCGGCGGGCGGGATTGTCAACATGTCCGAACCGGCACGGTGGTCTGCGCTCGCTGCGCTGCCATGGCCGATGTTGCCGTGTCATAAGCAATCCAACGAGAGCAAGGGGAGGACGGCATGGGTGGGGCGCAGTTCGCGCCGTTCCCGCGACGCCTCCATGTGAGGAGCCGGAAGTCTTTCGATGTCCGTCAACACCAAGCGCGTCTTCTACGTCAAATATCTCGCCCATCCGATCTATGTCGACGTCCTGAAGGCTCGGGGCGACGTCCGGCTTGATCGCATCGAGAATGAAAGCCCTGAGGAATTCTACGCGCCGATCTTGGAGGCCGCGCACGTCTATCAGATCGGCGCTGCGCGCGACGAGATCGCCTCGCATTTCCACGTTCAGGCCGACCTGTTGAAACGAGCACCGAACCTGCTGATCGTTTCCTCCAACGGCGCCGGCTTCGATCCTGTTGACGTCGAGGCCTGTACGGCGGCCGGTGTGCTCGTCGTCAACCAGTCCGGCGGCAACGCCCATTCGGTCGCCGAGCACGCGCTCGCGATGATGCTCACGCTGTCGAAGCGCATCATCCAGTCGGACCGCCGTCTGCGGCGCGAGCGCGACGTCAACCGCAATGATCTCATCGGCAACGAGGTCGGGGCCAAGACAATCGGCATCGTGGGGCTCGGCAATGTCGGCCGACGCATCGCCGCGCTCTGTAACACCCTCTTGGGCATGAAGGTTCTTGCTTACGATCCCTATCTTTCGGCCGACGAGATGGCCGCGCGGGGCGGGGAGAAGGTGGAGCTCGACGACCTCCTGCGCCGGTCCGACTTCGTCTCGATCTCCTGTCCGCTGACCAAGGAAAGTCGCGGCATGATCGGCGTGCGCGAATTTTCGCTGATGCAGCCGCATGCCTATTTCGTCACCACCGCGCGCGGGTTCATCCATGACGAGGACGCGCTGCTGCAGGCGCTGCGCGACCAGCGCATCGCCGGCGCCGGCCTCGATGTCTGGTCCAAGGAGCCGCCGCCGCCCGAGCATCCGCTGCTTCAGTTCGACAACGTGTTGGCGAGCCCGCACACCGCGGGCGTGACCCGCGAGGCCCGCCAGAACATGGGACGCATCGCCGCCGAGCAGGTGCTGGATGCACTTGACGGCAAGCGGCCGCCCCGCATCATCAATGCCGAGGTCTGGCCGCATTACGCCGAGCGCTTCCGGAAGACGTTTGGAATCACGCCGGGATAGGGCGGGGCGGCTGACAGATCGAGGTGGAATCCCCGACGATCAGTTTGATCCCGGTCAAAATCTCCTTCCCATGAAAATGCAAAATGGGATTAGAGTGCCGCCGGGGCAGCAGGAGGTCCCATGTCACGCTATGTCGTCAGGTTCATGAAGGACGTGCTCGGTGAGTACGGCCGGCAGAGTGAGGTCTGCCAGGGAACCCTGGAAATCGACGCTTCCTGCGAAAGCGAGGCGACCGAGCAGGCCAAGCTGAGATTCTGCAAGGACCAGGCGTTGCATCACTGGTCCCTGCATGCGGATCGCATCCATGTGAGGGCGGCCGATTTTCCGTCGTGAGGCGGAGGTTCGGCAGCGTTCAGCGGCTGAGGATTGACGTGGGCGGCGGTGCGGTCGCGCCGGCGCCCAGCGATCGCTGGACCATGACGGTATCGGACCAGCGGCCATGGCGGTAGGCGACCCCGGACAATAGCCCAACCCGGGCAAAGCCGAATTTTTCGTGCAGTGCCAACGAAGGCGCATTGTCCGCGTCGATATAGCCGATCATCTGGCGGAAGCCCGCCGCGGCGCACGCGTCGACCAACCCCTGAAGCAGCAGGCGTCCGACACCGCGACCGAGATGGTCGTGATGCACGTAGATCGAGTGCTTGGCGGTGTAGCGATAGGCGGGACGTTTGCGAAACAGCACGGCATAGGCGTAGCCGATCACCTCGCCGCGCCAGGTCGCGACCAGGTGGGGCAGGCGCGTCTGCCTCAGGTTCTTGCGCCGGTCGCGCAGATCGTCGGGTTCGGGCGCGCCGGTGCCCTCGATGTCCTTCGCCACGCCGTGGCGGACGTGATGGCGGTAGATCGCCAGCATCGCCTCGACATCGGCATCGCGCGAGGGTCGGACCAAGACCGGGTCGTCATCCTCGCGCATCAGGCCTGCTCCATTCATCGATCGCTACTCGGCGACGACGTAAGTGTAGAGCCCGATCCGGCCGGCGGCGTCGACCTCCTTGTAGACACCCTGGATTTCGACGTCGAAGCCCGGAAACGTGTTGAAGCAGGTCTCGAACATCCTGAGATAATCGATCATGGGTTTTGCGCGTTCGGTGAGGCGTTCACCGGGCACGATGGTGGCGATGCCGGGCGGATAGACCACGAAGGGTGTCGTCGCGATGCGGCCGGCGATGGCCTCGATCGGCAGATAGTCGACATCGTTGCGGATCAGGCGGCGTGCGGCGTCGCGCGGCGATAGCGCGATCTCCGGGAGGTGCTCGGGCAGGAACTGCCGCGCCTGGAGCGCACTGACGTCGGCCTTGCGGAAGAAGCGGTGCATCTCCGCGCAGAGATCACGCAGCCGCACGCCGGCATAGCGCGCCTGCCGGCGCTGATAGAATTCGGGAATGGCGTCCGCCAGCAGTGCATTGTCGTCGTGCAGTTTCTTGAACGCGACCAGCCCCGAGATCAGCGTGCCCGCCTTGCTCGCCTCGACGCCCGGCGTCAACAGGAAGAGCAGGGAGTTGAGGTCGTTCTTCTCGGCAACGATACGGTTTTCGCGCAAATACTGCGCGACGACGGGAGCGGGGATGCCGTGCTCGGCGTACGTGCCGGTGGCGCGGTCGAAGCCTGGCGTCAGCAGCGTCAACTTGTTCGGATCGGTCATGGCAAAGCCCTCGGTCACGCCGGGGAAGCCATGCCAGTTGCTGTCGGGGCCGAGTTGCCAAAGCGCGGGATTGGTCGCTAGCTCGTCGGTCGATAGCGTCTCCCAGGCGACGTTGTGCGCCGCACCCGGCCGGCTCACGTCGGCAATGGCGACGCGATCCGGAACGAACGGTTCGAAGAACCAGCGCCGCTCGACGTTCTGTTCCTTCTCCTCGAACTCGCGGCGCATCGCGCGGATCTTCTTGCGCAGCTCGATGCCGAGGCGGATCGTATCGTCCCACAGCACTTCGCCCGAGCGACCCTTCATCATTTGCGCGCCCACGTCGAGGGAAGCGAACAACGGATAGAACGGCGAGGTCGAGGCGTGCTGCATGAAGCTCTCGTTGAAGCGGCGGTGCTCGACGCGCCGCTTCTGGCCGCGGATGTGACGATCCCTGATGTGGATCTGGGATGCCTGCGAGAAGCTCGCGAGTTGCTTGTGGGTCGATTGCGTCGCGATGATGCCCGGCGCGTCCGGCGTCAGCCCCGACAAGCCCATGGCGAAGCGCCCGGCATAGAGCGGATGGAATTTCATAAAGCCGGCCCAGGCCTCGTCGAACAGGATGTAGTCGCAGAGATGGCCGATGCGATTCAGGATCATTTCGGCACTGTGGATGGTGCCGTCATAGGTGCACTGCTCGACGACGGCGACGCGGAACGGACGCTCCTTGCGCCAGGCGTCGCGATCGCTGACCAGCGGGTGGTTGCGGATCGCTTCGCGCAGCGTCTTCTCGTCGAGCGCCTCCCAGCGCATCGGTCCGATCAGGCCCCACGCGTTGCGAATGGTCGGCACGTAGACCGGTATGCCGCCGTTGATCATCAGTGCGCCGTGATGCGCGGCCTTGTGATTGTTGCGGTCGAACAGCACGAGATCGCCGTCGGTGACGAGCGCACCGAGCGCAACCTTGTTGGAGGTCGAGGTGCCGTTGAGCACGAAATAGGTCTTTTCCGCGCCGAAGATCTGGGCTGCCTCCTTCTGCGCTCTCAGCGCCGGTCCCTCATGGGTGAGGAGATCGCCGAGATCGAGCACGGAATTGTCGAGATCGTCGCGGAACACGGACTCGCCGAGATGCTCGACGAAGACACGGCCGATCGGGCTGCGGCTATAGAACATGCCGCCATTGTGGCCGGGGCACGTCCAGAGCTGGTTGCCTTCCTCGGCATAGTCGACCAACGCGCCGAAGAACGGCGTCTTGAGCGTCTCGGCATATTGCTTCAGCCGGCTGATCAGGTTCTTTGCGATGAAGGGCGGCGTCTCCTCGGAGAGGAAGACGTAGCCATCGATGAAGTCGAGCACCTCGACCGGCAGATCCTCGAACCGCTTGCGGCGAATCAGCAGAATGATCGGGAAGTCGAGGCCGCGGCGCCGCATCAGGTTGATCAGGGCGGCGGTCTTGCCCTCCAGCCCCTTCTTGCCCCAGTCGACCACCATGCAGCCGATTGCGGCGTCTGTCTGCACCGCGATCTCCGCATCCTCGAGCTTGCGGGCTCTCACGACCTCGAAGCCGGAGCGCTGGATCTCCTCGATGATCTGGTTGAAGCGGATGCCCTCTAGATCGTCGGCATCGAACACCGGAGCTGCGAACAGGAAGTTGAAGCGCTTGAAATAGTCCATGATGGGTCCCGAATCTGCGAGGCCAACAGGTCTCGGCACATTCGATGACAATTAGATGACAGGAGAGCTGGATGACGGGCGCCTGGTGCGGAGGCCGCGACGCGGCCTCTCCTTCATTCGACGAGAGGTGGGCGGGGCGCGTCGGCAGTGAGCGCGCCGCCGCTCGCGACGGTGGAGCGGCGGCTTCGCATCTGGTTCAGATTTTAGCTGCCCGGCGGGCTATAGGAGGAGCGCAGCTTGGCTGCGTTCTGCCGCACCTGCTTGATCTCATCCTGCGTGAACAGTCGAGTGAGCTTTACGTTCTGCAGGGTGCCGGCGGTGACGGTCAGGCCGGATATGGCCGGAGCCGCACTCGGATCGGGAACGTCGAATATCACCAGAACGCCGGGCCCGTCGGCCGCAACGCTATACATCGAGATCAGCTTTCCGCCGGCCGCTTCGATGAGTTTTCTCGCCGCCTCCTGGCGATCAGTCGCGGGGTTCTCCAAAATGGCGTTGAGAGCGCGTGGCGTATATTGTCCGGTGAGGCAAAAATGCATGGGATGTCCTCCTTCCGAGGTGATGGCAACAAAAATTCGTGCCGTTCCGAGCTGGTCGTCACGGTCGCAGTATCTGAAATGATGAAAGTTGCGCTGCCCGCCGTAGGCACAAAGGCCGCCAATAACTGCCGCGATTTCGGCACATCACGGGAGCGGCTCTCCGGCACGATACATCAGCCAGCAAATGGTCGAAAGAAGATTCGCGCGATTGCGTGATGCAGCTCATGAGCTGTATCGCCGCGGCGGTTTGGAAGTATTCGTTCGTGCGTTTAACGGATCGCGTTGATTGTCTGCGATATTCAAGCAAGGAGGTATCGCGATCCTGCATGCCGCCGGCTTGAGAGCACTCGAGACAACGGGAGGAGGCGAGGAGCGAGAGGCTCGTGCTAGCGCTTCACTTCGCCGAACACGACGGTCGGTACCGCGCGGTTGACGACTTCGCGCAGGGCGAAGCTTGATTGCACCCGAGCGACGCGAGGCAAGCGCGACAGCTCGGTGCGGTGGATGCGCTCAAAATCCTGGATGTCGCGCGCGAGCACGATCAGGATGTAGTCGTCGGTGCCTGACATCAAGAAGCAGCGCACGACGGAGGGGCATTTCACCACCTCGGCCTCGAAAGCCTTCAGCGCCTCCTCGCTCTGACTCTCCAGCGCGATCCGTACCAACACCGTCGTGGTCAGGCCGAATTGTCCGAGATCGAGCGCGGCCTGGTAGCCGTGGATATAACCGTCATCCTCCAGAGCCTTTTGCCGTCGCGCCAGCGCCGTGCTTGACAGGCCGATCTTGTTGGCGAGCTCGGTATGACTGGCTCGCGCATTGGTGGTGAGTTCCGCGAGGATGGCGAGATCTTTTCGGTCGAGGGCCAAAGTTTCGTTTCCAGCGTGGAAGGGACAATTGGCGCCGGAAACCGGCGTTCGGGCGTCGAAACTAGCTGATATTTGCACGAAACCAAACCAGCCTGACCGTTAACATGAGGAGGAAAATCAAGACGTTAAGACAAGGAGCTCGCCATGCGCGTTGGTGTTCCCAAGGAGATCAAGGTCCAGGAATATCGCGTCGGGCTCACCCCGGGCGCTGTTCGCGAATATGCCGCGGCCGGACATGAGGTCTGGG
This sequence comes from Bradyrhizobium ingae, assembly GCF_055791185.1. Taxonomy (NCBI): domain Bacteria; kingdom Pseudomonadati; phylum Pseudomonadota; class Alphaproteobacteria; order Hyphomicrobiales; family Nitrobacteraceae; genus Bradyrhizobium; species Bradyrhizobium ingae. The sequence continues at coordinate 115,499 of NZ_JBVUBB010000003.1, forward strand.
TCGAGACCGGCGCGGGCGAAGGCATCGGCGCCTCCGACGAAGTCTACCGCAAGGCGGGTGCGGCGATTGCGGGTAGCGCGCGAGATATATTCGCCGAGTCCGAGATGATCGTGAAGGTGAAAGAACCGCAGCAGAGCGAGTGGACACAGCTTCGCGAGAACCAGATCCTCTTTACATATCTTCACCTCGCACCGGATCCTGCGCAGACCAAGGGGCTGCTCGCTTCCGGCTGCACCGCCATTGCCTATGAAACCGTCACTGACGCGGGCGGCCACCTCCCTCTGCTCGCGCCGATGAGCGAAGTTGCCGGACGTCTCGCAATCGAGGCGGCTGGCGCCGCGCTCAAGCGTTCGGCAGGCGGACGTGGTGTGTTGCTCGGCGGCGTACCCGGCGTGCTGCCGGCGCGGGTCGTCGTGCTCGGCGGCGGGGTCGTCGGGACCCAGGCGGCACGCATGGCGGCGGGTCTTGGTGCAGAGGTCACCGTGATCGATCGCTCCATTCCGCGTCTGCGCGAGTTGGACGACATATTTCTTGGGCGCGTGCGCACGCGCTTCTCCACGATCGAGTCCGTCGAGGACGAGGTGTTTTCCGCCGATGTCGTGATCGGCGCTGTGCTGGTGCCCGGTGCGAGCGCCCCGAAACTGGTTACGCGCGCGATGCTCAAGTCGATGCGACCGGGCGCCGTGCTGGTCGATGTTGCGATCGACCAGGGTGGCTGCTTCGAGACCTCGCATCCGACGACCCATGCCGAACCGACCTATGATGTCGACGGCGTCGTGCACTACTGTGTCGCGAACATGCCGGGCGCGGTGCCGGTCACATCGAGCCAGGCGCTGAACAATGCCACGTTGCCATTCGGGTTGATGCTCGCGGACAAGGGCTTTGCCGCGGTGCTGGAGAACCTCCATTTGCGCAACGGCCTCAATGTCTATCAGGGTCGTATCACCAACAAGGCGGTGGCGGAGAGTCTCGGTCTGCCGTTCTCGCCGGTCGACAATAACATGGCCGCTTAGGTGCCATGATGTCGGGCCTGATGGATCACACGGCAATCAGCGTGGTGCTTCAGGGTTGTACTCAGGTAATTTGCTCTTTTCACGCCTTTGGCAAAAGTTCCTCGGCGCGCGAGAAAAATCTTGTGATCACGAATCCGTTCACATAGTCGCTAAATTTCCCCGAAATCGTCACATCGGGGTTAGGTTACTGGCATTCATAGGTACGATCCGCCTCCTCGAACGGAACGGTTCGAATGCTTGACGTTCTCATCCTGATCTCGATCGTCGCGATATCGTTCGCCGCCGGATTCGGCACGCGCGATCTCATCTCGCGAAAACGCCGTGCCAACTATTTGAAGTTGGAACCGTACGTTCGATCATCGAAGCGGTCGTCGCAGCCCCCGGCGTTTCTCGTTCGCCAGCCGAAGCCGCAGGCGCCGAGGATCAGCGCGGTCGACGGCGTCGGTGTCGCGCCAACGCCGCCAGGACCCGTTTTGCAGACACCGACGTCGCAAGCCTCCGCATCGCAGGTCGCCGCCGACCCCGAGCGCCGTCAGGTTCACGCCTTCGTCAGGCGATAGCCGCCGAGATCGGGATCGTGCGTCATCCGCCAGTAGTCCACGAACCGCCGCGGCATCGCTGAGAACACCCGGCCGTTTGAATTGCGGTAGTAGGTGGTCATGCCCGGATGGGTCCAGATCATCGCCTCGTGCTCGGTATCGACCTTCCGGATGTAATTGTCGTGCACATCCTGACGGACGTCGATGGCGGCGACACCGTTCTCCATCATCTCGACAAGACAGGCCGAGATGTAGCGGCTCTGGCATTCCGACTGGAAGATCACGCTGCCGCCGTGTGCCGGTCCGGAGTTCGGGCCCAGCATGCAGAAGAAGTTCGGGAATCCGGGGACGGTGAGGCCGAGAAATGCAGTCGGATTGTCGCCCGCCCAGGCGTCGCGGAGAGTCTTGCCGTTGCGACCCATGATGTCGAGGCGTGCCGCCATCTCAGTGACCTTGAAGCCGGTCGCGACCACGATGATGTCGGCCGCGCGTTTCTCGCCGTCGGATGTCACGATGCCGTCGCGATCGACATGATCGATCGCGTCGGTGACCAGCTCGACGTTGCCGCGCGTCAGCGTCTTGAACCAGTTGTTGTCGAGCAGGATGCGCTTGCCGTAAGGCGGATAGGTTGGCACGCATTTGGCCGCCAGGTCTGGGCGGTCCTGCAGTTCGGAGAGGATGAAGTCCGTCAACTCCTGGCGATGCCGGTCATTGCCCTTGTTGACTGCGCGCTCTGGATGCGGCCAGGCAGGATCCTTGCGCAGGAATGGCAACAGCCCGTCGCCATAACGCCAGAACATGTTGAAGCGGTACCATTGCACATAGAACGGCAGGTGCGCGAGCAGCCAGCGCGCTCCCTCTGTAATTGGATCGAAATAGCCCTTCACCGGTCGCGCCCATTGCGCGGAGCGCTGGTAGACGGTGACGGAAGCGACGCGCGGCGCGATCGACGGCACGAGCTGCATCGCGGTTGCGCCGGTGCCGATCACCGCGACATGCTTGCCGTCGATGTTGATGTCGTCCTGCCACAGCGCCGAATGGAGGATCCCGCCCTTGAAATTCTCCTCGCCCTTGAAGCGGGCACGGGAGGGATCGTTGAGCTGGCCGACCGCGCTGACAAGTGCCGTTGACTCGAGCGTTTCCTCGCCGCTGCTCGTTCTCAGCGTCGAGATCCAGCGGCGCTTGCCCTCGTCCCATCGCGACGAGGTCAGTTGCGTGTTCAGCCGCAGATGCTTGCGCAGGCCGAACTAGTCGGCGACCTTCTTGAGGTAATCGAGCAACTCTTCGCGCTGGCAGAAATAGCGCGTCCATTCGTTGCGCGTGCCGAAGGAGTAGGAATAGAAATGATTCGGCGTGTCGACGCCGCAGCCGGGATAGCGATTGATCCACCAGGTGCCGCCGAGCTCGGCATTCTTCTCGACGATGGTGTAGGGGATTCCAAGGTGGCCGAGCGCCACGCCAAGCGCGATGGCGCAGACGCCGGCGCCGACGATCAGCACCTGCTGCTTCGCCAATTGCGTGTCGGACGGACGTCTGCTCCAGCGCACCTCGCGCGGCACAAAACCCATCTCCTCGCGCATCAAGGGCGCATATTCCGACGCGACATTCTCGCCGAGGCAGGCACGCATCATCTTCAGAAGCAGTTCCTCGCCGGGATCGGTGATCACCGGTGTTGGATGGCCATTGGCAAAGAGCTCGACTACGGCGGCACGGATTTCGTCCTGCACTTCGCGCGGCACGCCGGCCTCGGGATCCGGGATGAGGCGGATGTCGCGCTTCGGTAAATGTGGCGCGGCGAGCCAGCGCTCGTCGCCGGTCATGTGAACGAGCACCATCAGGAGACAACGGATGTCGCCCTCGGCGATTGCGGAGGCAAGGTCGAGGTGTTGGCGCGGCAGTTCTACGTTCATGAACGGTATCAAGACCGGCGAAAGCGACAAACGCGATCGTCGCACTTTACTGCCAAACCGGGCTGCGGGCTTGGGCAGACGCCGCCGAAGACGAAAGATGTCGCCAAAATCCCTCTATGCGGAAGAAATTTCCCCCGCGGGGCTGAAAAAAGCCAATCAGTTTCATTGCCGAGAGAGGCGGAAACGACGACATTTCCTCCATAATTTGGTGGATTGGCCTCGCGATGGAACGCGCAAATTACGAGCCTTTTGGCGAGCGACTGGCCCCGGGAAGGGACGACCGGCCGCAGTCGCGCGCCTCCAAATATCTGTTGTGGACCGGCACCGGCCTGTTCTGGTCGCTGGTCGGGGCGATCGTGCTCGCCCGGGCCGCTTTCTTCGAGCCGGGCGTTTTTGACGGCTTCAGTCGCGTAGCCGCGCTCGCCAAGGGCCTGATTTTCTAATCCATCCGGGCATCCGTTCCGCTCCACCTGCAGTCTGTTCGATCGCCGCCCTTTGGGACGCGGCGCGCTTGTGCGCGCAGGAGAATTGTCTTTAAGGACATTACTTGCTTCCGCTGGCCAAAATTGAAAATATATTGCCCTCTAGCGCCTTCGCGCGCATAAAATCTTCTCCTTCGGGAGATCTGAGTGGCCCAGAACGAAGCATCCTCTCCGGCCGGCGCAAGACCGGCGACCACCGCCAGCCGCATTGTGGCGCTGATTCCAGGCGTTCTCCTCTGCATCGGCGTTGCCGGCATCTCGGCTGCACTTGAAGCCACGGAACGGCACGCCTTCGCGCATCCCTATGTGGAGGCGCTGGTGATGGCGATCCTGCTCGGCATGGCCGTACGCAGCTTCTGGAAACCGTCCGAGCGCTGGCAGGCCGGCGTCGCCTTCAGCGCCAAGCAACTCCTCGAAGTTGCGGTGATGTTGCTCGGGGCTTCCATCAGCTTTGCCGCGATCGCCGCTTCCGGCGTGACGCTGCTCGCTTCGATCGCCGCCGTGGTCGTGGTTGCGCTTTGCGTGTCGTTCGGCCTCAGCCGCATGCTCGGCCTGTCGACACGGTTGTCGATCCTGATCGCCTGCGGCAATTCGATCTGCGGCAATTCGGCGATCGCAGCCGTCGCGCCGATCATCGGCGCCAACAACGATGAGATTGCGTCCTCGATCTCCTTCACCGCGATCCTTGGCGTGATGATGGTGCTGGGCCTGCCGCTGCTGATCCCGCTGCTGCAACTGACGGCGACGCAATATGGCATCCTCGCTGGGCTCACCGTCTACGCCGTGCCGCAGGTGCTCGCGGCCACCGTGCCGGCCGGGCTCGTCAGCACGCAGATCGGAACGCTGGTGAAGCTGATGCGCGTGCTGATGCTGGGGCCGGTTGTTGTCGGCCTCTCGCTCGTTGCCTCGCGCCGGCAGGGCGACGCGAAGAAGACCAGCGTCGGCTTCTTTCGGCTCGTGCCCTGGTTCATCCTCGGCTTCCTCGCGCTCGCCACGCTCCGTTCGCTCGAAATCGTTCCCTCGACTGTGGTCGGTCCCGTCACGAGGATCACCACATTCCTCACCGTCGTCTCCATGGCCGCACTCGGCCTCGGGGTCGACGTGCGCGTGCTCGCCAATGTAGGCGGGCGCGTGACGGCGGCGGTGACGCTGTCGCTGATGCTGCTGCTCGGGATCAGCATCGGACTGGTGCACTGGTTCCGGTGAAGGACGAAGGCTCGCGCACTCCCTCTCCCTGCAAGCGGGGAGAGGTGAACTACAACACGTCCGCCAGCGAATGGCCGTGCAGTTCGATGTTCAAGCCCTGCATGCCGAGATCGTTGATCTCGCCGCCCATTGCTTTCAGGCTCTCCTCGCGGATCAAGGACATCAGTCCGCGGCGCAGTGCCAGGAACTCCGAGGACATCATCATCGATTGCTGCCGCGGCCGCTCCAGCGGGATTGGAATCTCCGCCTTGATCGAGCCGGGGCGCGCGGTCATGCAGTAGACGCGGTCGGAGAGAAAGATCGCTTCATCGATGTCGTGGGTGACGAACAGCACCGAGATCTTCAGGCGTTGCCACATGTTGGTGAGGATCTGCTGCATGATCACGCGGGTCTGCGCGTCGAGCGCGCCGAAGGGTTCGTCCAGCAGCAGCACCTTTGGCCCCGTGGCGAGCGCCCGCACGATGCCGACGCGCTGCTTCATGCCGCCGGACAGCTTTTCCGGATAATGCTTCTCGAAGGCTTCGAGCCCCGCGAGCCCCAACAACGTGCGCGCCGCGCGCTCGCGCTGCGAGCGCGGCATGCCGCGCATCTTCAGGCCAAACTCGACGTTCTCGCGCACCGTCTTCCAAGGAAACAGCGAATATTGCTGGAACACCATGCCACGCTCGGCGCTTGGTCCGCTCACGCGCTCGCTGTCGACCGTGATGGTGCCGGTGGTGGGCTTGAGGAAGCCCGCCACCGCATTCAGGAAGGTCGACTTGCCGCATCCGGAGGGCCCGACGATCGAGACGAACTCGCCCGGCTTGACGTGGATATGCGTATTGGTGACGGCCTCCACCGATCCATCGATGGTTTCGTAGCTCAGCGAGAAATTCTTGACTTCGATATGTCCCTGCGGGGCTGCGGTCGCGATCTCGCTCATTTCGCTCTCCATGGCATCACCAGTTGTCCGGTGCCGCGGATCAAGAGACTTGATCCGAGGCCGAGCACGCCGATCGCGATCATGCCGAGCGCGATGTCGGCATATTGAACCAGCGAATAGGCCTCCCAGGTGAAGTAGCCGATGCCGTATTGCCCGGAGATCATCTCGGCCGCGATCAACGACACCCAGGCAACCCCCATGCCGATGGTGAGGCCGGTGAAGATGTGCGGAAGAGACGCCGGAAAATACACTTCGCGGAAGATCGCGCGCTCGCGCGCACCAAGGCATTGGGCCGCGCGCACCAGCACGGGATCGACCAGCGACATGCCGTGCAGCGTGTTGACCAGGATCGGGAAGAACGAGCCGAGGAAGGTGATGAAGACGATGCTCTGCTCGTTGGTCGGCCATAGCATGATCGCCATCGGCACCCAGGCGATCGCCGGGATTGGCCGCAGCACTTCCGCGACCGGAAACACCACCTCATGGACCAGCTTGAAGCGGCCCATGATCAGCCCGAGCGGCACGCCAACGATGGCCGCCAGCGAGAAGCCGAAGAAGATGCGCCGGCAGCTCAAGAGGATGTGCAGCAGAAATTTGGGATCGTGGATCGCTTTGGTGAAGCTCGCATAGACCGCCAGCGGTGACGGCACGTTGGTGAAGCGCACGAAGAACACGACACGATAGGTCGTAAGCAGGTGCCAGGCGAGCAGGAAGACGGCGAGCGAGATCACGCCGATCGCGGCCGCGCGCAAGCGGTCCTGATTGAGCCGGTACCAGCGCCCTATCAGGGCGCCGAATGAGGGCGGCGCGGGGGTCGGCGTCGTGAAGGGTACAGGCGTAGGCTCGGTGACGGCTGTGGCTGCCGGCATGACGTCCTCCTGATGGCGCAGGATGGCGGGACTGCTGCTCACGTCTTGCCTCCGGCGATCGCCGATTTCACGGCATCATCGAAGCCGAGAACCTTGCCGTTGATCTTGGCCGCATAGGCTTCCGCGTCCTTCTTCAGGAGGAACGGCGCGACGTCGCCGTCGCCGACCGCATAGAAGGCCTGGTCGGCGAACAGCTTGATGCCGCGGGTGGTGTCGAAAACATAGGCGACATTGATCTTCTTGCCCTTGGCCTTGAAGTCGGCATAGGCGCCTAACGTGCAGGCGGCGGACGAAAACGGCAGGATGCCGGCCTCGTCGACCCAGACCTCGCCGGCCTTGCGAGGATCCGCAATCGGCTTCTTGCAAAAGCTGTCTTCGCCGGAGATCTCGTAATTCTTGGTGCTGGCGAGCTGCGCGTCGTAGTCGAGCTTCATCTCGGCATAGGCCTTGCGGATGTAGCTGTCGTCGACCCACTTCTTCGGATCGAACTCCTTCATGCGGCCGAGGTTTTGCAGCACCTTGACGTCGGTGGCGGCCGCCTCGATCAGCGCGGGCTTGATCGAGGGATCGGTGGTCATGTTGCCGCTCGGCCCCAGGAAGATGTAGACGACCTCCTTGCTGATGCCGGTCCACTCCTGGATCTTCTCGGCCGCAAGCTTGGGATTGTCGCGCAGCCACTGGTTGGCGGCGATGATCGCCTTCATGTAGGCGACGACGACCTCAGGATATTTCTCGGCGAAGTCGGTGCGCGCGACGATGCCGTGGAAGGTCGGTAAATTGGTCTCGACCCCGTCAAAAATCTTGCGCGCGAAGCCGCGGAACGGCAGCAGCTCGGCGAAGGGCACGAAGTCGGCATGGGCGTCGATCTTCTTTTCCTGAAGGTTGGTCGAGCCGACCTCGGGGCTTTGGCTCACGAGTTGGAAGAAGTCGGACGCATAGCCGCGGTCCTGCATCGCCTTCAGCACCATGCCGTGCGCGGCGGAGCCGAAGGGCACGCTGACGAGCTTGCCCTTGAGATCGGCGAGATCGTAATAGGGCGAATCCTTGTGAACGACGATGCCGTTGCCGGAGCCGGAGAGGCTGTAGGCGGCAACGCCGATCAGGCGGCTCTTGCTTTCAGGATTGCTCTCGAAAGTGAAGCCGTTCACGATGAGCGGATAGTCGCCCATCATGCCGATCTGGAGCTTGTTCGCCATCATCGCATTGGTGACGGGCGGACCGGACGTGAAATTCTGCCATTCCAGCTCGAACTTGATGTTGGCGTATTTTCCGTCGGTCGGCAGATATTTTTCGAGGAGATGAAGCTGACGGATGACGACACCGGCGGTGACCGTATTGGTCGTGGTATCCTGCGTTCCGATGCCGAGGGTGACTGTCTCCGCCGTCGCAGGTTGCGCCAGCAGGAGCGCCAGCGACGTCACCGACATCGCGATCGAGAGCGTGGGAAGATGGCGGACCATTCTCATCCTCATTCGGTTGGATGTGCTGTGGTTGCCATGATTGGGTGAGGGCGCGGGCAGGGCAAATCCGGATTTACCGCCGCAGTCGATTAGTTGCCGCCAAAGGCCCGTTGCATGTTCCTTGAGCAGTTTTGCCGTTGAAAGCCAATTGCATGTGCACTGGCCCTAATCGGACGCCTGGCCGCGCATGTCCTCCAGGACATCACGGCGGCAGACCACGATCTGGGAGCGCTTTGTCACCACGATTCCCTTCTCCTGCATGCGCTTCAGGCTGATCGTGACCCATTGCCGGGTGGCGCCGACCATGTGGGCGATATCGGCATGGGTGAACGCGGCAGCGATCACGGTGCCGTCGGCATCTTCCACGCCGTAGAGCTCGACGAGATGAAGAAGCAGATGCGCAAGGCGCTGCGTGATGGAGCGTGTTCCCAGCATCTGAGCGAGTGCCGAATAGCACTTGCCCTTGAAGGTCAGGCCCTCGATCAGGCCGATCGCGAGGTTCGGGATTTCGGCGGCGAGCGACCTCAGCTCCTTACCGGGAAGGTGCACGACGCTGCAATTGCTGGATGCAACGCCCGACCATTGATGCACGGTGCCTTCGAACACTTCGGGTCCGCCGACGAAATTGCCGACATGCCAGTAGGCGAGCGTGATCTCGCGACCGAGCGGCGAGGTGTAGAAGACGCGGATGCGGCCGCTCTCGATCAGCCAGATGCCGTCATGCTTGCCGCCCTGGCTGAACAGCGTCTGGCCGCGGTTGAGCACCTTGCGGCGCCCTTGCTTCAGCACCAATTCGCGCTCGCGCGGCGTGAGCTTGTCCATCAGCGGCGGAGGGCCGCCGATCCACTGCTGGTTCTCGGTGAGCAGCAGCGATGAAGTTCCGGCAGGACGGACCGTTGCGGGAACGGTCCCGCGAACCGTATTGGCCGCCTGCAACATCACCTGCCTCCGGATTGTTCAAACCGTTCCAAAGAGGAGCAATGTCCGTGCCAGACGGGGAAGAAGGGGTGGCTGGGACGACGACGCTTGGGGCAATCGGATGCCATTCACTCCGCTGTCATCGCCCGACTTGATCGGGCGATCCAGGGCGGATTCAACCGGTCAAGCCGGGGCATGACAGCGGAATTTGTGGCTGCGGTGGCGCCAATCTCAAGACTGCGTCGGCTCAATGCCCTACCAAGCTCAGTAAAAATGGCTTCGGGTAAATCCCGCGGTTGTGGCCGTCCGAGAACGAGATGTTCAGCCCGTAGCCGAGGTCGCCGATCTCGGTGATGGCGATGCCCGGAAAGGCCTGGGGGAAGCGGCCGTCGAATCGGGCGCGGGTGCAATGGGCGCATTTGCAGGAGAGGCGCAGCAGTTCGGCGGCGAGCGTGACCTCGCCGTCGCGCGTGGTGCGCACGATGAGCGTCGCAAGATCGGCGCTTGTTGCGTAGTCAGTCACCGTAGATGCGGCCAGTGCTGTCATGGTCTTGGCAAGCCTCCAGTCTGCTTCTAGCCAGCAAAGAACGCGTCGCGATAGCAACTAATTGCCGAGCGGACGCGACAGTCACGAGGACAGCGTGGCTGCCTTCTCTTCGGTCATTGTCCACGAAATGTGAAACTAATCGACCGGGAATGGCAGTTCGACGTTGCGAGAAGAATCCCTCTCCGAAACTTTGCCGCCATCGGGCAAGCAAGGAGAGACGAACGATGAGCGCTTTTCAGAAGGAGACGGTCCTCTCGGTGAAACACTGGACCGAATCCCTGTTCAGCTTCACCGCGACGCGGAATCCCGGCTTCCGCTTCCAGAACGGCCAGTTCGCCATGATAGGGCTCGAGTTCGATGGCCGGCCGCTGATGCGCGCCTACAGCCTGGCGAGCGCCAATCACGAGGAGAATCTGGAGTTCTTCAGCATCAAGGTGCCGGACGGTCCGCTCACTTCGCGGCTCCAGAAGATCAGGGAAGGCGACATCATCCTGGTCGGCCGCAAGCCCACGGGCACCCTGATCACCGGAAATCTCATTCCGGGAAAGCGGCTGTTGCTGCTGTCTACCGGCACCGGACTTGCGCCCTTCGCAAGCCTGATCAAGGACCCTGATGTTTACGAGAATTACGAGACCATCGTGCTCGCCCACGGCTGCCGCCAGGTTTCCGAGCTCGCCTATGGCGAGCATCTGGTCGAGAACCTGCAAGCCCACGAATTCTTCGGTCCCCTGGTCAAAGATAAGCTGATCTACTACCCGACCGTCACGCGCGAGCCGTTCCGCAATCGGGGCCGCATCACCGACCTGATCGCGTCGAACCAGCTCTTCGAGGATATCGGCCAGCCCGGCCTCGACCGCGATGCGGATCGCATCATGCTCTGCGGCAGCCCGGCGATGCTCGAAGAGCTCCACGTGATGTTCATCGACCGTGGCTTTGCCGAAGGCAATCACAGCCAGCCCGGCCACTTCGTGATCGAGAAGGCGTTCGTAGAGCGCTGAAGGCAAATCGCGTCCCGGCGACAACTAATTGCTATCGCCGGGAAGCCACTTGAACAAATCTCATGCAAAGGCGCCGGACGTGCCGGCGGACCAGGAGCAAGCGATGGCACTAGATCAGATCGTCGACGGACTTTCGGAGGTTTCCTGCGATGTGCTGGTCATCGGTGGCGGCACTGCCGGCCCGATGGCAGCGCTCAAGGCCAAGCTGAAAAACCCGAAGGCCAACGTCGTCCTGCTCGAAAAGGCCAACGTCAAGCGCTCCGGCGCAATCTCGATGGGCATGGACGGGCTGAACAACGCTGTCATTCCCGGCTATGCGACGCCGGAGCAGTACACCAAGGAGATCACCATCGCGAACGACGGCATCGTCGATCAGAAAGCGGTCTACAAATACGCGCAGAATTGTTACAAGATCATCGAGGAGCTCGACAGTTTCGGCATCCGGTTCCTGAAGAACGAGAACGGCGACTACGCCGTCAAGAAGGTGCACCACATCGGCACCTACGTGCTGCCGATGCCGAATGGCGAGACCGTCAAGAAGGCGCTCTATCGCCAGCTTCGCCGCGCCCGCATCCTGATCTCCAACCGCTACATGGCGACGCGATTGCTCAAATCGTCCGACGGCCGCATTGCCGGCGCGATCTCCGTCAACACCCGTACCGCCGAGATGCTCGTGATCAAGGCCAAGGCCGTGATCCTCTGCATGGGCGCGGCCGGCCGCCTGGGCTTGCCGACCTCAGGCTACATGTTCGGCACCTATGAGAACGCGGCCAACTCCGGCGACGGCTATTCGATGGCGTATCACGCAGGCGCAGCGCTCGCGAACCTCGAATGCTACCAGATCAATCCGCTGATCAAGGACTATAACGGCCCGGCCTGCGCCTATGTCGCTGGTCCCTTCGGCGCCTTCACGGCGAACAACGAGGGCTCGCGCTTTATTGAATGCGACTATTGGTCTGGCCAGATGATGCTGGAGTTCTACAACGAGCTCCTGTCCGGCAAGGGCCCGGTGTTCCTCCAGCTCAAGCATCTTCATCCCGACACCATCTCGGAGATTGAATCCACGCTGCACAAGGTGGAGCGGCCGACGCGCGGGCTATTTCAGCAGGGGCGCGGGGTCGACTACCGCAGCGAGTCGATCGAGATGCATATCTCCGAGATTGGCTTCTGCTCCGGCCACAGCGCTTCCGGCGTGTTCGTCGACGACAATGCCCGCACCACCGTGCCGGGCCTCTATGCCGCCGGCGACATGGCGAGCGTGCCACACAACTACATGCTAGGCGCCTTCACCAACGGCTCGGTCGCCGGGATCGATGCGATGGAGTTCGCCGACGCCCACGACTTTGCCGAGTTCGATGCGGCTGATGTTGCCAGGGAGCGCGATCGCGTGCTGGCGCCGACGAAGCGCGAGGACGGCATCCCGCCGAACCAGGTCGAGTACAAGACGCGTCGCCTCGTGAACGACTATCTCCAGCCGCCGAAGGTGACCCGCAAATACGAGCTCGGCATGCGCCGCCTCGCCGAGGTACGCGAGGACATGCAGGAGCGCATGATCGCCCGCAACGCGCACGAGCTGCTCCGTGCGCTCGAAGTGCAGTCGATCATGGATTGCGCCGACATGGCCGTGCATGCCTCGCTGTTCCGCGAGGAGAGCCGCTGGGGTCTCTATCACTGGCGAACGGACTTCCCGGAAAAGGACAACGAGAACTGGTTCTGCCACACGCTGCTCAGCAAGCAGAACGACAGGATGACGAGCGAGAAGCGCGCGGTCGAGCCTTATGTCGTGCCGATCGCCGACGACGAGAAGGACCTCTACGACAAGCAGCGCATCCGGGCGAGCGCCTGAGCCGCCCAACAGCAACACAACAGGAGATCTTGACGATGCCTCTCGCTTCCTATCAGACATCAGTCCCGGTGGTCGTCGATGACGCCAAGTGCATCGCCGACAAGGGCTGCACGGTGTGCGTCGATGTCTGCCCGCTCGATGTGCTCCGCATCAGCGACATGACCGGCAAGGCCTACATGGCCTATGACGAGTGCTGGTACTGCATGCCCTGCGAGGCGGACTGCCCGACCGGTGCCGTGACTGTCAACATTCCCTATTTGTTGAGGTGAGCATGTCGAGCCCGTTCGAATCCTACGACGATCTCGACGACGCCGACGAACGGCTCCAGGCCGCGGATCCCGCGGAGCGCCGCGTCGCCATCATCGCGCTCGGCCATTCCGGCGATCCCGCTGCGGTCGGTCATCTCGCCAACATGGTGTCCGATCCCGACGCCGGCGTACGCCAGCAGGTGGCAATGGCGCTCGGCGAGTTCGACGGGCCGGAGGCGGCGAGTGCGCTCGTCAAGCTGCTCGTCGACCCCGAGCGGATCGTCGCATCGGCCGCAGCCGACAGCATGGCCGAGTTCAAGGATCCGGCCTGCGCCGATGTCATCCTGCCGCTGGTCAGGCACGCCCACGCCTTCGTCCGCATGGGCGCGCTGCGCGCGTTGAAGGAGCTGCGCCGCAAGGATACGCTGAAGCCCGCGCTGGAAGCGCTCCAGGATAGCGATGCGGCCGTGCGCGTGCAGGCGATCGGCGTCATCGGCTTCCTGAAGCTGGAAGAGTCAATTCCGGCGCTGACCGCGCTGATTCACGATCCCGATGCCCATGTACGCCGCGCCGCGGTAAGTGCGCTCGCCTTCTCGCAGATGAAGCCGGCGGCCGAGACGATCACCCGCGCGCTGAAGGACGCCGACTGGATGGTCCGGGAGATGGCAGCCGAAACGCTGGGGCTCAACATCAACGGTTCGCTCGCCGCCGATCAGCTCATCGCCACGCTTGCCGATGAGTTCTGGCAGGTCCGGCTCAAGGCCATCCGCAGCCTCGGCAAGATGAAGATCGAGCGTGCGGTGCGTCCGATCGGCAATGGCATCAACCACGAGCAGGCCAACCTCCGCAAGGAAGCAGCCGCCGCGCTCGGCGAGATCGCCGATCCCGAGGGCGAGGCCTATCTCGCCGTGGTCGCCAACGATCCCGATCCCGACGTGCGCAAGAACGCGCGCTGGGCGCTCCAGCAGATTGCAGCCAGGAAGGCGAGAGCGGGTTCTTAAATCAAAACCGCGCCGCCATCTCGGCGAGGCGGCGATGGGCGCTGTCGCGCGCGGCGCGGATCGGCTCGGCCGGTCCGGCCGTCGGGCCGATCGGCACGAAGCGCACGTCGCTCACGCCGATGAAGCGCAAGGCCTCGCGCAGATAGGGCGTTGCCATGTCGATGCGGCCGCGGTTCATCCCGGTCGCAAAATCGCTGCCGCTCGCCAGGATCACCAGCGTCGGGCGGTCCTTGAGCAGCGGAAAGTAGCCCTGCGATGGATCGAAGCGGAATGTCAGGCCGGGCTGGATGATGATGTCGAACCACTGCTTCAGCTTGTAGGGGATGCCGAAGTTCCACATCGGCGTCGAAATCAGCACGCGGTCGGCGAGCGAGAACCGTAGCGCCATCCGCTCGGCTTCGGCAAAGCCGTTGCGCTGCGCGTCGTTGAAGAGTTGTCCCTTCATGCGCGCATATTTGGCCTCGACGATCGGGCCCACGAACTCGGGCATGCGCTCCCGCCAAAGGTCCATCACGTCAACGTCCCAATCCGGGTGCGCCTGACGAAACCCGTCAAGGAAGACGCGCGCCCCCGCGCTCGACTCGGAGTCGGCGCGCGGCGAGCAGGACAGGTGCAGGAGCTTTGCCACCGCTCATCCCAGTCCTCTGATGACGGTTTCGGCCTTGGTGACGACTGCGACGTTCTGCATGGCGAAGTTGACGGAGGCGTTGTGCCAGTCGGTATTCATGGTCGAGCAGCAATCCTCCGGCACGATCATGAAATAGCCCTTGTCGGCACCGGTGCGGGCGGTGTGCTCGACCGACATGTTGGTCCAGGCGCCCGTGTTGATGATCATGTCGCGCCCCGTTGCCTTGAGGATGGTCTCGAGCTTAGTGCCCTCCCAAGCGCTCATGCGCATCTTCTCGACCACGAAGTCGCCGGGTCGCGGCTCGAGGCCTGACACGGGCGCGGCGCCCCAGCTTCCGCGCACCATCGCCTTGCTGTCGACCAGCCCCTCGAACAGCGGCGCGTTCAATGTGACGCCGGGCGCGCCCGGCTCGACCACGAACCAGACATGGATGATGGCAACACCGCGCCCGCGTGCGGCGTCTGCGAGCCGGCGCACGTTTTCGATCACGTTCTGCTGGCGCGCATGCACGGGGGCGCCGGATTCGGCAAAGGCGCCGCCATCCATGACGACGTCGTTCTGAAGATCCTGGATGATCATGGCGCAGCGCTGCGGATCGAGGCGCAATTCGCCGCCGGTCAGGATCGGCGCGGGAGAAGCACTCGCGCCCGCGCCGCCACGCTTGCCGCTCATATACGGCTCGTGCCGTGGCCCCGTTTTGGTTGGGATCGCGTAGACCGAATGCGTCGCGGTGAGGTAGAGCGTGCGGAAATCCGGCCCGCCCCAGGCGAGGTTGGCGACCAGTTCCGGCAGCCGCACCTTGCCCAGCAGCTCGCCGCGAGGCGAATAGACCCAGACGCCGCCGGGCGCTGTAACCCAGACATTGCCGTGCTGGTCGCACTTCATGCCGTCGGGCAGGCCCGGCTCGAGCTCCGACTTGATGCCGCTTGCGAACACGCGGGCATTGCCGAGCGACCCGTCGGCGGCGACGTCAAACACGCGGATCAGCGCCTGCACGGTGTCGTTGACGTAGAGCAGCTTTTCGTCGGGGGAGAAGCAGAGCCCGTTCGGCTGATCGAACAGATTGCGCTCGACCACGAGCTGCGGATCGCTGCCGGGAGTGACACGATAGACGCCCTGGAAGCCGAGTTGCCGCGGCCGTTCGACGCCGTAGACCGGCATGCGGCCATACCAGGGATCCGAGAAATAGATCGCACCGGTGGAGTGCACGCAGACATCGTTGGGGCTGTTGAGCTCCTGGCCCTGGAAGTGCGAGGCCAGCACTTCGCGCCGACCATCGGGCCGCTCGCGGATCAGCGAAGAGGTCGCGTGCTCGCAAACGATCAGGTTCAGCTCGGCATCGTAGGTCATGCCATTGCATTTGTTCGCGGGGCGCTTGACCTCGACGATGCCGCGCCGCGCATCCCAGCGCCGGCGCACGTCGCCCGGCATATCGGAGAATAGCAGGCAGTGATCGACCGGATGCCAGATCGGCCCTTCCGTGAAATCAAAGCCGGTGCCGACCTGTGCCACTGGCGCGTAGGGGTCGATCAGGTTCTCGAATTCACTTCGCAAGGTGACATGCGTCATCGGTCGCTCCCTTGGGCATATCAGGCGGGGAACCAGTTACGCTGCGGCAGCGATTGCACGATCGGACCTGGGACTTGGTCATGCAGCCGGCCGACAACGTTGCCGCCCTCGATCTTGGCGGGACGGTCGTGCACCGGCAGCAGGTAGCGCGAATTGCTGAGCAGCTTCTTGATGGATGCCTTCTCGGCGCGCTTGGTCGTGCCGTGGTTGCCGGTCGTGCGCGGCTCCCAGTCGTGGATCTCATGGAAGGGCGTGACGATCTGGTCATTGAAATCGTAGATCACGTCGCCGCAGATGGTCGCGATGCCGTCGGCAGTGTGGACGATGATGTTCATCGAGCCCTCGGTGTGCGCATTCGCAGCATCGCAATAGACGCCCGGCATCAGCTCGATGGGGCCGGTTATTTCGAGGTCGAGGAAGCGCAGCGCGCTCTTGGTATGCAGGCGGTCGATCAGATGCTTGATGTCGGGCGCCGGATATTGCGGGTGCATGAGGCCGGAGACGGAATATTCGAGCTCGCGGCGGTTGACGACGACCGTCGTGTTCATCGGGAATAAATCGTCCTTGCCGGCGTGGTCGATGTGCAGATGGGTGTGACAGACGAAGCGGACGTCGCCCATGCGAACGCCGTGGCGCGCGAGCTGGTTCTCGATCATGTGCTCGTGATACTGCAAGCCACGCATGCCCAGCGTTTCCATGATCTGGTTGGAGCGGTAACCGGTGTCGACGACGACCGGGTAGGGGCCGCCGAGGATCAGGAAGCCGAGGGTGAGGACGCGGCGGGTGCGGCCGCAGTCGCGGCCCAGAACCAGGAAGCTCGATTCCAACTCGATATCGCCATAGTCCAGGATCTTGATCTCCAGTGGCATTCGTTTCCCTCCCTGCCTCGTTTTTCTTGCTGCCTCTACGGTCCAAGCCCGTAGACGCTCGCCGCGGTCGTCGTGAAAATGGCCTGGCGTTGCGCGTCGCTCAGTGGCGCAGCGGCAGCGCCGAACGCGTCGATCAGCTCGCGATAGCTGGTCCACAATTTCTCGATCGGAAAATTGGAGCCGAACAGGCAGCGTTCGGCGCCGAAGATCGTGACCGTATCGGCGACCACGGCCGCGACGTGCGCAGGATCGTTGCGGTGAATGAAGGTGCCGAGCCCGGAGAGCTTCGCGACGACGTTAGGGCAGGCGGCAAGGCGGGCCATGCCCGCACGCCAGGCGGCGCGGCCCACAGGTGACAGGTCTTCCGGCATGCCGGCGTGCTGGAGGATGAAGGTCACGTTCGGGCAGGCGTCGGCCAGGTTCGCGGCGCCCGGCATTTGCGGTGTGAACACCTGGAGGTCAAAGCTCCACTCGTAGTCGGCGAGACGCGCGACATTGCGCCGGATCGCGGGATCGAGACAGAGATCGGGACGGCCCGCAAATCGGTAAAGAGGGTTCTCGTGCCAATGGAGTTGCATGCGCACGCCGCGCACCAGTGGATAGCGTTTCAGGCGATCGAGTTGCAGGCGGACGTCGTCGGCGGCGAAGTTGGCATAGGCGACGATGGCATGCGGCCAGCCGTGCTCGTCGGCAGTCTCTTGCACCCATGCCGCTTCATCCTCAAACCGGTCGTTGGCCCAGTTGGTCTGGACGTAGACCGAGCGGGTGACGCCGGTATCTCGGAGATCGTCGAGATATTCTTGAATCGGATAATCGCGCCGGATCGGCTCGTAGGCCCCGAAGATGCGTGGTTGCATCGGACCCGTGAGCCAGGGCAGATCAGCCTGCCGCCAGATATGATGATGGCCGTCGATTATACCGCTCACGCCGCTCTCCTTCGTCCGAGTGCGAGCACGTGCGCAACGATCGACGCACTCGATCCGCCACCGGAGAGATCGTCGACGAAGCGTTCGATGGCGACCAATGCTTCGGTTTGCGGACGGAAATCCGCAGTCGTCGCGAGTGGCGTCAACCAGCTCACCCGCCAGGCACGCCGGGACAATTTTGCGACCGCATCGCGCAGCGCATCGGGTTCGCCCCGTTCGAGGCCGTCCGAGATGACGACGACTGCCGCACCGCGCGCATAGCCACCGAAGCGCGGTACGGCGAGGAAGGCTTGCAGGGCGTCGCCAATCCGCGTGCCGCCGTCCCAGTCGCTGACGAGATGCGCGGCGGCATTGAGCGCCTGCTCCCCGCGCTTGATGCGCAATGCGCGGGTAACGCGGGTCAGTCGCGTGCCAAAGGTAAAAACCTCGATCGTGGGCGCGGCCTGTACCAGCGCGTGCGCGAGCTTCATGTTCTCCTCGGTGCGGGCCTTCATCGAGCCGGAGACATCGATCAGCAGCAGGAATTTGCGGGGGCGCTGCCGCCGCTTGAGGTGGCCGAGCCGCAAAATCTCGCCATCGCTGCGGACGGTGTCGCGCAACGTGCGGCGCAAATCGGCGAAGGGCCCGCGGCGTGCACGCATGCGGCGATGACCGCGCCGCTTCGGCAGGCGCCTCGGCGCCTCGCGTGCCAGGCGGCGCAGCGCATCGCTGGAGGAGGTGACCGCGAACCGCCGCTCGACCAGGGCCTCGGCGCGCGTTGCTGTCAGCCCGGATTCGCTGGCGTCATCGGAGAGCAGTGGTTCTTCGTCGCCGCGGCCTTCCTCTTGCAGCCGGATAGTCTCGTCATCTTCGCCCTCGTCGGTCCGCTCGATGGCCTCGCTGCCGCGGAAGTGCAGATCGAACAGCCGGTCGAAGGTGGCGCGACGTTCGGGTTGCGGGGCCAAGGTTGCCAATGCCGCCTGCCGGACGTCGTCGAGGCTGCGCGGGCCGAGCAACCCGATCGCGGCGAGGAAGGACGTGGTCTGCTCCGGCGCGACGGCAAAACCGTTGGCGCGCAAAAGGGCCACGAAGGATATGAAGACGCGCACGGCGCGTGGCAGCAGCGGTTCGGTGCTCATGCGGAAGCCTCCGCAAGCAGGGCGTCGAGCCGCGGCGAGATGAAATGCAAATCCTCTTCGTCCTTGAGCGCGACGCCGATCGAGCGCTTGAATGCATCCGGCCAGCGCGCGCCGCCCTTTTGAAGGAGGGTTGCGGCCTCGGCCCAGTCGACGGCCTCGGCGATCCCTGGCGCCTTGCTCAGCGGCTCGCGCCGGAGCTTGCCGACGGCGGCAACGACCGCGCGGGCCGTCGCTTCGGCGACGCTGGAGGCCCGCATCATTACGATGCGCGCCTCGCGTTCGGCGGTGGGATAGTCGATCCAGTGATAGACGCAGCGTCGGCGCAAGGCTTCGTGCAAGTCGCGTGTGCGGTTGGACGTTAGCACCACGACCGGGCGCTCGGCCGCGCGCACCGTGCCGCGCTCGGGAATGGATATCTGGAAGTCGGACAGGAATTCGAGCAGGAAGGCCTCGAACTCCTGGTCGGCGCGGTCGATTTCGTCGATCAGCAGCACGGTGGAATCCGGCGCGCGCAGCGCGGCGAGCATGGGACGTTCGATCAAGAACGTCTCGCCATAGATGTCGATGCTCTCGTCGCCGGCCTGACGGATCGCCAGCATCTGGCGCGGATAGTTCCATTCGTAGAGCGCCGCGGATGCGTCGATGCCCTCATAGCATTGCAGGCGGATCAGCCGGCGGCCGAGCACGGCGGCGATGGCCTTTGCGGCCTCGGTCTTGCCGACACCCGGAGCGCCTTCGAGCAATAGCGGCTTGCCGAGTGCAAGGCCCAGATAGGCCGCGGTCGCGAGCCCTTCGTCGGCGAGGTAATAGGCGGCGCGCAACGCCTTCTCCAGCGCCTCCGGGCTGTCGATGCCGACGATGTTGCTGCGAACCGCCATCGCAACCTCAGCGCCGCGCCTGCGGCCGCGCGCCGCCCTGAGCCTTGATTGCGCGCAGCACCTTCTCCGGGGTGATCGGAAGGTCGTCGACGCGCACGCCGACGGCGTTGAAGATCGCGTTCGCAACGGCCGGCAGCACCGGATTGGCGCACATCTCGCCGGGACCTTTGGCGCCGAACGGGCCATCGGGAGCTGGGCGCTCCAGCACGGCGATGTCGTGCGGACAGATGTCGCCGGGACCGGGCATCAGATATTCGACGAAGTCGCGCGGGCCGTGCACGGGATCAGGATAATAAGGTTCCGGCGTTTCGTAGAGCGCGTGGCTGACGCCCATCCAGGCACCGCCGACTAGCTGCTGCTCGACAAGTCGCGGGTTGAGCGCGCGGCCGAGCTCATAGGCCGAATCCATGCGTACCATGGCGACCTCGCCGGTCTCGTCGTCGACCTCGACCTCGGCGACAAGGCAGGCATGCGCATAGCAGGTTGCCGGCGACATCTCGCCTGTTTCCGGGTCGACGTCGGAGAGCGGCACCAGGAAGATGCCGCGGCCCGAGATCGTCTTGCCCTGCTTGAACTGTGCGGCGATGGCGACATCCTTGGTCGAGATCGAGCGGTGCGGCGCACCCTTGACGTGGATGTTGCCGCGCCCGTCGGTCTCGAGATCGGCGGCGTTGACCTCCAGCTCCTCTGCCGCGGCCTCCATCATCACGCCGCGCGCCTCGCGGGCGGCGGCCATTACGGCGTTGCCGACGCGATGCGTGCCGCGCGAGGCGAACGAACCCATGCAATGCGGTCCGGTGTCGGAGTCTGCCGTGTCGACGTAGACGTCCTCGACGGGCACGCCGAGCGTCTCCGCGCAGATCTGCCTTGTGACCGACTTCATTCCCTGGCCGAGATCGATCGAGGACAGCGCCACCGTGAATTTGCCGCTGGGATTGGAGTGCACCAGCGCCTGGCTGGGATCGCCGCCGAGATTCATGCCGATGGGATAGTTGATCGACGCCATGCCGCGTCCGCGATGCCGGGTCATCTAGCGCCTCCTGGTGCCGAAGACGGAGGAGAAACGGGTCGCCCCATGCGAGGGCGCCGACGGTCGCTGTGAGGGCGGTGGCGGCGCGGGTGGAGGCGGTTCATGCGGCGGCTCGCGGGTGACCGAGGGCGGAAGCCGATCATAAGTCGTGCGCTGCTGGACCGGGGCTGCCGGCCGCGCGCGCGAGTCCGCCGGCGTCGGCGGAACGACGGCACGACTACCGCCGCCGTCCTTGCGCGAGGAGGCGCGTCTGAACTCCTCGCGGATCGGCCATTTGGCCTTCTCGGCCGCGACCTGAACACATTCGATCAGCGCCGTGTTCTTCGCCTCACGCCGATGTGCCTTCATGTCGCCGTCGCGATAGGCGTTGAGGATGCGGAACTCCATCGGGTCCATGCCGACGAGATGCGCCAGCTTGTCCATCTGGCATTCGATGGCAAAATCCATTGCCGTAACGCCGAAGCCGCGCATCGCTGTTGCCGGTGTGCGGTTGGTGAAGACGCAATAGACGTCGCCATAGACGTTGGGGATGGTGTACGGCCCCGGCAGATGCGCGGCGCACTTGACGGCGGCATAGCTGGACAGCCGCGTATAGGCGCCACTGTCAAAATAAGCGCGTATCTTGCGCGCGACGATGCGACCGTCGCGCATCACGCCGTCCTTGATGTAGATGCGCTCGGCGCCGCGCGGCGGGCCATATTGCATCTCCTCTTCGCGCCCGAACACGTAGCGTACAGGGCGCCCCGTCAGCATCGCGCCGAGGATGGCGAGCGGTTCAGTCAAGGTATCCACCTTGCCGCCGAAGCCGCCGCCGACGGTGCCGCCGATGAAGTGGAAGGTGTTGGAAGGCACGTCCAGGATCTTGGCGCAGGTATCGACCGAGAAGAACAGCGCCTGGGTCGAGGTGTAGACGATGTAGCGGCCGTTGGTGTCGGGTGCCGCGATCGCGCCGTTGGTCTCGGTCGGCGCATGCTCGATCGGCGACATCAGATAGCGCTGTTCCAGGACGTGATCGGCGGTCGCGAGCGCCGCGTCCACGTCGCCGAAGCGGAGCTTCTGATGATCGTAGACTTCATGATAGGTGAAGGTGTTCTTGGGATAGGTCTCGTTGACCACGGGGGCGCCCGCCTTCAGCGCCTCCTCGACATCGAACACGGTCGGCAGCGGCTCGTAGTCAATGCGCACCTTGGCGATCGCCTCAAAGGCCTCACGCTCGCTGTCGGCAACGATGGCGACGATCGGCTCGCCCTTGTAGCGGACCTTGTCGACCGCAAGCGACGGCTCGTCGTCCTTGCCGAAATTGATCAGGCTGAGCAGCGTGTTGAGATTGCGTGGCACGTCGGCGCCGCGAATGATCCGGCGCACGCCGGTCGAGCGTTCGGCTTCCGCCGTGTCGATGCGGCGCAGCCGCGCATGGGGATGGGTCGAGCGGACGACCTTCAGATGCAGCATTCCCTGCAGCTTGTGATCGCCAAAATAGCTGGATGTGCCCGTGACGTGGCCGAGCATGTCCTGACGCTGCGTGCCCTTGCCGATTTCCTTGAGATTGTCGTCGCGCTCGTCGGCGAAGATGTCCTTGCGCAGTTCCAGCATGGCGAATGTCCTCAGGCGCTGGCCCGGCCGCCGGAGGCGGCGAGAATGGCGTTGATGATCGGCTCGTAGCCGGTGCAGCGGCAGATGTTGCCGGAGATTGCTTCCACGATTTCGGCGCGGCTCGGCTGTGGATTGCGGTCGAGCAGGGCCTTCGCGGCCATCAGCATGCCCGGCGTGCAATAGCCGCATTGGGCCGCGAAATTGTCGGCAAAGGCGCGCTGGAGCGGATGCAGGTTCGGGCCTTGCTTCAAACTGTCGAGCGTCTCGACGGAACGGCCGGCGACGGTCTCTGCCAGCGTCAGGCAGGAAAGATGAAGCTCACCGTCGATCAGCACGCTGCATGTGCCGCAACCGCCCTGGCCGCAGCCGAATTTCGGCGTCATGTCGCCGATCAGTTCGCGCAGCGCGACCAGCAGATTGGTGCCGCCGTCGACGAAGATAGCGACGTCGCGGCCGTTGTGACGAAATTGCAGCGGAGTCTTCGACATGGCGGTCTATTCCTGACCCGAGAGAAGGCGGCGCAGATGCACGCCGACGATCTCGCGGCGATACCAGGCGCTGCCGAGCGCATTGTCGGATGGTGAAGTCCCTTCACTCGCGGCGGAGGCTGCGGCAGCTATGGTGGCGGCGTCAAGCGAACGGCCCTCCAGCGCGCGTTCGGCGGCGCGCGCGCGAATCTGTGTCGATGCCATCGATCCCAGCGCGATGCGCGCGCCGGCGATCCGGCCGCCGCTGATCGGCAGATGCGCGGCGAGCGTGATGACGGAGCCGCCTTTCGGCTTGATGCGGGCGATCTTGCGATAGCGAAAGGCCTCCGCACTGCCGGGCCGGGTGCAGGAGACCGACAGCACCAGCGTGCCCGTCTGCCGTTCGCGCGATTGCAGAAATTCCTCAATTGCTATGTCGCGCGCGCCAAAACCGCCTTGCACGGCGACGGTGGCATCGAGTGCCAGCAAAGCGACCGTGAAATCGCCGTAGGGATTGGGAGCGAACAGATTGCCGCCGACCGTCCCCATGTTGCGCACGGCAGGCCCGCCGATCGAGCGGGCAGGGGCATGCAGGAATGCGAGATCGCGCTCGGCCAGAATTCTTGCAAACGTCACGCCGGCGCCGAGGGTGACGCGCGGACCGGATGTGTCGATCCGGGACAGCGCCTGATCGCTGGCGCGCACGACGGTCGAGATCGAGACGTCGCCCTCGTTCAGCGCGCGCATCACGAGCGTGCCACCGCCAAGGTAGCGCGCGCCACGGTCCGACGACAGGGCCGCTGCTGCTTCGCTGGAACTCGCAAAAGTCTTCACCGTCACGGACATGGTTACGCGGCCTCCTTGAGATGCCGGCGGATGGCCTCGAAGCCGGCCTGGTAGATGTCTTGGGCGACCATATGGGTGATGCGGGCCGCATCCTCCGGCTTCGTCGCGAAGCGCGATTCCCAATGCCAGAACGTACGATCGCCATCGGTGACCGGCAGCAGGCGGACATGGGCCACGTAGTTGAACATGGGAATGGGAGTATCGAGCAGGCAGTAACTAAAGGTCTGTTCGAGATCGGAGAGCGCCAGCAACTGCTCGCGCAGTTCCGAGCCGTCCTGCAGCTTGAATCGCCTGATGCAGCCAATCTTGTCGGAAGGGTGCGCGCGCTCGATCGAGGAGGTCGCGACCGCCGGATGCCACCGATCATGGCCGTTGAAATCGCGGAGCACGGCCCATGCCGCGTCAGTCGGCGCGTCCAGGATCGTGCTTTTGACGATATGCGGCACGGCTCTCATCCTCCGAACACGCGCTTGAGCGCATCGAAGCCGCCCTGGAACACGCCGCCGCCGATATTGTTGACGAGCTCGCTCTCCCGCTCCGGCGCGCAGTCGAATTCGGCGGTCCATTCCATGAAGGTCTGGTCGCCATCCGTCACGGGCGTCAGCCGTAGCGTCGCTACATAGTTCTCGACGCCCATGGGGGATTCCAGGATCGAGTAGGTGCAGAACATGTCGTAGTCGGAGAGGCCGAGCAGCTTCTCGCGGATGCGGTCGCCGTTGCGCAGCCGAAAATCCCTGACGCAGCCGATCTTGTCGGAGGGCTCGCCGCCCTCGATGCGGCTTTCGGCGATTGCCGGGTGCCAGTTCGGCATGCCGTTGAAGTCGCGCACCCGCGCCCAGACGCGATCGTTGCGCGCATTGACGACGGTTGAGACGTAGACGCGGGCCATGGACTGAACCTCAGCTCTTCTTGCGCGGGCCGCGCTCGGCCGGCGGTTCGCCTTCGGCGGAGGGCGCAGGCGAGGCGGCGGGCTTGTCGCCGCCACCGCCGCCGCTCTTGCGTGTCGAATCCTTGATTCCTTGCATGTCGCGGGCCTCGCGGATCAGGCCCGGCATTTTTGCGAGGCTGCCGCCTTCGACGCCGATGTCCGACAGGATCGAGTCGATCAGCGGGGCCTGGACGCGGTAGCGCAGCGCCGAGTCGATCACCTCGTCGGTGGCGCTGCGGCCGCCATTGCCACCGCCATGGCCGTTGCCGTTGAGACCGTCGACCTGGAGGATGCGAATGCCCTCGATCTTCTCCATCGGCTTGACGCTCTCGCGCACGATGCCCTCGATGCGATCGAGCAGCTTTCGTCGGAACAGCGAGTAGCGCGCCTGGTCGGTCAGCACGTTCTCGGCCTCGTTCAACATTCGTTGCGCTTCGGCCTCAACAGCCGCGCGGACACGCTCGGCTTCCGCAGCAATGCGTGTCTCCTCGGCCTGCTTCTCGGCGAGCAGCACTTCCACCGTCTTGCGGCGCTTTGCGATTTCGCTTTCCCGCGCCGTGACGACCCGTTCGGCGGCTTCGGTCGCGCGCATCCGAGCTTCTTCTGCGGCAGCTCTCGCGGCGGATTCCTCCAGCGATTTCTGATGGATGGCGATTGCCTTCTCCATCAGCACGGTCTCGACTTCCTTCTCGCGGTTCACCTCCAGCTTGCGCAGTTCACGCTCGCGGCCGATGCGGGCTTCGTCGAGGCCCCGATCGGAGGCGATGCGGGCGCGTTCGACTTCCTCGCGGGAGGCAATCTCGGCTTCCTGCAGTGATTGGACGCGCGCGACTTCGAGCTGCTCGATCGCGCGGCGCCGCTCGATACGGGCGGCTTCCAGCGCCTGCTCGCGCGATACGTCCGTAGTTTCGACCTCCTTGAGCGCCACGATCTCGGCCTGCCTGACCTGTCGGTCGGCATCGATGCGTTCGGACTTCTTGGCCGATAGCGCGATCACACGATCCTCGTCCGCGATCTCGATGGTCTTCTTCTGTTCGATGTTGAGCACCTCGCGCTTCTTCGAGGAGTTGATCCGCTCGGCTTCGAGCGCAAGGTCGACGCCGATGCGCTGGCGCTCGATGGCGTCGCGTCGCTTCAACTCGGCCGCTTCCAATATGCCGGTCCGCTCGATTTCGAGCGCGCGGGTCTCGCGCTCGGCCTGGATGCGCTCGGCGGCAACCGCCTTCTCCTGTGCGATGCGCGCGGCCTCGATTGCCTCGCGGGAAGCGATATCAGCTTCCTCAACGGCGCGGTTACGGGCGATCTCGAGCGAGCGGACGCGTTCCTCCTGTGCAATACGCGCCGCTTCCGTCGCCTCGCGTGCGGTAACGCCGGCGATATCCAGGGTCTGATTGCGATCGATTTCCAGTTGGCGCGTGTTCTGCTCTGCCGCAATGCGCTCGGCGGCGAGCGTCCGCTCGCGACTGATCCGAGCTGCTTCGACCGCACGCTGCGCCTCGATCTCGGCCTCCTGGATAGTACGCACCTGCTGGATCTCCAGCGCGCGGGTGCGCTCATCGGAGGAAATGCGCTCGACATTGACAATCATGGTCTGGGCGATGCGGGCCTTTTCAGTGGCCTCGCGTGCCGCGATCTCGGCCTCATCGACGGCGCGGGTCCGCTCGATCTCGCGGCGGCGCGTTTCTTCCTCGTTGGCGATGCGAGCGTCGGTCACGATCCGATCCTGCTGGATTCGGGCCTTCTCGATCGCTTCGCGTGCGGCGATCTCGGCTTCCTCGACAGTACGCATCCGTTCGATCTCGCGCTGGCGCACCTCGCGTTCCGAAGCGATGCGCGTCGTATCGATCGAGCGCTGGTTGGCGATGCGGGTCTTCTCGACCTCCTCGCGGGCGAGCAGCTCCTTCTCTTCGATTGTCCGGGTTCTCTCGATCTCCTTCTGGCGCGTCTCTCGCTCGGAGGCGATGCGTGCCTCCGCGATGACCTGATCGTTGGCGATGCGAGCCTTCTCGATGGCTTCGCGCGCGGAGATCTGCGCCTGCTCGGCCTCGGTCTCCCGTAGCGCGCGCTCGCGGGCGACCTCAGTGCGCTGAAGTGCGCGGCGCATCTCGATGTCGCGTTCCTGCTCGAGGCGCGCGGTCTCGCTTTCGCGCTCGATCTCGAGCGCCTGCCGCTCGGCTTCCAGATTGCGCGAGCGAATCTTGATCATCGAATCCTGCTCGATGTCGTTGCGCAGCTTGCGCTTGGCCTCGATGTCTTCCATCAGCCGCGTCAAGCCCTCGGCGTCGAAGCGGTTCGAGGGGTTGAAGAATTCGAGGTCGGTCTGGTCGAGATCGGTGATCGCGACCGACTCAAGTTCGAGGCCGTTCTGGGCGAGGGCTTCGGCGGCATTGGTCTTCACGCGCGTGACGTAGTCGCCGCGCCGCTCGTGCATCTCTTCCATGGTCATCTCGGAAGCAACCGAGCGGATCGCGGAGATGAACTTGCCGGCCAGCAACGCATGGAGCTGCTCCGGCTCCATGGTGCGGCGGCCGAGCGTGGCGGCCGCAATCGAAACGGCTTCCCGGGTCGGCTGCACACGGACGTAGAAGTCGGCCTCGATGTCGACCCGCATGCGGTCACGGGTGATCACGGCGTCCTGCCTGGAACGGATGATGCCCATCGGCAGCACGTTCATGTTGACCGGCGTGTAGTCGTGGATGAAAGGCAGCACGAAAGCGCCGCCATTGATCACCACGCGCTCTCCAAGGAAGCCGGTCCGGACGAAGGAGACCTCCTTGGACGAGCGATGGTACAGCCAATTCACGATGTAGACGCCGACCACGATCACGACGATCGCGACGATGAGCCAGAGGATCAATTCACCGACCAAAATCCCCGACATCTTTCCCTCCCTCGAACGTTTCGGCGTTAGCGCGCGCCGATCGCCTTGAATTTGCGAACCTGGTCCGTCAGTGCCCGCTCCACGGGCAGGCGCTCCATCGAGGAGGCACCGTAGAAGCCGTGGCAGTGGCGGGTGTTCTTCATGATGAAATCGGCGTCCGCGGGATCGGCGATCGGACCGCCATGCGCGAGCACCAGGATGTCCGAATTGACGCTGAGCGCGGCTGAGGCCCAGGTGTCGATATGCGCCGGGCAATCGGCAAGCTTCGGCGCGGTCTGTGCGCCAATCGTGCCGCCGGTCGTCAGGCCCAGGTGACAGACGATGATGTCGGCGCCGGCGATCGCCATCGCGGCGGCTTCCTTCTCGCTGAAGACGTAAGGCGTCGTCAGCATGTCTTTCTCACGTGCCTTGGCGATCATGTCGATCTCCAGCGCATAGGACATGCCGGTCTCCTCCAGATTGGCGCGGAAGATCCCGTCGATTAGGCCAACCGTCGGAAAGTTCTGCACGCCGGCAAAGCCGAGGGCCTTGAGCTGGTCGAGGAAGACGTCCATGTCGCGGAACGGATCGGTGCCGTTGACCCCGGCGAGCACTGGCGTCTTGCTAACCACGGGCAGCACTTCACTTGCCATTTCCAGCACGATGGCGTTGGCATCGCCGTAAGCCATGAGGCCGGCGAGCGAACCGCGCCCGGCCATGCGATAGCGGCCGGAATTGTAGATGACGATGAGATCGACGCCGCCGGCCTCTTCGCATTTGGCGGAGAGCCCCGTGCCGGCGCCGCCGCCGACGATCGGTTCGCCGCGCTTTGCCATCTCGCGAAATCGCTTCAGCAGTGCAGCCCGTTCAAACCTGGCCATCGGTCACCTCGCCATTCTCCGGCGCGCCCCGGTGCGTCCGAACAGGGTTTTGAACGCACCGACAATCGTGGAGGCGAACTCGGGATCGTTGATGTTGTTCTTGGTGCGGATAAGCTGGCGGTTGCTCGTCTGCCGCACAGTGCGCTCGAGCACACGGAACAGCGCGGCATCCGCCTCGGGATCCCAGAACGGCCGTCCCTGCGCATCGAGCGCGGAGACGCCGCCCTCGGGAATGAAGAAACGCACCGGCCCGTCCATCTGGTTGAGCCGCTCGCTGATCCATCGCCCCATACGCTCGTTTTCGTCCACCGTGGTCCGCATCAAGGTGACCTGCGGATTGTGGACGTGGAATTTGCGGCCGCGATAGCGCTCGGGGATGGTGTCGGGCGCCCCGAAATTGACCATGTCGAGCGCACCCACGGAGCCGACATAAGGCACGCGGCTGCGGACGATCGCGCCGAACCGGTCTTCGCTGGCCGGAAACACGCCGCCCATCAGGAGATCGCAGACCTCGGTCGTCGTGAGATCGATGACGCCGGCGAGCTGGCCGGACTCGACCAGCTTCTCCATCGAGCGTCCGCCGACGCCGGTGGCGTGGAATACGAGGCATTCGAAATCATCGCGCAGGTCGGCCGCGATCTTCTGCACCGCCGGCGTGGTTACGCCGAACATGGTGATGCCGATTGCGGGCAGGCTTGCGCGTGTGATGCGCTCTTTGGCCTCGCGTTGATCGAGACGTGCCTTGACCATGCCGACGAGCGCGTTGGCGCCGTTGGCAAGCACGATGCGTGAGACCGAGTTGAGGCCCTGCACGTCGGTGACCGAATACATCATGGTGATATCGGCTGGCCCGACATAGGGGCCCACGTCGCCGGAGGCGACCGAGGAGATGATCAGCTTCGGCACGCCGACGGGGAGGGCGCGCATGCCGGGCGCAACGAGCGAAGCCGCTCCGGAGCCGCCGGCCGAGATGACGCCGGCGACGTTGCCCTGGCGGCGGAGCCAGTTGGCGAAGGCATCGGCCATCGCGGTTACGGCGACACCGCGGTCGGCGCCGAACACGGCCGATCCGCCGCGGCCGTGGTTCAGCGCAATCTCTTGGGCGGAGACGTCGCAGCTCGTGTGCCTGCCGCTGGTCGAGACGTCGACGAGCCGCGTGCGGAGGCCGCTTTCCGCGATGGTGTCACGGATGAAGCGCAGCTCCGTGCCCTTGGTGTCGAGCGTGCCGACGACGAGCACGACGGGCGGTCCGGAGGTTTGCGCTGCGACCGGCTCGCGCTTGCGCCGTGTGGTTTCGTCGAGCCGCGCGATCTGAGTGGAGAGCGTGCGCGCTGCGGCCTCGATGCGGGCAATCGGCACCGGTTGCGACCAGCGCGTCGGCAGCGTCGGATTGGAGATGTAGATGCGGATCGGACCGCTCGAACGCGTAGGCTGCGGTGCCGCTTTTGCTTGAGAACCGGCCACGGGAACGTCGATGTCCGCCTCGAGCCCGGCATGAAGCCCAACGCCAAGCAGGCGCTGCTGCAAGTCGCGGTCGGCGGCAAGACGAACGGAATCGATGATGCGATTGATCCGGCCGTTCACCATGATCGCGACATTGCGCGAGATCGCAGTGGCGACGCCAATATTCTGCTCGATCACGAGCACGGACATATCGCCGTCCTCGCCGAGACGAAGCAGCATCTCCTCGACCTGGGCGACGATGACAGGGGCAAGGCCCTCGGTCGGCTCGTCCATGATCAGGAGCTGCGGATTGGTCAGAAGCGCGCGCGAGATCGCGAGCATCTGCTGCTCGCCGCCGGAAAGCTGGCCGCCGCCATGGTCCTTGCGCTCGGCGAGACGGGGAAACGTGTCGTAGATGCGCTCGACGGTCCAGGCCCCGCTGCGGATGCCGCCGGCGAGCTGCAAATGCTCGTCCACGCTGAGCGATCGCCAGAGGCGGCGTCCCTGCGGCACGTAGCCGACGCCGAGACGCGCGATATGCGCCGGCGGGCGCCGCGTGATGTCTTCGCCCTGAATCCGGATCGAGCCGCTGCTGCCCCGCACAAGCCCCATGATCGCCTTGCACAGCGTGGTCTTGCCCATGCCGTTGCGCCCCACAACGGAGAACACGCCGGCATCGAGCGTGAGGTCGACTCCTTGCAGCGCGTGCGAATGGCCGTAATAGACGTCGAGGCCTTTCACCTCGAGCGCGGGCGCGGAGCGCCGGATTTCATTCATGGCCGCCTCCGAGATAGAGCTCCTGGACCTCGGGATCGGACTGTATTTCCTGCGGCAGGCCCTCCTTGAAGATGCGCCCGTTGTGCATCATCGTGACGCTCTCGACGACACGCAGCGCCACGTCCATGTCATGCTCGATGATGATGTAGCCGATATGGGATGGCAGCGAGGTCAGAATCTCGATCAGCTCGAGCCGTTCGGCGGGCGAAAGACCTGCGGCCGGCTCGTCGAACAGCACGAAGCGCGGGGCGCCGGCGAGCGCGAGCGCGATCTCGAGCTGACGTTGCTGGCCGTGTGCGAGCTCGGCCACACGTTGATCCCTGACGTTTGTCAGATGCACGGCCTGCACGAGGTTGTCCGCGGCATGCATCAGTGCATCGTTCTGGCCAGGCCGCAGGAGCGAGAAACGCCCGCGCGAGACGCCGCGGCAGGCGAGGTAGACATTGTCCTGCACGGTGAGGCCAGGGAATAATGCAGAGATCTGGTAGGTCCGCCTCAGGCCACGGCGGATGCGCTCATAGGGCGGGAAGTGCGTGATGTCCTCGCCGAAGAAGCGGATGGTGCCGGAAGATGGCGGGAAGTCGCCGGTGATGCAGTTGAACAGCGTGGTCTTGCCGGCGCCGTTGGAGCCGAGCACGGCGCGCCGCTCGCCGGGGCGGACTGTGATGGTGACGTCGGTCAGCGCTGCGAGCGCACCGAACAGGCGCGTCACGCCGCGCAGCTCGAGCGCTGCGCCGGCGCCGACGGCCGAGAGGCGATGGGCGACGCTATCCATGACCGGATCCTTGACCGCTCCGTCCGCTTGGGCGTGTCGGGATTGTGCGCTGGCGCCAGCGCTGCCAGAGTCCGATGACGCCATCCGACGACCAGAACACGATGGCGAGGAAGCCGAGCCCGATCAGCAGCCGGAAACGATTGCCGTCGAGTCCGATCTTGACCAGGAAGTCGAGCGCGAAGGTGCGCAGCAGCACGAAGATCAGTGCGCCGATGTAAGGGCCAATAGGCCGCGTGATGCCGCCGACGATGGCTATGATGAGAATGTCGATGCAGGCGCCGACGCTGACCGATCCGGGGGATATCTGCCGGTAGTTCCAGACCTGCAAGACGCCCGCCAGCGCCGCAATGAAGGACGCAAACGCATAGGCCGCGACGCGGTGGGCATTGACGTTGAAGCCGAGCGCAGCCATGCGGCGAGGATTGTCGCGCACGCCTTGCAAGGCGAGGCCGAAGGGGGCGCGGGAAATGTATTCGACAGCGAAGTAGCAGAGCGCAGCGACGCCGAGCACGACGTAGTAGAAGGGAAGGTCGGCGCGCCAGTTGACGCCCCAGAAGCGCGGCGTGCCGACGTTGTTGATTCCGGTGTGGCCGTTGAAGATCGCCCAGTTCTGGTTGGTGAAATAGTAGAAGGCTGCGCCAATCGCGAGCGTGATCATGATGGTGTAGATGCCCTCGGTCCGCACCGCGAGCGCACCGCCGAGCGTGCCGAAGGCGGTGGCGAGCGCGAGCGCCATCGGCACCGCAAGCCACCACGGCCAGCCCAGGCTGATATTGGCGTTGTCGCTGGTGCCGAACACCGCGACCATGTAGGCGGCAAAGCCCGCGACGGTGAGCTGCATCAGGCTGACCATGCCGCCATAGCCGGCCAGGAACATCAGGCTGAGCGCGATGGTGCCGAGGATCAGGGTGGTCGCAAAGATCTCGATCAGAAAGAAGCCGTTGGCGATCAGCGGCATGATCAAGAGGATGATCGCGACGATCCAGGCGACGGGATTGTCGATTTCCGGCCAGCCACGCAATGCGAGCCGCTGCGCGCCGGCGGCGGTGCGAACGGGAACGCGTGCGTCGTGGGTGAGCGACATGTCAGCGCCTCGCAAGCAGGCCTTGCGGCCGGAGTGCCAGCACCAGCACCATGATCAGGAAGGTCACGACGATCGCGTAGGTCGGGATGTAGACCGAGCCGAGCTGCTCGGCGAGGCCGATGATCAGCGCGCCCAGCGCTGCGCCGGGGATCGAGCCCATGCCGCCGACGATCACGACCACGAGGGAGGCAAGCAGGAAGCGGATGTCCTCGCCCGGCGAGAGCGATTGAAACGTGCCGCCGACGACGCCGGCGATGCCGGCAAGCCCGGCGCCGAGCGCAAAGACGAGCACGAACACGAGCTGGATGCGCACGCCGGTCGCGGCCAGGATGTCGCGGTCATCGACGCCGGCGCGGATGATCATGCCGATGCGCGTGCGGTTGAGCGCCAGCCACATCGCGATGCCGATCACCACGGAAGCGGCGAAGATCACGAGCCGCACCAGGGGATAGCGGAGATAGACCGGTTCGCCCGAGGATTTGAGCGCGGTGATCAGCGGCAGCTCGACCGGGCCGATCAGCCAGTTTGGCGTCTGGATCTGGTAGAAATCGCCGCCGGCGGCCCACAGCATGAGGTCGGCAAATACGATCGAGAGGCCGATCGTCACCATGGTCTGGCGCAGGTCCTGGCCTTCCATGCGGCGGAAAACGATGACCTGAAGCAGGATGCCGACCAGCGCGGTCAGGATAAAGGCGACGATGAAGCTCAGGATCCACGAGCCCGTCGAGGCACTGATGGCGTAGCCGACATAGCCGCCGAACAGATAGAGCGAGCCGTGCGCAAGATTGACGTTGCGCATCAGGCCGAAGATCAGCGTGAAGCCGCTCGCGACCAGGAAATAGAGGCCGCCGAGCGTGATGCCGTTGAAGACGGCGTTGAGGAACACGCGCTTGCGGCCGATGGCGTCTTCAAGCCCCGGCGGCCAGACCGCGAAGATCAGCCAGAGCGCGAGCGCAATCGCGATGATGACGATCAGCGCCCAGGCAGGATGGCGTTCGACAAAGCGAGTCATGAGGGCCGCTGCCTCTCTCCCAGTCGCGTAGGGCAGAGAGTTTCGTCGTCCCGGGGCACGCGAAGCGCGAGCCCGGGACCCATAACCCCAGGATTGTGCTTGGCGAAGATCGCTGCCCCATATCTCGCGCCACAGCTACTTCCTGGGGTTATGGGTCCCCGCCTGCGCGAAGACGACACCGAACTTGTTGAAGCGGCCGCGGCAGGAATAGCAGCGATCCAAATGCGATTACCCTGCCGCAACCGGGGAGAGGGGGCAGTCAGGTCATCGCGACCTCGCTCCACGTCGTCTGTCGAATGCAGGTCAGACAGCCCCGAGCAGGCTGCGTACCACGCCATGGACGTGCATCTCCCTAGGCTCGCGATCATCTTTCGGGATCGCGTTCCGGGCATCCTAGCGAGGACACAAGGAGGGTGTTTGATCGAGAGTATCTTTTCGCGCGCGGCTCTATGCGCGCAAAACCTTGGCGGCGCGGCGATAATCGGTCGGGGCCATGCCGACATTGGCAGCGAAGAAGCGGGTGAAACCGCTCTGCGAGGAGAAGCCGAGATCGAAGCCGATATCGGCGATCGGCGCCTCGCTCGCGACCAGCGCCTCCAGGGCCTGCTCCATGATCAGCGTGTTGAGATAGAGATGCGGAGTTACGCCGGTCTGAGTGCGGAACAGCCGGTAGAAATGTGGCCGCGACAGGCCGGACTCTCGCGCGATGGTGTCGAGCTCCATCTCGGCGCCCGGACTCTCCGACATCAACCTGATGCATTTGCGCACGCGGAAATCGGTGACGGCGCCGGCCGCGCGGGCATCGCGGGCGATCTCGGCCTGCTGCCAGCTTTCGTCATAGCAGATATCGATCAACCGCCTGAGCTCGGAGTCGAGGCTCGACAGCGAGGGAGCGCCGCACACCAGCGCGGCGGTCCTTCGGATGTGCTTGTCGAGGGCCGGCGTGCGCTTGAATTGGGTGCGGCCGAACCGCAGCCGGTCGGCGCCGGGCGCATCGGGCGCGAACCACTCCGCGTTGACGTAGAGCACGAAGAAGATCGCGCCGGCGTCGAGATCTGAGGGCAGGAAGTTGTGCGGTTCCCAGGGATTGACGGCGACGACGGACGTTTCATTGAGCTCGAAGCGCCCGTCGCAAACATCGATGCAAGCGGGCAAGCCGCCGACATGGAAAATCAGATGACCCTCGCGATGCGCGTGGATGTTGAAAGGGCGGTTCAACTGGTAGACCGTCGCCCGACCGAACCGGCCGTGGAAGACGGCGAGCGCCCGGCTCATGCCATCCCCTCCCGATGTTGTTTTATTTTGCCGTTAGCGTTCAACAACCGGGGAGAGATTGCAAGAGCGGTGAGATATCCGCCTCGCAAATCGCTCCCCGGTCGTCGCAGTTGCGAACGTGATTGCGTCAGTACTTCTTACATTCCGGTACTGTACGGCTCGGCAATCCGATCTTGGCAAACACCGCCGGATCGTAGCCAAGGGTCTGGTTCACGTTCGGAATCACCTTCACGACCTTCGAGAACAGCGCGCCCTTGCCGTCATCGACGACCTCGGTCACGAAGTTGGTGCCGATCGCCTGGCGGTTGGAGTCGAGCTTGATCTTGCCGTTCGGCGCGTCGAGTTCGATCTTGGCCAGTGCGGCCTTGAACTTCTCCTGATTGTTGGAGAGATCGCCGTTTACAGCGCGCAACCCGAGGATCAGGGCCATGGTCGAGCCGTAATAGTTGGTGGCGAGCAGTGACGGGCTCGGGAAGCGCTTGTTCGGCGGGAAGGCGTCCTGATAGTCCTTCACGAACTTCTGCCAGCCCGGGTCCTCCCAGGTGTCGGCCTGGCCGCTCGCGGCGAGTGTGCCGATCAGCGCATTCTTGGCATTGCCCTTGGAGGACAGGATGGTCTGGTCGATCATGATCGAGCCGCCCATCAGATGCGCCTTGCCGCCGGCCTGCTGATATTGATTGAGGAAGTTGACGGCGTCGGCGCCACCGAGGCCCAGATAGATCGCATCGACGTCGTCAGGCAGTGCGGCAATCACCGAGGCAAAGTCCTTGGTGCCGAGCGGTACCCATTGCCGGTTGGTGACCTGTCCGCCCTGTCCGCAGAATTCGAGCACGAGGCCGAACACCTGCGTGTAGATGAAGGAATAGTCTTCGCCGACCGTCGCGATCTTGCGATAGCCCTTGTTCTCATAGGCGTATTTGCCGAGCCCCACCTGCCACTGCGCGCCGTCCATGTTGTAGCGGAAGAAGTTCGGCGCGGGATCGACGTAGGTGGTTTCCTGCGCGCCGGAGGCTGCGTTGATGAAGGTCAGCTCGGGATGGGTTTTGGCAAAATTCTTCACCGCAATGCCCTCATCGCCGGACAGCGGCGAGAGCAGGATCTGCACCTTGTCCTGCTCGATCAGCTTGCGCACGGCGCGCACGGCGGAATCGGGCGTTGCGTCGGTCGAGGCGATGACGAACTCGAGTTCCTTGTCACCGACCTTCTTGCCGAGCACGTTGAGCGCCGTCTGGAAGCCGCGGATGCCGTCCTCGCCGAGCACGGTATAGGTGCCTTCGAGGGTCGCGGTGACGCCGACCTTGATCTTCTCCTGCGCCATTGCTGCACCTGAAAGCAACAGGCTGCTCAGCGCGACGAGTCCCACACTGCCTTTCAACATTGCTCTCCTCCCTGTGTCGTCATTATTTCTCGTCATTATTCGCCGGAAGCTCGTTGGCACGAGGCATACGGTTCTTGAATGAAGGCTAACCGAACTCGGATGCAGCGCACGCGTCGGAGCCCTGCGTGGCTTAACGGGCAGTCTCATTTTGAATGTTGCGTCGCAAATGGTTCCGCGATGCGATAGGCGGACAGCGTCCGGCGTGGCTGAATCGCGTGCTTCCCAGTGGCGCGGCGCCCGCAAATGGTGTTTTAGGTGCTGGCGAGCGTGCGTACTTGTCGTGCCGTGCGCGGGTGACAACAAAAGAGAAAAGGACCGATGCAATGAAGTCGGAAACGGCCAGGATGACACTGACGGCGAAGGATGTTTTGCCGGAGGACGGGACGCGCGGCACCTTGGTTGGCCGGGTCTGGCTGCCGCAGGTCAATGGTCCCGCCGTGGTCGCGGTGCGCGGTGACGGCGTGTTCGATGTCACCGCGCGGTTTCCGACCATCAGCGCTCTGTGCGAGGAGGTCGATCCGGCAAAGGCGGTGCGCGAGACCAAAGGCGAGCGGATCGGCGATCTCGAAGCAATCGCGGCCAACACGCCGCCCGATCAACGCGATCGGCAAAAACCCTGGCTGCTCGCGCCGGTCGATCTTCAGACCCTGAAGGCCGCCGGTGTGACCTTCGCCGTCTCCATGCTCGAGCGCGTGATCGAGGAACGGGCGAAGGGCAATCCGG
The DNA here is from genome assembly GCF_055791185.1 of Bradyrhizobium ingae. Taxonomy (NCBI): domain Bacteria; kingdom Pseudomonadati; phylum Pseudomonadota; class Alphaproteobacteria; order Hyphomicrobiales; family Nitrobacteraceae; genus Bradyrhizobium; species Bradyrhizobium ingae. Next base: position 152,518 of record NZ_JBVUBB010000003.1, read on the forward strand.
CGTCGGCAGAGGCTATCCGAAAGGAGGTGACGCGGCTCATTGGCGACGATCTGTCGAAGCTCAAGCCCGGCTCTGAGGGAGCAATGCGGCTGAAGCAGGTGCTGATCGAGCAGAACGCCTGGAGCCAGTATCTCGAAGTGGGCATCGGCCCCGATGCGGAGGTCTTCACCAAGGCGCCGGTGCTGTCGTCGGTCGGCGCCGGCATGGATGCCGGGCTGCATCCGAAATCAACCTGGAATAATCCGGAGCCGGAGCTGGTGCTGTTCGTCTCGAGCCGCGGCAAGATCGTTGGCGGCGCGCTCGGCAATGACGTGAACCTGCGCGACTTCGAGGGGCGCTCGGCGCTGCTGTTGTCGAAGGCCAAGGACAACAACGCCTCCTGCGCCATCGGCCCGTTGCTGCGGTTATTCGACGACACCTTCTCCCTCGATGACGCACGCAAGCTGGACATCAGCCTCAACGTGAAGGGACAGGACGGTTTTGTGCTCAATGGCCATTCGTCGATCAGCAAGATCAGCCGTGATCCCACCGATCTCGTCGCGCAGACGATCGGGAAAGTGCACCAATATCCCGATGGCTTCGTGCTGTTCCTGGGCACGATGTTCGCACCGGTCGAGGATCGCGATGCACCGGGGCAGGGCTTCACCCACAAGCGCGATGATATCGTCACGATCGCAGCGCCCGAGCTCGGCAAGCTCACCAACCGGATGCGCACGAGCGATGAGTGCGAGCCCTGGAGCTTCGGCATCGGCGCGCTGATGAAGAACCTGGCCGGGCGGAAGCTGCTGTAGCGCCAGGGTGCCGGCATCGGCGAAAGCCGCGTTCAAAACCGATGCTGGCCTTGCCATCGCAAACGCGTCGAAAACGACCCGTGCAAAGTAGAGCTGCGGGTGCGTAGGCGCGCGTCGACAACAAAATCTCGGAATCAGTCATATAGTCAAATAATATGACTATACAGGGCCGAGCTTCCGTGAAATGGTGCCTCCCGCCGCCCAGAGGGGCGGTCTGTTAGGTGCCATGATACCAATTGGCATCCGAGATAAACATTTTGGGAGACACGCCTGATGATCCTCAAAGCTCTCTTTGCGGCCAGCGCCACCGCCGCACTGCTGCTCGCGCTGCCGGCCAATGCCGGTCAGCTCACCATCGGTTTTTCGCAGATCGGATCGGAGTCCGGATGGCGCGCCGCGGAGACCTCGGTCTCCAAGCAGGAAGCGTCCAAGCGCCAGGTCAATCTGAAGATCGCCGACGCCCAGCAGAAGCAGGAGAACCAGATCAAGGCGATCCGGTCCTTCATTGCGCAGAACGTCGACGCGATCTTCCTCGCGCCGGTCGTCTCGACCGGTTGGGATGCGGTGCTGAAGGAAGCCAAGGAAGCCAAGATCCCGGTCGTGCTGCTCGACCGCGACATCGATCCGTCGGGTAAGGACCTCTATCTGACCGCCGTCACCTCGGACAGCGTGCACGAAGGCGCCGTCGCCGGCGAGTGGCTTGCCAAGACGGTCGGCGAGAAGGCCTGCAACGTCGTCGAATTGCAGGGAACGGTCGGCGCCAGCGTCGCCACCAACCGCAAGAAGGGCTTTGACTCCGTCGTCGCCAAGCATCCGAACCTGAAGGTGGTGCGCAGCCAGACCGGCGACTTCACCCGCGCCAAGGGCAAGGAAGTGATGGAGAGCTTCATCAAGGCTGAAGGCGGCGGCAAGTCGATCTGCGCGGTCTATGCGCATAATGACGACATGATGGTCGGCGCGATCCAGGCCATGAAGGAAGCCGGCCTCAAGCCGGGCAAGGACGTCCTGACCGTCTCGATCGACGCGGTTCCCGACATCTTCAAGGCGATGGCCGCGGGCGAAGCCAACGCCACGGTTGAACTGACTCCGAACATGGCGGGACCCGCGCTCGATGTCGTCGCGGCCTTCAAGGACAAGGGCACCGTTCCGCCGAAGTGGATCCAGACGGAATCGAAGCTCTACACCGCCTCTGACGATCCGCAGAAGGTCTACGACAGCAAGAAGGGTCTCGGTTACTGAGCCCTACAGTGCGCCACTGTGGCTGATCTACGCTCCGGTGGCGCACCCGCCTTCGAAACTGCTAAGCGTGGTGAATTGGCTGGACGTCCGCAACCCCACAAGCGGACGCCGGCGGGAGTGACGTCGTAATGGAGACCGGCCCGGATTCCGCCACTTCTCTGCTGGAGGTGCGTGGAATCAGCAAGAGTTTTGGCGCTGTGCGTGCGTTGCAGGACGTCGATTTCACGCTTCGTGCGGGCGAGATCCATGCCCTGCTCGGCGAGAACGGCGCCGGCAAGTCCACGCTGATCAAGGTGGTCACCGGCGTAGTCCCGCGCGATGCGGGAATTGTTCGGCTCGGCGGCATCGAGGTCGCCCCGCGATCGTCGAAGGCGGCGCTGGAAGCTGGTATTGCCACCGTCTACCAGGAAGTAAATCTGCTGCCCAACCTGTCGGTGGCGCAGAACCTTTTTCTCGACCGGCAACCGATGCGCTTCGGCATTGTCCGTGAAGGCGAGATGTGCCGGCGGGCAAAGGCGTTGCTTGCCGAGTTCGGCCTCGACATCGACGTGGCGGCGCCGCTCGGCAGCTACTCGGTCGCGATTCAGCACGTCACCGCCATCGCCCGTGCCGTCGACCTGTCGGCGCGCGTCCTCATTCTGGACGAACCGACCGCGAGTCTGGATCGTCATGAGGTCGAGATTCTCTTCAAGATCATGCGCCAGCTTGCCGGCCGCGGCATCGGCATCGTCTTCGTCAGCCACTTCCTCGACCAGGTCTACGAAATCTCCGACCGCATCACCGTCCTGCGCAACGGCCGCCTGGTCGGCGAACGTGAGACCGCATCGCTGTCGCGCCTCGAACTGATCCGCATGATGCTCGGCCGCGAACTTGCCGAGACCACCAGCGCGCGTGCGGCTGCGGGCGAGCACAAGGTGCGCGAAATCTGCGCGAGCTTCGAGAACTACGGGAAGGCTGGTTACGTCGCGCCGTTCAATCTCGAACTGCGGCATGGCGAGGTCGTGGGTCTGGCCGGCCTTCTGGGCTCGGGGAGAACCGAGACGGCGCGGCTGGTGTTCGGCGCTGAGCGTCCCGATCAGGGCCAGGCTAAAGTGGAGGGCGCGGCCGTGCGGCTGCAAACACCGCGCGACGGAGTCCGCCAAGGCTTTGGCTATTGCCCCGAGGAGCGCAAGACCGAAGGCATCGTGGCCGAGCTCACGGTGCGCGAGAACATCGTCTTGGCACTCCAGGCCAAGCGCGGCCTGCACCGGCCGTTGTCGCGCCGCGAGCAGGACGAGATCGCGGCGCGCTTTGTCAAGCTACTGGATATCCGCCCGCCGGATCCGGAGCGTCCGGTCGGCTTGTTGTCCGGCGGCAATCAGCAGAAGGTGCTGCTGGCGCGCTGGCTCGCGACCTCGCCGCGGCTCCTCGTGCTCGACGAGCCGACCCGTGGCATCGACGTCGGCGCGCATGCCGAAATCATCCGCTTGATCCGCGAGCTCTGTGACGACGGCCTCGCGCTGCTCGTGATCTCCTCCGAGCTCGACGAGATCGTCACCTATTCGGATCGCGTCGTCGTTCTGCGCGATCGCGCCCATGTCGAGGAGCTGCAAGGCGAGGCGATCGACGTCTCCAATATTTTGGCAGCGATTGCCGCCGACGGCAGTGCCGTGACGCAGGAGGGCAGGCCATGACCGCTCTTCTGCCACGCCGGGGCCTTGCCCAGATTTTTGCGCTGATCGTCATCCTGATGGTCGATCGTGTCGTCTCGCCGCAATTCTTCGATCTGCGTTTGCAGGACGGACGACTGTTCGGCAGCATGATCGACGTGCTCAACCGCGGCACGCCCGTGGCACTGCTCTCGCTCGGCATGGTGCTGGTGATCGCCACACGCGGCATCGATCTTTCGGTCGGCGCGGTCATGGCGATCTCGGGCGCGATCGCCGCGAGCCTCGCCGATAGCCACGGCCTGCCCGTGGTGCTCGCGGCCGCGCTCGGTGCGGGCCTCGTCTGCGGGCTCTGGAACGGTTTTCTGGTCAGCATCCTCGGCATGCAGCCGATCGTTGCGACGCTGATCCTGATGGTCGCCGGCCGCGGCATCGCCCAGCTCATCACCGAGGGGCGCATCGTGACATTCACCTCGCCCGGCCTGGTCTGGCTTGGCAACGGCGCCATCCTCGGCGTTCCCGTGCCGGTCGCGATAGCCCTGGGGATGCTGATCCTCACCGGCGCGGTGGTGCGCGGCTCCGCGCTCGGGCTGTTGATCGAGGCGACCGGCGGCAATGCGCGCGCGAGCGAGCTCGCCGGTGTCGGCACGCGCGCCATGATCCTTGCCGTCTATGTCTGGTGCGGTGTCTGCGCGGCGCTCGCCGGTGTGATTGCCGCCGCCGACATCATGGGGGCTGATGCCAACAATGCCGGCCTTTGGCTCGAGCTCGACGCGATCCTGGCCGTCGTGATCGGCGGAACCTCGCTGTTCGGCGGCCGCTTCAGCCTCTTGCTCGCCGTGCTCGGCGCGCTCATCATCCAGACGATGAACACGGGTATTCTCTTGTCGGGCTATCCTCCGGAATTCAACCTCCTGGTCAAGGCCGTGGTGGTGCTGGCGGTGCTGCTGTTGCAATCGCCGAAGCTGACCGGCATGGCCGGCATCGTGGCGCGTATCCGGGGGACGAAAGCATGAAAGGCCTGCCGCCCGTCCTCATCACGGCCATCGTGCTGGTCGCGGGCTTTGTGCTCTGCGCGCTGCAATTTCCCAACATTGCCTCGACGCGCGTGGTCTGCAATCTCCTGACCGACAACGCCTTCCTCGGCATCGTCGCGACCGGCATGACTTTCGTGATCATCTCGGGCGGCATCGACCTGTCGGTCGGCTCGGTGATCGGCTTTACCACTGTGTTCGTCGCGCTCGCGATCGAGCGCTGGGGCATGCCGCCGCTGGTCGCCTTCGTGGCTATCCTGGCGCTGTCCGCGGCCTTCGGCGCGGCAATGGGCGCTGTCATCCATCTGTTCGACCTGCCGCCATTCATCGTCACGCTGGCCGGCATGTTCCTCGCGCGTGGCGCGAGCTTCCTGCTCTCGACGGAATCGGTGCCGATCACCGCACCGATCTATTCGACGGTCTCGGACTTTGCGCTACGACTTCCGGGCGGCGGGCGATTGACGGCGGTTGCGATCATCATGCTGGCGATTGTGATCGGCGGAGCGCTGCTGCTGCAGCTCACTCGATTCGGCGCCAATGTCTATGCGCTCGGCGGCAGCCGGGTCACGGCGAGCCTGATGGGCGTCGCCGTCGGCAAAATGACGATCCTCATCTACATGCTGTCGAGCCTGCTCGCGGGCATTGCCGGCATCGTCTTCTCCTTCTACACCGGTGCCGGCTATTCGCTCTCTGCCGTCGGCGTCGAGCTCGATACCATCGCGGCGGTGGTGATCGGCGGCACGCTGCTCACGGGCGGGCAGGGCTCGGTGATTGGAACGTTCCTCGGTGTTCTCATTCAGGGGCTGATCCAGACCTACATCAATTTCGACGGGACACTGTCGAGCTGGTGGACGAAGATCGCAACTGGCGTTCTGCTGTTCGCCTTCATCGCCTTGCAGCAGGTCATGATCGCAATCGCGCGCCGGCCGGCTACGAGACCCGCGGGAGCCACCTCATGACCTCGCGCATCGTCGTCATCCCGACGCGGCGGGCCCACTCCAACCATGCGGAAGTGTCCCGCTCGATCGGGGTCGACATCATCGCAGGTCGCTACGCCGAAGGCACGCGGCTACCCGGTGATGCCGAGCTGACCTCGATGTTCGGCGTCTCGCGGCCGGTGTTGCGCGAGAGCGTGAAGACCCTCGTGGCGAAAGGTCTGCTTACCACCAAGGCGCGGGTTGGCACCGTCGTGCGCGAGCGCGGCGCCTGGAACATGTTCGACGCCGACGTTCTCGCCTGGCATCTCGACGCTGGGATCGACAAGCGCTTCCTCAACGACCTCGCCGAGATCCGTCTCGCGGTCGAGCCGCGCGCGGCGATGCTCGCGGCCGCGCGGCGTTCGGAGGAGGATCTCGCCGAGCTCAGGCGCAGCATGGATCGCATGCGGCGCGAGGCATCCGATTCCGCCGGCTTCGCCGACGCGGACCTTGCCTTGCACGTTGCGGTGGCGCGGGCGTCCGGTAATCTTTTCATGCGCTCGATCGGCCATGTCATCGAAGCCGCCTTGCGGGCATCCTTCCTGCTCAGCGCGCCGGTCGAGGTCGAGGATCGCGACACGGTGCTGCTCTGGCACCAGAAGATCGTCGATTCGATCGCGGCGGGCGACGTCGAGGCCGCCTCGGCTGCCATGGTTTTCGTCATCCACAATGGCATGAGCCGTCATGAAGGCACGGTGATCGAGACGGCGCCGGCTGAGACGGCTTCGTCAGCGCAATCTGGAGAATGAGCGTGACCGAACTTCGTATCGCCATCGTCGGCTTCGGCAAGATCGCGCGCGACCAACACGTCGCCGCGATCGCGGCAACACCGGGCGCAACCCTTGCCGCCATCGCGAGCCGCAATGCCTCGCTGCCGGACCTGCCGCATTTCGCCTCCATCGAGGAGCTGCTCGCAAAGGGCCCGCCGATCGATGCGGTATCGTTGTGCACGCCGCCGCAAGTGCGGCGCGCGCAGGCGCTTGCGGCGCTTGCGGCCGGCAAGCATGTGATGCTGGAGAAGCCACCGGGCCTCAGCCTCGGCGAACTGGATCCGCTGGTCGCGATGGCGAAGGACGCAAAGCGGTCGTTGTTTGCGACCTGGCATTCGCGCTTTGCCCCCGCCGTCGAGCCGGCGCGGCAATGGCTCGCCGCGCGCCAGATCAAGTCCGTGCACATCAGCTGGAAGGAAGACGTCCGCGTCTGGCATCCGGGGCAGGGCTGGATCTGGGAGCCAGGCGGGCTCGGTGTATTCGATCCCGGCATCAATGCGCTCTCGATCCTGACCCGCATCCTGCCGCGCCAGGTGTTCGTGACGGCGGCTGACCTGTCTTTCCCGTCCAATCGCGACTCGCCGATTGCGGCGAATTTGGTGCTCAGCGACGCCGGCGATCTGCCGATCACGGCCGAATTTGACTTCCGACAGACCGGCCCGCAGAGCTGGGACATCGTGGCCGAGACCGATCAGGGCCGGATGACGCTGTCGGGCGGCGGCGCCCGGATGGCCGTCGATGGCAAAGTGCTTGCGGAAGAGCCGGAAGCCGAATATCGCGGGCTCTACCGGCGTTTCGTCGAGCTTGCGGCGACGGGGGAGAGCGACGTCGACCTGACGCCGTTCCGTCTGGTCGCCGACGCCTTCATGCTCGGCAAGCGCAACGTCGTTGAACCGTTCGTGGAATGATCATGGCAGGCAGCCGCATCGCAAGGGACGTCTTCGGAACGCTGCCGGATGGCCGCGCCGTCGAGCGCGTGGTGCTGCGCGCGCAGGGCGGATTCGAAGCGCGCATCATCACCCATGGTGCGGTCATTCAGGCGTTGATCGCGCCCGATGCCAAGGGCGCTGCCGACGACGTCGTGCTCGGCTATGACGATTGCGCGGGCTATCTCGCCGAGCGGAAGTTTTTCGGCGCGACCGTCGGCCGCTATGCCAACCGTATCGCGCAGGCGCGCTTCGTGCTCGATGGCGAGACGGTGCAACTCGCCGCCAACAACGGGCCGAACGGGCTGCATGGCGGCCTGGACGGCTTTGACCGCAAGCTCTGGCAGGTCGCAGATCTCGCTGACGGCGCGGAGCCTGCGGTCACGCTCACCTATACCAGCGAGCACGGTGAGGAAGGCTATCCGGGCCGGCTCGACATTCGCCTTACCTACCGGGTGACTGGCGCTGCCGAACTGTCGGTCAGCATGGAGGCGCGGAGCGATCGTCCGACGATCGTCAATCTCACCAATCACAGCTTCTTCAATCTGGAAGGGGCGACGTCGGGAACGCCGATCCTCGATCACAGACTCATGGTCGCGGCAGATCATTTCCTGGCGATCGATCCGACCGCGATCCCGCTGGCCGGGCCGCCGCACGCGGTGGCAGGCACGCCCTTCGACTTCCGCGAGGCTACCGCGATCGGCGCGCGTATCAGGCAGAACGACGAGCAATTGCGCAACGGCAAGGGCTACGACCACACGTTCTGCCTTCCGCGTGACGGCAGCTTGCGTCTTGCCGCGCGCGTGGAGGCGCCGCGCTCGGGGCGGGTCATGGAGCTGTTCACGGATCAGCCGGGCTTGCAGGTCTATTCCGGCAACTACCTCGACGGCTCGGTGGCGGGCAAGGGCGGGCGGCTGTACCGGCAGTCCGACGCGCTGTGCCTGGAGCCGCACATCTGGCCGAATTCGCCGAACCGGCCGGATTTTCCGAGCCCGCGTCTTGCGCCCGGCAGCGTTTACAAGCACCACACCGTCTATCGCTTTGGGGTGAGCTCGCCATGACCGAGCAGGTGCCGACCTCCGTCCTGTGCGCCGAGCACTGCCATCTCGGCGAGGGCCCGACCTATGACGTCAGCACCGATACCGCCTGGTGGTTCGACATCCGCGAAGGCCGCCTCTACGAGGCTCATCTCGGCAGCAATACGATCCGCGTCCATGCGCTCGGCCGGATGGCGAGTGCGCTTGGCCGCATCGACGCCGAGCGGCAGTTGATCGTGGCCGAGGATGGTCTCTATGTCCGTAAGCGCGCCGACGGCGCGATGACGCTCTATCGCCCGCTGGAGGCCGACAATCCGGACACGCGGTCGAACGACGCGCGCGTGCATCAATCCGGCACGTTCTGGATCGGCACCATGGGCCGCAAGGCGGAAGCCGGAGCGGGCGCGATCTACGCGCTCCATCGCGGCAAGATTTCGACACTGTTTCCCGGCATCAGCATTCCGAACTCGATCTGCTTCTCGCCGGACGGCGCTATCGGATACTTCGCCGACACCGCGCGTCACGTGCTCTATCGCGTTCCGCTCAATCCGGCGACGGGATTGCCGCGCGCCGAGCCGGAGGTGCTGGTGCGCCACACTGGCGTCGGCGGCATTGACGGCTCGGTCGTCGATGCTGACGGACTGATCTGGAACGCCCGCTGGGGCGGGGCCCGCGTTGACGTCTATAGTCCCGAAGGCGAGCGCCTGCGCTCGCTGGCCGTCCCTGCGCGGCAGTCGAGCTGTCCCGCCTTTGTCGGGCCGGATCTGTCCCGCCTACTTGTTACTTCAGCGTGGCAGGATATGGATACGGCGGAACGCGCCGCCGATCCGCAAGCCGGCTGCACCTTCATCCTCGAGGCTGCCGCGCGCGGTCGCGCGGAGCCCGACGTCAAGCTTGAATAGGAGACCCAAGGAGTCGCTCAAACGAACAACACACCGAAGTTCTTGCTGTAACTACAAACGTTTTTACACCCCAAGGGAGTGAAGCATGCTGAAACTGAAGACGACCGTACTCGCGCTCGCATTCGCGGGCGCTGCCGCGATGGCCCCGGCATTGGCACAGGACAAGCCCACCGTTGGCATCTCGATGCCGACCAAGTCGTCGGCGCGCTGGATCGCAGACGGCGACAACATGGTGAAGGTGCTCAAGGAGCGCGGCTACAACACCGACCTGCAATATGCCGAGGACGACATTCCGAACCAGCTCTCGCAGGTCGAGAACATGGTGACGAAGGGCGCCAAGGCGCTGGTGATCGCGGCGATCGACGGCACCACGCTGTCGGACGTGCTCAAGCAGGCCAAGGCCAAGGGCATCACCGTCATCGCCTATGATCGCCTGATCCGCGGCACGCCGAACGTCGACTACTATGCGACCTTCGACAATTTCCAGGTCGGCGTGCTCCAGGCGGAATCGCTCGTGCAGGGCCTTGGCCTCAAGGACGGCAAGGGGCCGTTCAACATCGAGCTGTTCGGCGGCTCGCCCGACGACAACAACGCCTTCTTCTTCTACAACGGCGCGATGTCGGTGCTGCAGCCTTACATCGACAGCAAGAAGCTCGTCGTCGTGTCCGGCCAGACGGGCATGGACAAGGTCGCGACCTTGCGCTGGGACGGCGCCACCGCGCAGGCCCGCATGGACAACCTGCTCAGCGCCTACTACGGCAACAAGAAGGTCAATGCGGTTCTGTCGCCCTATGATGGTCTCTCGATCGGTATCATCTCGTCGCTGAAGGGCGTTGGCTACGGCAGCGCCGATCAGCCGATGCCGATCATCAGCGGCCAGGACGCCGAGGTGCCCTCGATCAAGGCGATGCTCCGCGGCGACCAGTACTCGACCATCTTCAAGGACACCCGCGACCTCGCCAAGGTGACCGCCGACATGGTCGACGCGGCACTCGCCGGCAAGCAGGTCACGGTCAACGACACCAAGACCTATGAGAACGGCGCGAAGACCGTTCCGTCCTATCTCCTCAAGCCGGTCGTGGTCTACAAGGACAACTGGGAGAAGGTTCTGGTTGACAGCGGCTACTACAAGAAGGCCCAATTCCAGTAAGGCGCTGCCTGCTCCCTCTCCCCGCGTTCTTACGGGGAGAGGGAGCATAGGCGGCCCCTGGGCCGCCGTTATAAGAGATCGAGGTGAGGGGAAGTCTCCACGGGGGCGGTGAGAGTTGCTCCTGCGGAAGCTCCCCCTGACCCGATCGCTTCGGCGTTCTCAAGAACGGCCGCCGAAGGCGAACTATGCTCTCCCCGCAAGCGGGGGGTAGGTTAAACGACGGGACACCAAGCCATGACGGCAATGTTGGAAATGCGCGGCGTCAGCAAGAGCTTTGCGGGCGTGCAGGCGCTGCGCGACGTCAATTTCTCGGTCGAGCCCGGGCAGATCCATGCCCTGGTCGGCGAGAACGGCGCCGGAAAATCCACCCTGATGAAGGTGTTGAGCGGGGTCTATCCCCACGGCAGCTATGAGGGAACCATCGTTTTCGACGGTGAGGAGCGCCGCTTCCGCGACATCAACGATTCCGAGGCGCTCGGCATCATCATCATCCATCAGGAGCTGGCACTGATCCCCCTGATGTCGATTGCGGAGAATATCTTTCTCTCGCATCCGCCCTCGCAGTTCGGCGTCATCAACCGCGACGAGGTCTACCGCCGCACACAGGAGCTCCTGGCCCAGGTCGGCCTGAAGGAGTCGCCGGACACGCTGATCACCGACATCGGCGTCGGCAAGCAGCAGCTGGTCGAGATCGCCAAGGCGCTCTCGAAGAAGGTGCGCATGCTGATCCTCGACGAGCCGACCGCCAGCCTGAACGAGGCCGACAGCGCCGCGCTGCTCGATCGCCTGATGAAATTCCGCGAGCAGGGCATCGGTTCGATCCTGATCTCCCACAAGCTGAACGAGGTCGCCAAGGTTGCCGATCACATCACGGTCTTGCGCGACGGCCGCACCGTGGACGGTATCGACTGCCGGAGCGAGCAGGTCCAGGAGGACCGCATCATCCGCAGCATGGTCAACCGCGATCTTGCCCATCGCTTTCCCGAGCGCAGCTCCAAGATCGGGGAGCCAGTCCTCAAGGTCGAGAACTGGTCGGTCTATCATCCAATCCATCCCGAGCGGCAGGTCATCAAGAACGTCAACTTTGGCGTGCGGCGCGGCGAGGTCGTCGGAATCGCCGGACTGATGGGGGCGGGGCGCACCGAGTTCGCCATGAGCCTGTTCGGCCGCTCCTGGGGCACCAATATCACCGGCCACATCCGCCTCGAGGGTAACGAGATCGTCCTGCCGAGCGTGGCGGCGGCGATCGATGCCGGCCTTGCCTATGTCACCGAGGATCGCAAGCAGCTCGGGCTCATCCTGGCCGACGACGTCCGCAAGAATATTACTTTGGCCAGCCTCGACCAGGTCGCCCCGGGCAAGGTGATCGACGACATCGCCGAGCTGAAGGTGGCAAGCGACTACCGCAACCGGATGCGCATCCGCTGCTCCGACGTCTACCAGGAGACCGGCCAGCTCTCGGGCGGCAACCAGCAGAAGGTCGTGCTGTCGAAATGGCTGATGACCGACCCCAAGGTTTTGATCCTGGACGAGCCGACGAGGGGTATCGACGTCGGTGCGAAATATGAGATTTACTGTATCATCAACGAGCTGGCGGAGGCCGGCCGGGGCGTCGTGGTGATCTCGTCGGAGATGCCCGAGCTGCTCGGCATCTGCGACCGCATCTGCGTCATGAACGACGGCGCGTTCGTCGGCGAGTTTCCTGCCCGCGAGGCGACGCAGGAAAAGATTATGCGCGCAATCATGCGCAATGATAGAAGCAACGGAAACGGCGTGCCTGAGGCCGCGGAGATGGGAGGAATGCAGCAATGACCGACAAGACGGTTTCGCTGCCTGAAGAGCGCCGGCACACAGGCTTCATCAAGAACAACTTACGCAACTACGGCATGCTGATATCGCTGGTCGCGATCATGCTGTTCTTCCAGGCCATGACCGGCGGCACGCTGCTGCAGCCGCTCAACCTCACCAATCTCGTGCTGCAGAACAGCTACATCGTCATCATGGCGCTGGGCATGCTGCTCGTGATCGTCACCGGGCATATCGATCTGTCGGTCGGCTCGGTCGCGGGGTTCGTCGGCGCGGTGGCCGCGCTGCTGATGGTGAGCTACAAGGTCGACTACACGGTCGCCTTCATCGCCTGTCTGCTGCTGGGCGCGGCGATCGGCGCGGCGCAGGGCTATTGGGTGGCCTATTTCAAGATCCCGTCCTTTATCGTGACGTTGGCCGGCATGCTCGTGTTCAAGGGCCTGGCGCTCGCGGTGTTGCAGGGCCAGTCGCTCGGACCGTTCCCGTCGACCTTCCAGAAATTGTCCTCGGGCTTCATTCCGGAGTTCCTGCCTGAGGCCGGCACGCTGCACCCGACCTCGATGCTGATCGGCGCCCTGCTGGCCCTCGGGCTGGTTTATGCCGGCGCCAAGAACCGTTCGCGCGAGCAGTCGCACGGTATCGAGGTCGAGCCTTACGCGTTCTTCCTCGGAAAGAACGTCGTGCTGGCCTGCGCTGTGCTGTACTTCACCTATCTGATCGCGACCTATCGCGGCCTGCCGAACGTGCTGGTGATCATGAGCGCCTTGATCGCGCTTTATGGCTTCGTCACCCGGCGCACCGTGATCGGGCGGCAGATCTATGCCGTCGGCGGCAACGCCAAGGCGGCTAGCCTGTCGGGCATCAAAACCGAGCGGCTGACCTTCTTCACCTTCGTCAACATGGGCGTGCTGGCCGCGCTCGCCGGCCTCGTATTCGCCGCGCGTCTCAACACGGCGACGCCGAAGGCGGGCCTCGGCTTCGAGCTCGATGTCATCGCCGCCTGCTTCATCGGCGGCGCCTCGGCCTATGGCGGCGTGGGGCGCGTCGGTGGTGCCGTGGTCGGCGCCATGATCATGGGCGTGATGAACAACGGCATGTCCATCCTCGGCATCGGCATCGACTACCAGCAGGTCATCAAGGGCCTGGTGCTCCTCGGTGCGGTCTGCATCGACGTCTATAACCAGCGGCGGTAGGGCGGCAATCATCGTTGGGTGGGCAAAAGTGCCTCTGGGCCGTGCCCACCCTGCGGCGCCTTCGGCAATTTTCCTCGGGTTTGATCACGCTATCGGCATCGGGGCGGCCCCGAATGCCTCGTCTTCACCATTATTTGGCGTGTAAATCCGCCCGCGCCGAGTAGAGCATGGGCATGGCAGCGCCGATGACGGCTCACTTCCATGAGCTAACAGATGAGGAGTACGAGGAGCGGCTTCGCAAACTCGTCCGCCTCGTGTCGGCCTGCACCCTCGGGCTTTTGTCCTTTGCCGCGGGCCTGCTGATAGGCGCGCTTGTCCTGTTTTGAGCAACGCGGCGCCGCAGCTCAACGCGCCTTTCGTGCGATAGCGTTGGGTGGGATCAGCTTCAGGGGGAGCCGAGAAAGCCGTTGATGGTGTGCTCCAACATGCGCAATCCGCCGGCGGTGTACATCAGGAATGCCGGCGCGATCAGTATCATGGGGGCAAGCGCGACCAGGATTGAGGAGCGCCGGTTCTGCAGAACCAGCTTTCTCGACACCACGACGCAGAGTGCTGGAATGATCAAGAACGCTGCCATGACGGTGACGCTGTACGCGATGCCGTAATAGTCCCGATGTTGCGGGTCGAACTCGGCGGCAAATCCGGCCATGACCCACCCAAACCAGACCATCACCAGACTGGCCAGGAACGAAACGATGTTGAGGATGGTGACCGCGGTCTGCACAGCGCTTCTCCCATGAAGACACGTTCGACTTTGAGAGACATGTGCTCGCGTTGATTGGAGATCAAGTCAGGAGGCCCGGCCTCCTACTGCGTTGCGACCTTCGCGCCGGCAGCGACGCGCTCGATCGGGTTCGTGTGGCGATGTGGCTGCAGGGCCAGATCTCGCCGTCACGCTGCTTGTCGACGTCTCGCTCTCGACGACGCGTGGGTCGATGGTCACCGCGTGCTCGACGTCGAGAAGCAAACGCTTCTGGTGCTCGCGCATTGGCAGGTGGCGCATTAAGGCTAGGCAAACCCGCGAGCGGCCGGTGCGTCAGTGCTGCTGGCCCTATGGGCCGCACCTCGCGTCGAAACGTTGATCCAGCGCAAGGCGCGCGCGGATCGAGATGGCGCATCGTTTCCAACGGGCAGGAAACCGCGGAGCCAATCCATGAACCAGATGAGTTGGAGAAAGATTGCAATAGCGACCTCGACCTTCGCGTGCGCGACTCTGCTGTCCTTCGGCTGGTCTGAACAAGGCGGTGTGTCCTTGTCGACCGAAAGCGCGCAGGCGCGCGTCGGCCGTCCGCTCACACCGGTCAGCGTTGCCGGTGTTGCGCGTCGGCAAAATCGCCGAGCCGCCTATGGGTATGGTGCGGGCGCTGTCGGCGCCGGTCTCGCGGGCGCTGCGGCAGTCGGCACAGCGGCCGCCGTCGCCGCCACCTCGCCTGGATGGGGCTACTATGGCAACCGACCTTACGTCGGCAGCGGGGCTTTGGCCGCAAACGCATATTATGGCGGTCCCGTCGAAACCAGCCCGTTCTACCTGCAACGGGCCTACCCCGCCAATGGCCCCTGGTATGGCTACAACGGGTGGACTGACTACAAGGCGCGCTATGGAATCGTCTGCGATCCAGGCAGCATGTACAAAGGCGATGATGGCCTGATGCACGTCTGTCAGTAGGGCGACCGGACGGCGATGAGGGGCGGCTCTCTAGGGCCGCCCTCGACTCGACCAAACTCGTCGGCGCGTTCGCGCGCCGGTTGATGGTCCAGAACATTGGAAAGAGCGACGGTCAATCGCACAAAAAGCGTGAGAGGCATCCATCTTTGATGCAGCCCGCGCTAAGACCTTTGGGTGGCGAACGCCTTTGGACACGGCAAATGCGTCTTGACGTTCCGAACGCCGACCTCCTGCGATGTTGATCCATGTCAATCGGCGGCAGCAAGTAGGCGCGACATTTTTGCGCGGATCGGTGGTCAGCAGAACCTACTCAACTTTCTCCGAGCGGCACATGGAAGATCCCTTCCTGAATTATCTCGCGCTGGGCATCCTGTTCTTCGTCGTGATCGTGCTATTCTACGGTATTATCGCGATCCACGATATTCCCGCGCAGATCGCCAGAAAGCGCCATCATCCGCATGAGGATGCGATTCACGCGGCCGGCTGGGTCAGCTTGTTCATGCTGCACGTGCTGTGGCCATTTCTCTGGATCTGGGCAATGTCGTACCGGCCCGATCGGGGCTGGGGTTTCAGCAACAAGCCGGGCGAACCGTCATCTCCCGCTGAGGCCGTGGCTGAGCTGGAGGCTTTGAAGCACCGGCTCGGCGAGATCGAGGCCAAGCTCGGGGCCAAAGAACGCTCCGCTCGTTTCGAAGGCGAGACGGCGGTCAGATCGGATCTGGCGGAACTCGCCGAGAGATTGGTCGAAAGCAGTGCTGCCGCAAGCGCAACGCCGGTAGGGAGCCAGCGCGCGCAGCGTTAGGCGCCATCCGCGCGGGACAGGAGGCAACAGATGGAATGGTTGCTCACCGGGACCTACGTGGCGTTCTGCTATGCGGTGTTCAAGATCTTCAGAATTCCGGTCAATCAATGGACGCTTGCGACCGCAGCGCTCGGCGGCATCCTCGGGCTTTCGTTCATATTCATC
Organism: Bradyrhizobium ingae; assembly: GCF_055791185.1. Lineage (NCBI taxonomy): Bacteria > Pseudomonadati > Pseudomonadota > Alphaproteobacteria > Hyphomicrobiales > Nitrobacteraceae > Bradyrhizobium > Bradyrhizobium ingae. The sequence continues at coordinate 168,622 of NZ_JBVUBB010000003.1, forward strand.
GCGATGGCCTATAACCATCCGTTCTCTACCAATGCTCGAATCTACTTCACTGTCACACCGATTTTGCCGGCGGTCCGAGGGCGCGTGACCGAAGTGCCCGTCGAAGATCACACCAATCAACATCTCGAAGCCGGCGAGGTCCTCTTCAAGATTGATCCCAAGCCGTACGAATACGCTGTCGCGGAGAAACGGGCAGCACTGGCTGATGCCGAGGCCAATATCGCGCAGCTCAAGGCATCCGTCGATCAGGCCACGGCGGCGGCCGGAAAGGCCAAGGCGCAGATGGATCTGGCCCAGGAAAACTACGATCGTCAGTCTACGCTCTTCCAAAAGAATGTCGTCGCACAGGCAACACTCGACACCGCAACGCGCAATCTTGATGCAGCAAAACAAACGGTGGCCGAAGCTGCTGCTGCAGAAGATCGCGCCCGGCAGGCGTATGGTGCGACGGTCGATGGCGAGCACGCGGCCATCGTGCGTTTTCGCAACGAACTTGCGGACGCTCAATTCGATCTGGACCAGACCACCGTTCGAGCTCCGACAGGCGGATTTGTCACCGAGCTTGCGCTGCGGCCGGGCGTGTATGTGGTGCCGGCGCCGTTCCGTCCGGCCATGACTTTCGTCAACGACAGCCAAAGAGACCGGGCGCTGGCAGCCGCGTTCCAGCAGAACGCGCTGCAGCGAGTTCGCGCCGGCGATGAGGCCGAAGTTCTGTTCAAGGGGATTCCGGGCCGCGTATTCAAGGCCAGAGTACGCTTGGTGATAGACGCAATCGCAGGCGGGCAACTTCAGACTACAGGCACGATACGGGAGATCGGTGCCACATTGCCCGGCGACCGGGCGCTGGCTGTCCTGGACGTCGTCGACGACATGTCGGGCTACCAGGTCCCGCTCGGGTCGTCCGGTGAAGCCGCCATCTACACCCATCATATGCACGGGCTGTCTTTGCTACGGAGGATTCTCCTGCGTATGCGGAGCTGGCAAAACTACGTCTTCTTCGAGTCGCTTTAATCGACCGTTCCGGAGTGAGGGAGCCATGGCGACGTCATGGGTGACGCGTTGAGATCGGATGGCGCGAAACTGCCGGTTTGGCTCCGTATAGTCGTCGTCGTTGCGCTATTGGCGCTCGCTGCCGGCGCCGGCCTGTTCGCATATCGCTGGTACGTTAGGCCGGTGACGCTATCGATCGCGGTCGGCTCGCTCGACGGCGACGCTTCAAAAATCGTGGCGGCGCTGGCGAGCAGGCTTGTCGTCAATAACGCGCCGGTGCGGCTCAAGGTGGTGGAGACCACCGGACCGATCGAATCCGCGGCCGCGTTCTCCTCCGGCAAGACGGACCTTGCCGTCGTCCGCGGCGATGTGGGCGACCTGTCGCAGGCGCAGGCCATCGTCGTCCTGGCCCAGGCTGTCGCGGTGCTCGTTGCACCACCGGGCTCGGCGATCACGGACATGACGGGCCTGAAGCGCACGACCGTGGGGGTAGTCGGCGGCGACACCAATCAGAAGCTCGTCGACGTGTTGAGGCGGACATATGATCTTGACCGTGCCAACGTTGCATTCAAGAGCGTTGCGCTCGACCAGGTCCGCCGGGCTCTCGAAACCAAGGAGATACGCGCCGTCCTGTTCGTGATGCCGCTGAGCGACAAATACCTGTCGCTGGTGCGAGGGCTATTCCCTCAGAACGCGAAAACCGCCCCGGTTCTGATTCCGATCGAGAGCGCGGGGGCAATTGCCGAGAAGGAACGTGCCTACGAGAGCTTCGACATCCCCAAGGGCACGTTGCGCGGATCGCCTCCCGTTCCTGAAGATGATGTCACCACGCTCCAGACGGCCTTCTATCTGGTCGGCAAGAAGACCCTCGACAACGATATGATTGCGGGTTTCACGCACGCCCTCACGACCGCTCGCAGAGACCTTCTGGCCGAATTGCCGATCCTTGCGCAGTTCAAGGCGCCTGACACCGATGCCGGCGCATTTCTTCCCGTTCATGCGGGCGCGGCGGAATTCTACAACGGCAGTCAGCTCTCGTTCCTGGACAAGTGGAGCAACGCCATCTTTCTGGCACCGATGGCGCTTGGCGCGCTCGTCACGGTGCTCGCGGCGGCCTGGCGGTTTCTCCGATCCGGCGAGCTGAAGCCGAGGGAGCCGGCGCTCGATACGCTTTATGCGTTGGGGCAACGGATAAGGCACGCCGGAAGCGCCTCGGAATTGCTAGAGATCGAAAACGAGATCGACAGCGTCTTGCACGCACAACGCTCCAGGGCGGATGACGATGAACAAGCCCTGGATGCCGCCACATTGAATGTTGCGGCCCATCGTCTCGAAAATCTGATTCATGATCGAAGGGCCGCGCTAGCTGCCGCAAGTTCAGAGGCGCCGCTAAACGCAAAACCGTGACGAAGCGGGATACGTGGGCGAGGCTTGCCTATCTGCCTCCCGTGACTGCCTCGTCGCTGACGCTCCGCGCATGCACCCCCCACCTCCGTTTCCTGCCCCCGGACGCAACCCCGCATAGTGAGCTATTGCCCAGTTCGTGAGTATATGATCGTATGTCGCGATGGACGCCGCCAAGCCAGACCTGGTCATCTTTGACTGCGACGGTGTGCTCGTGGACAGCGAGCTCTTGAGTTGCCGCTGCCTGTCCGAGGTGCTGTCCGAATTCGACATCGCGCTCAGCGAGGAGGAGGCGCTCGAGCTTTTCCTGGGGCGCAGCACGAAGGCGATCGAGCAGCATTACCGAGATCTTGGCCAGGCCGTGCCGGATAGTTTCGTGCCTCGCTTCAAGGCGAGGGTGCTGAGCACCTTTGCAGGCGCATTGCAACCGATCCCCGGCATCGGCGCGGTGGTGTCGGAGTTGAACAGGCCGTTTTGCGTGGCCTCGTCGAGCGACATCGATCGCGTCTCGCTTTCCCTCGATGTCACCGGCCTCAAGCCGCATTTCGGCGACCGGCTCTACACCGCGCAGATGGTGAGGCACGGCAAGCCGGCGCCCGACCTCTTCCTCTATGCCGCGGAGAAGATGCGCACTGATCCTGCGCGCGCGCTGGTTATCGAGGACAGCGTCAGCGGCGTGCAGGCGGCCAAGACCGCGGGCATGACTGTCTGGGGATTTGTCGGCGGAAGCCATTATCGCGCTCGCGACGGCCGCGCTATATTGGCTGCCGCCGGAGCCGATCGGGTCTTCGCGCAGATGACCGATTTCTGGAAGGACGCGTGACGCCGGCCATGGCGATGGAGAACGAAAAATCCAGGCTCGACGATGCCGCACGCGCCGGCTGGCTCTATTTCATTGCCGGTCACACGCAGGACGAGATCGCCAAAGTGCTTCAGGTCTCGCGCGCCTCGGCGCAGCGGCTGGTTTCGCTGTGCCTGGCCGAACGCCTGATCACCTTTCGTCTCGAGCATCCTATTGCCGCCTGCATGGAACTGGCGGCGCAGCTGAAGCAGCGCTTTGAGCTTGCCCATTGCGAGGTCGTGCCGGCAGACCCCGCGGCGCCGCAGGCGACCGCGGGAATTGCCGAGCGCTGCGCCAACCTCCTGGACTCGACGCTGCGCTCCGAGACACCGGTCATCGTGGCGCTCGGCACCGGGCGCGCGGTGCGCGCGGCGGTGGAGCGCGTGACCCCGATCGAGCGGCCGAATCACCAGATCGTCTCGCTGGTCGGCAACATCTCCGCGGACGGTTCGGCGAGCTTCTATGATACCGTCGGGCGCCTGGCGGACCGCACCGGCGCGCGGCATTATCCGATGCCGCTGCCGTTCCTGATGTCGTCGGAGGACGAGCGCAACAAGATGGGGCGGATCGAGCCGATCGCCAAGGTGAAGGCGATCGCGACCAAAGCGGACTTGCGGCTCGTCGGCATCGGCCAGATGGACCAGAAGGCGCAGGTGCATGTCGACGGCTTCGTCACGCGCGACGAGTTGTTCGAGATGATGCGGCTCGGCGCCATCGGCGAAATCACCGGCTGGGCCTATGATGCCAAGGGCCGCCTGCTGAAGGGCGGCACCAACAAGCGCCTCACCAGCATCCCGCCCGAGGTGCCGGTCAAGACCACGACGATCGGAGCGGCGGTCGGCGCGGCAAAAGTGCCGGCGATCGCGGCCGCACTGAATGGCCGTCTGATCAACGGCTTGATTACGGACGAAGCGACAGCCCGCGCGATCCTCGAGCGCTGAAGCCGCGGCGTCGCCGCGTATCTCCACCAGTATCCCTGTTGCATCTCTCTTGCACTGCACCACCCTGAATTGAGGGGAGGGCGCGCGCGCGTGCTTGACAAAGGGGTGGCCTTGAGTTGAACATACGCCCAACGCGTGGGCAGATGCTCAAAACGCGAGTATAGGGAGGTCACCGTGAAAAAAGTCCTAGGCGCCGTCTGCGGCGTGTCTGCACTGCTGTTTTCCGTCCCCTCGATGGCCGAAACGACCCTGACGATCGCCACCGTGAACAACAGTGACATGATCCGCATGCAGGGACTGACCAGCGAATTCACCGCGAAGAACCCCGATATCAACGTGAAATGGGTGACGCTCGAGGAGAACGTGCTGCGCCAGCGCGTCACCACCGACATCGCGACCAAGGGCGGGCAGTTCGACGTCCTCACCATCGGCACCTACGAGGTGCCGATCTGGGCCAAGAAGGGCTGGCTGGTGCCGCTCGCCAATCTCGGCGCCGACTACGACGTCGCCGACCTCTTGCCGAAAATCAAGGATGCGGTCTCCGTCGACGGCAAGCTCTACGCCGCGCCGTTCTACGGCGAGAGCTCGATGATGATGTACCGCACCGATCTGTTCGAGAAGGCCGGCCTGAAAATGCCGGAAAGCCCGACCTGGGATTTCGTGATCGATGCGGCCAAGAAGCTCACGGACAAGAATGCCGGCGTCTACGGCATCTGCCTGCGCGGCAAGGCCGGCTGGGGCGAGAACATGGCGTTCCTGACCGCCATGTCGAACTCCTACGGCGCGCGCTGGTTCGACGAGAAGTGGGAGCCGCAGTTCAACTCGCCGGAATGGAAGAAGACGCTGACGACCTACGTCAATCTCATGAAGGAAGCCGGCCCTCCCGGCGCGAGCTCGAACGGCTTCAACGAGAACCTGGCGCTGTTCAACGCCGGCAAGTGCGCGATGTGGATCGACGCGACGGTTGCGGCGTCCATGGTCTCCAATCCGAAGGAATCGAAGGTCGCCGACAAGGTCGGCTTTGCCTTGGCGCCGAACACCGGGCTCGGCAAGAACGCGAACTGGCTGTGGGCCTGGAGTCTCGCAATCCCCGCCGGTTCGAAGAAGTCGGACGCGGCCGAGAAGTTCATCGCCTGGGCGACGAGCAAGGACTACACCAAGCTCGTGGCCTCGAAGGAGGGCTGGGCCAACGTTCCGCCGGGCACGCGGACCTCGCTCTACCAGAATCCTGACTACCTGAAGGTCGCGCCGTTCGCGAAGCTGACGTTGGCCTCGATCGACGCGGCGGACCCGAACAAGCCGACCGTGAAGCCGGTGCCTTATGTCGGCGTGCAATATGCCGCGATCCCCGAGTTCCAGGGGCTCGGTACGCAGGTCGGACAGCAGTTCTCCGCTGCATTGTCCGGATCGACCACGGTCGATGCCGCGCTTTCGGCGGCGCAATCCACCACCGAGCGCGAGATGAAGCGCGCTGGCTATATCAAGTAAGACCAAGGCTCACCCTCCTGAGAGCCTAACCTGCGGCCATCCAGCTCTAGGGATGGATGGCCGCCTTCTTCCCCGAAGAGGAGAAGAGAGCATGGCAACCAAGCAGACGCAGTATCTTGCGCGCTCGCTCCTGGCCCCGGCCGTCGGGCTGCTGTTCATCTGGATGATCGTTCCGCTCGCGCTGACGCTCTATTTCTCGACGCTGCATTACAGCCTGCTCGATCCCGGCTCCGAAGCGTTCGTGGGCCTGGAAAACTTCCGTTACTTTCTGACCGATCCGGCCTTTCTCGCCTCGCTTCAGAACACGTTGGTCCTGGTCGGCTCGGTGCTGGCGCTAACCATTTTGCTCGGCATCCCCCTGGCGCTCCTGCTCGACCAACCCGTGGTCGGCCGCAATATCGTGCGGCTGATGGTGATCGCGCCGTTCTTCGTGATGCCGACGGTGAGCGCGCTGGTCTGGAAGAACCTCTTGATGCATCCGGTATCCGGATTGTTTGCCTGGCTTGCGAAGCTGTTCGGGCTGACGCCGATCGACTGGTTCAACGACGCGCCGATGCTCGCCATCATCCTGATCGTGGCCTGGCAGTGGCTGCCGTTCGCGACCCTCATCCTCCTGACCGCGCTGCAATCGCTCGACGAAGAGCAGAAAGAGGCCGCCGAGATGGATGGCGCCAGCGGGCCGTCGACCTTCATCTACATCACACTGCCGCACCTGGCGCGCCCGATTACCGTGGTGGTCCTGATCGAGACGATCTTCCTGCTCACGGTGTTTGCGGAGATTTTCGTCACAACTGGCGGTGGACCGGGATTGCAGACCACCAATATCGCCTTCCTGATCTATTCGCAGGCGCTGATCCAGTTCGACGTCGGCAGCGCCTCGGCGGGCGGCCTCGTCGCGGTGGTGATTGCCAATATCGTCGCCTTCTTCCTCGTCCGCATCGTCGGCCGCAACCTGGAGGCCTAAGACATGGCACGGATCGCAACGGCGCAGCGGGTGGCGGTATCGACGGCAGCCGCCTGGCTGTGCGGTTTCCTGATCTTCTTCCCGATCCTCTGGATGGCGCTCGCAAGCTTCAAGACCGAATTGGAGGCCTTTGCGATTCCGCCTTCATTCCTGTTCTTCCACTGGACTCTCGAAAATTACGCGACGGTGCAGGAGCGCAGCGACTACCTCCACCATGCACTGAACTCGATCATTATCGCCGGCGGCTCGACGCTGATCGCGCTGTTGATCGCCATTCCGGCCGCGTGGTCGATGGCGTTCTCGCCCACAAAACGCACCAAGGACATCCTGCTCTGGATGCTCTCGACCAAGATGATGCCGCCGGTTGGCGTGCTGGTGCCGATCTACCTGATCTACAAGAATGTTGGCCTGCTGGATTCGCGCATCGGTCTCATCTTCATCCTGTGCCTCGGCAATTTGCCGATCGTGATCTGGATGCTCTTTACGTATTTCAAGGAGATTCCGCGCGACATCCTGGAAGCGGCGCGCATGGACGGCGCCACCGTCGGCCGCGAGCTCGTCTATGTGTTGACGCCGATGGCAATCCCCGGCCTGGCGTCGACCCTGCTGCTCAACCTCATCCTCGCCTGGAACGAGGCGTTCTGGACGCTCAACCTGTCGACGTCCGAGGCAGCGCCGCTGACGGTGTTCATCGCTTCCTATTCGAGTCCCGAAGGATTGTTTTGGGCAAAATTGTCGGCGGCCTCCACGCTGGCAATCGCGCCCATTCTCGTCCTCGGTTGGTTCAGCCAGAAGCAGCTCGTGCGCGGGCTCACCTTTGGCGCGGTCAAGTAGCGAAAGGGCTGTCGCATCATGGGTCAAATCACACTTCAAGGCGTGCAGAAGGCCTTCGGGCCGGTGCACATTATCAAGGGCGCCGACCTCGACATTGCGGACGGTTCCTTTGTGGTGTTCGTCGGGCCATCCGGTTGCGGCAAGACCACGCTGCTGCGGCTGATCGCCGGACTCGAAGACGTGACGGATGGACGGATTCTCATCGACGGCAAGAACGTCGTCGCCGTTCCACCCGCCAAGCGCGGCCTGTCGATGGTGTTCCAGTCCTACGCGCTGTACCCTCATATGAGCGTGCGGGGCAATATCGGCTTTGGGCTCAAGATGGCGGGCCTCGCAAAGGAGGAGATCAACCGCAAGGTCGAAGCGGCGGCCGCGACCCTCAACCTCACGCCCTATCTCGAGCGAAAGCCGCGCGAGCTGTCCGGCGGCCAGCGCCAGCGCGTCGCGATCGGGCGCGCGATCGTCCGCGAGCCCAAGGCGTTCCTGTTCGACGAGCCGCTGTCGAACCTCGACGCCGCGTTGCGCGTGCAGATGCGGATCGAGGTGACGCGGCTTCAGAAGCAGCTCGGCACCACCGCGATCTACGTCACCCATGACCAGGTCGAGGCCATGACGATGGCCGACAAGATCGTCGTGCTCAATGGCGGAAAAATCGAGCAATATGGTTCACCGCTCGAGCTCTACGAGAGGCCCTCCAACCTGTTCGTCGCGGGCTTCATCGGCTCGCCCAAGATGAACTTCGTCACCGGCGAGCCCGCCCTCCAGCGTGGTGCGTTCACGATCGGCGTGCGGCCCGAACATTTGAAGATCGAGCGCGATGGTGGAGGCGGCTGGCCGGGCACGATTGCGGTCGCCGAGCATCTCGGCAGCGACACGTTTCTTTATGTCGACGCCGGCCAGCTCGGCATGCTCACGGCACGCTATATCGGCGAGTTGAGCCTACATGCAGGCGACCGCGTGTCGCTGGTGCCCGAACCTGCACGCATTCACCGCTTCAACGAGGGCGGCAACGCAATCCGGGGCTAGAGCATGATCCGGACCCGAAGGGCCGCGTTACCGCAGAACGTGCAGCGGTTTTCCGGAAAGATCATGCTCGGACAAGAACCTCAGCTGGGCGAACAAGAAACGGGAAAAGCAACATGTACCTGGAAAAATTCAAGCTAAGTGGCAAGACCGCGATCATTACGGGCGGCGGGCAGGGCATCGGGCTCGCCTGTGCCGACGCGCTGGCAGAAGCCGGCGCCAAGGTGATCATCGCCGACCGCGACGGCAAGGTTGCCCAGGCCGCTCAAGCCGGCCTCAAGGCCAAGGGTTACGATACCGAAACCGTGGTCATGGATGTGACCGACACCAGGCGCGTTGCCGATGTGGCGAATGAACTCGTCGCCCGTCACGGCAAGGTCGATATTCTCGTCAACAATGCCGGCATTGCCCGCAGCGAGACCCCGGCGGAGACCGTGACGGACGAGCACTGGCTCAACGTCATCGACGTCAATCTGAATGGGACCTTCTGGTGCTGCCGCGAATTCGGCAAGCACATGCTCAAGGCGAAGGCGGGAACCATCGTCAACGTCGGCTCGATGTCGGGATTCATCGTCAACAAGCCGCAGGAGCAGTGCTTCTACAACGCCTCCAAGGCCGCGGTACACCATCTGACTAAGTCGCTTGCCGCGGAATGGGGCGCGCGTGGCATCCGCGTCAACGCGGTGGCGCCGACCTATATCGAAACGCCGCTGAACGCCTTCGTGAAAAGCAATCCCAGAATGTACGACGCCTGGATCGGTGGAACTCCGATGGCGCGGATGGGGCAGGTGGAGGAGATCGCCTCGGTCGTGCTGTTCCTGAGCTCCGAGGCGGCAAGCCTGATGACGGGCAGCATCGTGCTAGTGGATGGCGGTTACACTTGCTGGTAGGCTCCTCGTCAAAATTGACGGGAGCGACAATGCCGCAGGCGTATATCGGTGTCGATGTCGGGACGACCAGCACGCGGGCAGGGGTTTTCGACGAGGCAGGCAATCTGCTGGCGACCGCGCGGCATCCGATCAGGATCTGGCACGAAGCCGGCGATATCGTCGAGCAGTCGTCGTCGGACATCTGGGACGCCTGCGCGAAATCCGTCCGCGCGGCCTTGGCCGAGGCGGGGATTGCGCCTGATACCGTGCGCGGCATCGGCTTCGATGCCACCTGCTCGCTGGTCGTGCTCGGCAAGGACGGCGAACCGGTCACGGTGAGCGCCTCCGGCGACAGCCAGCGCAACGTCATCGTCTGGATGGATCACCGCGCCACGACCGAGGCGCGTCTGATCAATGAGACGCAGGACGATGTGCTGCGCTATGTCGGCGGCTCGATCTCGCCCGAGATGGAGATGCCGAAGCTCTTGTGGCTGAAGCGGCATCTGCGCCAGAGCTTCGATGCCGCCGGCCATTTTTTCGACCTGGCGGATTATCTGACCTGGCGCGCGACCGGCTCGCTCCAGCGCTCGACCTGCACGGTGACCTGCAAATGGAACTATCTGGCGCATGATGGCGGCGGTTGGAGCGCGCCGTTCTTCCAGCGCATCGGGCTCTCGGAACTGGTTGCGGAGAAATATGCCCGGATCGGTATAGAGATCGTCGCACCCGGCACGCGGCTCGGCGAGGGCCTGACCCGAGCAGCGGCATCCGACCTTGGCCTGACACCCGGCACGCCGGTCGGCGCGTCCCTCATCGATGCTCATGCCGGCGGCGTCGGAGCGATCGGCGGACGGGATAGCTCCGGCGGCACCGCCGACGTCTGCGATCGCCTTGCCTATATCATGGGGACATCCGCCTGCATCATGGCGACGACCACCGAGCCGTGTTTCGTCCCCGGCGTGTGGGGCCCCTATTACTCCGGCATGGTGCCGAACTTCTGGTTGAACGAGGGCGGGCAATCGGCTGCGGGAGCCGCGATCGACCACCTTCTGAGGTCGCATGCAGGATATGCCGAGGCGAGCACGGCCGCGCGCAAGGACGGGCTTGATATCATCGACTTCCTGGAGAAGCGCATCATCGCGCGCGCGGGCGATGTGAGCCGTGCCGCGCTGCTGGCGCGTGACATTCACGTTCTCCCGGAGTTCATCGGCAACCGGTCGCCTTACGCCGATCCCGATACGCGCGCGGTGATCGCAGGCCTCGATCTCGATACCGACATCGGCGCGATGGAGCGCCTGTTCGTTGCCGGGCTCTGCGGTCTTGCCTATGGTCTTGCCGAGGTGATCGAGGCCTTTGCCGCGCACGGCGTTCACTCCAGCATCATGATCATGGGAGGTGGGGCAAGCCGCAGCCCGCTGGTGCGGCAGATCATGGCGGATACCACGGGGCTGACCGTCGCATTGCCGCAAACCAGGGAGCCGGTGTTGCTCGGTGCCGCGATGCTCGGAGCGGTCGCCGGCGGCGCGTTTGCCTCGATCGGCGAGACCATGGCAAAAATGTCGGCGCTCGGCCGCCTCAGCGAGCCGACGGCGCCGGGCATGGCCGAGTTTCACAGCCGCAAGCGAAGGGCCTATAAGATGCTGCGCGAGGTCGATCGCGGCAGTCGCGAAGCGATGACCGGCTTTGAGCTGACGCTGCCGGGATAAGGGCAAGATAAGGGTTCGGGTGATGCTGCTCAGTTGTGGCGATGCGCTGATCGATTTTGTGCCGACGCGCGCGGCGGACGGCCGCGACGCAGTGATGCCCGCGGTCGGCGGCTCCTGTCTCAACGTGGCGATCGGCATGGCGCGGCTGGGCGCGCCGAGCGGTTTCGTCGGCGGCCTCTCGACGGACATGTTCGGGCAGATGATCGCGGCGCATGCCGAGGCGTCCGACGTCGCGCTCCGCTACGCCACGCGCAGCGATCGCCAGACCACGCTCGCTTTCGTGCGCATCGTTGCCGGCGAGTCGCATTACGCCTTCTACGACGCCGAGACTGCGACGCGGAACTGGACCTATCGGCGCGGGTCGATCCCCTTCGAGACCATCGAAGCGGTCCATGTCGGCTCGACGACGCTCGTCAACGATACCGGTGCGGCCGAGACCGAGGCCCTGATCGCCGACGCCAAGGCGTCCTCGACGATCTCGTTCGATCCGAACTGCCGGCCCAACCTCGTCAAGGACAAGCCGTCCTATGTCGCGCGCATGGCCGATTTCGCTGCGAACGCCGATATCGTCCGCATGTCCGATGTCGATTTCACGTACCTCTATGGTGACGAGCCGTACCAGCGGAAGGCCGATGCGTTGCTTGGGCAAGGCGCCAAACTCGTCGTCATCACCCGCGGCATCGACGGCGCCGTCGCCTGGCACAAGACGGCGGGAAAGATCGAGGTCGCTGCGCCCAAGGTGACGGTTGCCGACACGATCGGCGCCGGCGACAGCTTTCAGGCGGCGCTGCTGTTCGCCCTGCACAAGCAGGGACGGCTTCGACGTCAATCCCTGGAAGACATCGGCGCCGACGAGCTGCGCCGGGCGCTGTCCTTTGCGGCCAATTGTGCCGGCTTTACCTGCACCCGGCCCGGCGCCGACCCGCCGCGCCTCAGCGAGATCGACTGGCGCTGGTAGGCATCCGGGCGCTCGCCATCCAAGGATGTTCCCCGGGACTGCGGCCATGCGCGGGCGGAAATGGACAGGGCCCCTTGAGGCTGCCAAGTTCGCGGCAACCTCACGCGAGCCTGTCCCGACATGAGTGAAGATCTCTCTTTTCTATCGGCCGTTGAACTGCGCGGACGCATCAGCCGCAAGGAGATTTCTCCTGTCGAGGTCACGCGCGCCGTGCTCGCTCGCGCCGAAACATTGCAGCCGAAGCTGAACTGTTTCATTACGCTGTGTGCCGACGAGGCTGTTGCCCAGGCGCATCAAGCGGAGCGCAAGGTGATGTCCGGTGAGCAGCTCGGCCTGCTTCACGGCATTCCCGTTACGATCAAGGACATCGTCAACACCAAGGGGGTGAAAACCACCTTCGGCGCAGTTCCCTACAAGGACAATGTGCCGGCGGAGGACGCTGTGGCCGTGGCACGGCTGCGCGCCCACGGCGCGATCCTGATCGGCAAGACCACGACGCCGGAATTCGGCTCGAAATGCCTGACCGACTCGCCGCTGTTCGGCCGCACCCGCAACGCGTGGGACGCGCAGCGTTCCTCTGGCGGCTCCAGCGGGGGCGCCGCAGTGGCGGTTGCCAGCGGCATCGCGCCGCTGGCGATCGCAACCGATGGCGGCGGCTCGACCCGGATTCCCGCGGCTTGCAACGGCGTCGTCGGCTTGAAGCAGAGCAACGGCGTGATCCCGCACAGCCAGGTGCAGGATGCCTTCGGTAACCAGACCTATGTTACGCCGACCACGCGCACCGTCGCCGACACCGCTTTGATGATGCAGGCCATGGCGGGTGAGGATCCCTGCGATCCATGGTCGATCGGCATCCCCGTGCCCGATTTCATCGACACTGCGGCGCCGCGCGGCGATCTGCGCGGACAGAAGATCATGTACTGCCTGTCGCCGCCGGGACGGCCGGTCTCGGCCGATGTTGCGATTGCCTTCAAGGCAAGCCTCGACCGGCTGGCAAATCTTGGCGCCGACCTCGAGGAGTTCTCCGGCGAGGGGTTCGACATCGAGCCGATCTGGCGCGCGATCAACCATACCGTTTGGCGAACGCGTTTCGCCAAGCTAGCGGCCGACCACAAGGACGAGTTGAGCGAAGCGTTCCTCAAGCAGCTTGCGCTCGCCACGAAGGTGAGCGGTGTCGACTACCAGGAGGCGATGTTCGCGCGCACGGCATTATTCCGCCGCGTGCAATCGCTGCTTGCCCGCGGCCACTTGCTGGCGATGCCGACCCTGACACGGACGGCATTGCCGATCGACCAGGATCTGTTCGGTAGCATCGAGATCGACGGCAGGAGCTTTGACAGCGTCCGGCCGCACTGGTTCCCCTGGACCATGCTGTTCAACATGACCGGCCACCCCGCGATCAGCCTGCCTTGCGGGTTCGGCCGGGACGGGCTGCCGATCGGCCTTCAACTCGTCGGCCGCTTCCGCGGCGATGCCGAGTTGTTGCGTGTGAGCGCGCTGTTCGAGGCCTCACACGATCTCTTGGCCCGCCGGCCCGGCTGAGGTGGGACATATGCACCAGGGCACATGCACCAAGGCACTTGCGCCCGGCGCCGGGACATGTTGATCGTGCCGCTGATGAGCCCTGACCCCGACCGCGCATGAACCTATTTGTCCCAATGGGGTACGGTGCCCGCAACACCCTCGGTGTCGTCCTGGCGAAAGCCAGGACGACGTCGGAGCTCGTGAGCGCATGAGCGTATTTGTTTTACGACGGTTTGTGACCTTGCTGGCCACGCTGGTCGGCGCGTCCCTCATCATTTTCCTGGTGCTGGACGCGCTTCCGGGCAACGCTGCCCAGATGCTGATGGGCGCCGATGCTTCACCGGATGCGGTGCGCGCGCTGACCATCAAGCTCGGCCTCGATCAACCGCTCATGGTGCGCTACCTGCAATGGGTCAAGGGCATGGCGGTGGGCGATCTCGGCAACAGCTATGTCTACGGTACGCCCGTCGCCGGGCTGATCGCGGAGCGGCTGGTGCTGACCATTCCGCTCGCGATCATGTCCATGCTGATCACGGTGACGCTCGCGCTCGCCGCCGGCATCTACACTGCCGCCAATCACAACAAGCTCGGCGATGTCGGTGTGATGTCGCTGACCCAGGTCGGCATCGCGCTGCCGAATTTCTGGTTCGCCATTCTGCTGATCCTGCTGTTCTCTGTGAAGCTGCAATGGCTCTCGGCCGGCGGCTTTGCCGGCTGGGACGATGGCATCTGGCCGGGCGTCAAATCGCTGCTGCTGCCGGCGATCTCGCTCGCCGTGGTGCAGGCCGCGATCCTGGCCCGCGTCACGCGCTCGGCAGTGCTGGAGGTGCTGCGCGAAGATTTCGTCCGCACCGCGCGCGCCAAGGGGCTCGGCAAGCGCGAGGTGCTCTGGAGCCACGTGCTGCGCAACGCGATGATCCCCGTGATGACCGTGATGGGCCTGCAATTCGCCAATCTCCTGGCCGGAACCATCGTCATCGAGAACGTCTTTTATCTGCCCGGCCTCGGCCGGTTGATCTTCCAGTCGATCGCCAATCGCGACCTGATCGTGGTGCGCAACTGCGTGATGCTGCTCGCGGCCATGGTCGTCATCGTCAATTTCGTGGTCGATGTGCTCTATGCCTTCATCGATCCCCGTATCAAGGTCCACGACCTGTGAGTGATCCGCTGACCGCCGCTGTCGGCCTGCCGACGACTTCCGCGCCGTCGCGGCCTGCGACGGGCTTCTGGCGCCGTGCGCTTCGCCACCGTAGCTTTGTCCTCGGCACCGTACTGGTTCTTCTGGTGGTCGGCTCGGCGCTTCTCTCGCTGGTGTGGACGCCGTGGTCGGCCTACGAGATCGACATCGCCTCGAAGCTCAAACCGCCGTCGTTCTCGCACTGGCTCGGCACCGACTCCTTCGGACGCGACATCGTCTCGCTGCTGCTGATCGGTGCGCGCTCGACCATTCTGGTCGGCATCATCGCGGTCGGCATCGGACTGACCTTCGGCGTCTGCCTTGGCCTGATCGCTTCCGCGCGCAAGGGCTGGACGGAAGAGCTCATCATGCGCATGAGCGATTTCACCTTCGCCTTTCCGGCCGTGCTGTCGGCGATCATGCTCGCCGCGGTGGTCGGCCCCGGCATGCTGACCTCGATCACGGCGATCGGCATCTTCCAGATTCCGATCTTCGTTCGCGTCACCCGCGGCTCCGCCAACGCAGTCTGGGCGCGCGAGTTCGTGCTGGCGGCGCGCGCATCGGGGAAGGGAGCCTTTCGCATCACCATCGAGCACGTGCTGCCGAACATCCTGTCGATCCTGATCGTGCAGGCGACGATCCAGTTCGCGCTCGCGATCCTGGCCGAGGCCGCGCTGTCCTATCTCGGGCTCGGCACGCAGCCGCCGCAGCCCTCCTGGGGCCGCATGCTGAACGACGCGCAGACGCTGCTGTTTCAGTCGCCGATGCTTGCGGTCTATCCGGGCGCAGCGATCGCGGTGGCCGTTCTCGGTCTCAATCTACTCGGTGACGGATTGCGCGATCTGCTCGATCCTCGGCTGGCGCGGGAGCGATGATGATGGGCAATCCCGCAAACTCGCCGCTGATCGAGGTCGATAATCTCGGCGTCCGTCTCAACACCAGCCGTGGCCCCGCGCAGGCCGTTCGCGGCATCGGTTTTTCCCTGAGGCGCGGCGACACGCTGGGACTGGTCGGCGAGTCCGGCTGCGGCAAGTCGGTCACCGCGCTCGCGCTGATGGGCCTATTGCCGGAGAGCGCCGCTGTCACGGGCAGCGTCCGCCTGGACGGCCGCGAGCTCGTAAAACTTTCCGACGCGGATTACTGCAAGCTGCGCGGCAACCGCATCAGCATGATCTTCCAGGAGCCGATGACCTCGCTCAATCCGATGCACACGATCGGGCATCAGGTTGCCGAGCCGCTGCGGCGCCACAAGAATTATTCGGCGGCACAGGCGCGCGCCGAGGCGATCGCCTTGCTCGACCGCGTCGGCCTCCCGGACGCGGCAAAGCGCGTCGATGCCTATCCGCATCAATTCTCCGGCGGCCAGCGCCAACGCGTCACCATCGCCATGGCGCTCGCCTGCGAGCCGGACCTGTTGATCGCGGACGAGCCGACCACCGCGCTCGACGTCACCATCCAGGGGCAGATCCTCGACCTCATCGCCGATCTCGTCGAGGAGCGGGGCATGTCGATGATTTTGATCTCGCACGATCTCGGCGTCATCGCCGAGAACGTCGAGCGCATGATGGTGATGTATGGCGGCACGGTGGTCGAGAGCGGACCAACCGACGACGTGTTCAGGCGCATGGGCCATCCCTATACGCAAGGCCTGTTCCGTGCCCGGCCTCGGCTCGGCGCGCGGAAGGGGACGCGGCTGAAGACCATCGCCGGCACGGTCCCGGAGCTCGCCGATCTGCCGTCGGGCTGCACGTTTGCCGATCGTTGCCCGCTCGTGATCGATCGCTGTCGCTCCGCGCTTCCGCCGATGGTGGAGGTCGGACCCGGCCACGGCGTGCGCTGCATCAGGACGGATGTGTCAATGGCGGATCGCATCGGTGCGGTGTCCGCATGACTGGCAGCATGCAACCGCTTCTCGATGTGAAGGATCTCGTGCAGCGCTACACGCTGCCGCGCGAAAGCCTGTTTCGCCCACCGGGCCAGGTGCTGGCGCTCAACGGCGTGAGCGTACGGATCGAGGCCGGAAAGAGTCTCGGCGTGGTCGGCGAATCCGGCTCGGGCAAGTCGACGTTTGCCCGCGTGGTGATGGCGCTGGAGCGGCCGACCTCGGGGCGGGTAGAATTGCTCGGCCGCGACCTCAATCGATTGCCCGCAGATGAGCTGCGCCGCGCGCGGCGCGATTTTCAAATGGTGTTCCAGGATCCGTACGGATCGCTCGATCCGCGCCAGACGATCGCGCGGATCGTCGCCGAGCCACTCACCGCGCTGGAGCGGACCGATCGCACGACGCTGCGCGCGCGGGTCTCCACAGTGCTGCGACAGGTCGGCCTGCGCGATGCCGACATGGACAAATATCCGCACGAATTCTCCGGCGGCCAGCGCCAGCGCATCGCGATCGCGCGCGCGCTGATCACCCAGCCAAAACTGATCGTCGCCGACGAGCCTGTCTCGGCTCTCGACGTTTCCGTGCAGGCGCAGGTCTTGAACCTGATGCAGGATCTTCAGGAGCAGTTCGGCCTGAGCTACATTCTCATCAGCCATGATCTCGCGGTCGTGGACTATCTCTGCGACGAAGTCGCGGTGATGTATCTCGGCCGGATCGTCGAGCAGGGCCGACCGGAGGACCTGTTCGAACATTGCGCCCACCCCTATACGCGCGCGCTGCTGGAGGCCGTGCCGCGTACACACGCCGGGCGTGTGCGCCGCCGCCGCGGCGCGCAGGCGATCGCCTCGCAATCATCAGCTGCGACCGGATGCCCCTATACTTCGCGCTGTCCGCTCGCCGACCAGCATTGCCGCGAGGCCGCCCCTGCGCTACGCAGGATCGGAGAGACGCATCTTGCGGCGTGCCACAAGGCCGAACAGGTGATGGCGCAGCCAGCCGTGACGGATGTCGGTTAGCGTCAGGCTGCGGATTGGCATAGATTGATCGGTCAATGGCCGGGGAGAGAAAAAATGTTCAAGAAATTCACCATTGTCGCGTTGACCGCGGTTTTTGCCGCGGCCTCGCTGCCGGCTCTGGCGCAAGGCAAGAAGGACAGCGTCATCATGGGCATGACGCTCGAGCCGCCGGGACTTGATCCCACCAACGCAGCCGCAGCGGCGATTGCCGAAGTCACGCTCTACAACATCTATGAGACGCTGACCAAGATCAACGAGGACGGCTCGGTCTCGCCGCTGCTCGCCGAGAGCTGGACGGCGTCGCCCGATTTGAAGACCTATACGTTCAAGCTGCGCAAGGGCGTCAAATTCCACAATGGCGAGCCGTTCGATTCCGCGGCGGTGAAGTTCTCGTTCGAGCGCAACGCGGCTGCGAACTCGACCAACAAGGACAAGAGCCTGTTCCAGAGCTTCGAGAAGGTTGACGCGCCGGACGCCGACACGGTCGTGGTCGCGGTCAAATATTCCGAACCGAACTTGCCGTTCCTGCTTGGGCAGGCGAGCGCCTCGATCGTCGAGCCGAAGAGTGCGCCAACCAACGTGACCCAGCCGGTCGGCACCGGGCCGTATCAGCTCGGCGCCTGGGTCAAGGGGTCTTCGATCACGCTCAACAAATGGGCCGACTATCGCAATGCCTCCGCGATCAAGCTCTCCAAGGTGACGATCCGCTTCATCGGCGATCCCGCTGCGCAGATCGCAGCCCTGTTGTCCGGTGACGTCGACGCGTTTCCCCGCGTAACGAGCCGCAGCATCGCACAGTTCAAGTCAGATCCGCGCTTCACGGTGCTAATTGGCGGTTCCAAGGCCAAGACCATCATCGCCATCAATGAAAAGAAGAAGCCGCTCGACGATGTTCGCGTTCGCCGCGCCATTCTCGCCGCGATCAATCGCCAGGCGGTGATCGACGGTGCCGTGGACGGCCTAGGCACGCCGATCGGCAGCTTCTACACGCCAGGCTCGCTCGGCTATGTCGACACCACCGGCGTCAACCCCTACGATCTGGAAAAGGCCAAGAAGCTGCTCGCCGAGGCCGGCGTCACCACGCCGCTCGAGATCTCGCTCAAGCTGCCGCCGCCGCCCTATGCACGGCAGGGCGGCGAGATCGTCGCGGCGCAGCTCGCCAAGGTCGGCATCACCGCGAAGATCGAAAATGTCGAGTGGGCGCAGTGGCTGTCGCAGGTGTTCGCGCCGAATGGGCCGCACAATTACGACCTCACTATCGTCAGCCATGTCGAGCCGTTCGACCTCGTGAAGATCACCGAGCCGGACTACTACCTCGGCTACAACAACGAGGCCTTCAACGCGCTCTACAAGCAGATCGTGACGACACCGGATGAAGCGGCCCGCGCAAAGCTGCTCGGCGACGCCCAGCGCATGCTGGCAACCGATGCGGTCGCCGGATTCCTGTTCCAGCCGCAATGGCTCACCATCACCAGCAAGAAGCTGAAAGGCGTCTGGAAGGAAGTCCCGCAATTCGAGAACGATTTCTCGGCGTGGTCGTGGGAGTAACGTTCACAAGCTGACGTTGATGGAATTCGTCATGGCCGGGCTTGTCCCGGCCATTTCATTTGGTGCGCCGTGCGCCGTCTCACTTATTGGGATAATGCACGTTGTTTCAGTATTTTTACGGTGGTTGCCTGTTTTCCCGCGGCACACCGCGGGAAACATAATTTAACATTTCGCCTCTAATTCTCATCTTGTCGTTCTGGCGTTTGGTTGCGCCGAAGCTTTTTCGGTGTCGGAAATGGCACCCATTTTGGGGACATTGCATGCCGGTGCGCGGCTCCTATCGCTCGATCGCCTTTCTGGCGACGATCGCCTCGGCCGGTCTCGGCGTTCTCGGCTTCAGCACCATCGGTTTTGGCGCGGCCGTGGTCGGCGAAAGCCGGAAGGTCGAGATCACGCAGAAGGCGCCGGGCGGGCTCGATGCACTGAAGGCGCAGTACCGTCGGCCGACCACGATCCCGTTTCCCAAGGATGATCCGTATACGCCCGAGAAGGCTGCGCTCGGCAAGAAGCTCTATTTCGACACGCGCCTGTCGGTGAGTTCAGCGCAGTCCTGCGCGAGCTGTCACAGTCCCGGCTTCGGCTGGGGCGACGGGCTCGCCGTCGGTGTCGGTCACGGCATGGCGAAGCTCGGCCGCCATTCACCGACCATCGTCAACGCGGCCTGGAGCGCGATCTTCATGTGGGACGGGCGTCTTCCGACGCTCGAGGAGCAGGCGCTCGGCCCGATCCAATCGCCCGGCGAGATGAACATGAAGCTGGACGATCTCTTGGCGCGCCTTTCCAGCATTCCCGAATACAAGCCGTTGTTCGACGCGGCCTTTCCCGGCGAAGGCATGAAGGCGAAGACACTGGCGCAGGCCATAGCTACCTATGAGCGCACCGTCGTCTCGGAGCGCGCGCCGTTCGACGCCTGGATCGACGGAAACGAGAAGGCGATCTCGGAAGACGCCAAGCGCGGCTTCGCCGTGTTCAACGGCAAGGCGCAATGCGCCGCCTGCCACGAGGGCTGGAATTTCACCAACGAAGGTTTTCAGGATATCGGCCTGCCGAGCATGGATGTCGGTCGCGGCGAATATCTGCCCAGTGTCGTCAAGATGCAGCATGCTTTCAAGACGCCGGGCTTGCGCGAGATCGGCCGTCGCAGCCCCTATATGCATGACGGCTCGCTTGCGACCCTCGAGCAGGTGATCGACCATTACGACCATGCCGGCGTCGATCGTCCCAGCCGCTCGGACCTGATGCGGCCGCTCGGACTGACGGCGCAGGAAAAGGCCGACCTTGTCGCCTTCCTCAAGACATTGACCAGCGAACTCAGCCCAACGGCCGTGCCGGTCCTTCCACGCTAGCAACGATCTTCAAGAGGATATTCCCATGCGTACACTCGCTCTGTTCACCGGTGTCATCATCTGTGGTCTTTCGGTCGGCGCCTACGCTGCGACGGAGGTGATCCACCAGCAGGGCCGCGTCTTCTCGTCCGAAAGCATCTCGGTCAAGAAGGGCGAGGCGCTCACGTTCCTCAATGACGATACGGTGCCCCACAACATCATGTCGGCCAGCAAGGGCAACGAGTTCAATCTCGGCTCGCAGGCGCCGGGCACCTCGACCGACGTTTCCTTCAAGGAAGCTGGTGACGTGCAGGTAATCTGCGCGATCCATCCGCGCATGAAGATGATGGTCAAGGTGACGGACTAACGGGCCCGCTGGGCGCCGGAGATTGATGATGTCGATTCGCTACAAGATTTTCGGTGCCTTCAGCGTCGTGGTCCTCCTCGCCTGCGCGATCGCTTTCTACGGCATCCGCGCCATCGGCACTTCGGGCGACATGGTGGTCAAGCTCTACGACGGGCCGCTGATGGGGATCAACCACGCGCGCTCCGCGCATGCAGCCCTGCACGAGGCGCGCCTCGTGCTCCAGCGCAGCCTGGTTGCTGGCACTTCCGGCGACATGGTCACGAAATTCGAAAGTCTGGTGCGTAGCAGCTTCGAAGATCTCAACGTGGTGCGTGAACGTGCGCCTTCGCCGCCCGTTGCAGCGGCGCGCGAGAAGGCCGAGGGCCTGCTCAAGGGCTGGTCCGGCGCCGCGCTCAAGATCCTCAAACCATCGCCCGGCGGGGTGACGGAGATTCCGACGAGTTTTCTGCTCGCCGAGCAGGGTGATCGCCTGATGGCCTCGATCGACGATCTCGTCGAGCTGGTTGCGGCTTATGGCTACGAATATCGCACCGCGGCGGAAGGGTCGGTGGAGCAGGCGCGCACCACGATGCTTTCAGTCGCAGTCGGCACGGTGGTGATCGGGCTGATCATCGCGTTCGCCTTCTCCTATTCGATGAGCCGGCCGATCTCGGCCGCGGTCCGGGTTGCCGAACGCGTCGCGGCCGGCAATTTCACCGATGAGATCTCTGTGCGTCGCCGCGACGAGCTCGGCCGTCTCCTGAAATCGCTAGCTGTCATGCAGGCGAGCCTCAAGGCTCGTGCCGACGATGATCTCGCGCTGATCGCGGCCAAGGACCACAGCAGCGCCGAGCAGAGCAACCGCCGCCAGCGCCTCGAAGCCGAGATAGATGCCTTCCGCTCCGCCTTCAGCGCTGTGCTGAGCAATACCGACCGCATGACCGGCGAACTGACCGACACGGCGCAAAACCTCGCCTCCACCGCGCGCACTGCGGGCACGCAGTCGAACGAGGCGGCCTCGACCGCCAAGGAAACCTCGACCAACGTCCAGACGGTCGCGAGCGCGGCCAGTCAGCTCGGCGAATCCGTGCAAGCGATCACGTCCCAGCTTGCCGATGCGACCACGATCGTGCAGCGCGCTTCCGGCATGGCGGAAGCCGCGAACCAGACCATCGGCCGGCTGGCCGTCGCCGCGCAGCAGATCGACGAGGTGGTCGGCTTCATCCGTACTATCGCCGGGCAGACCAATCTGCTCGCGCTCAACGCGACGATCGAGGCTGCGCGCGCCGGCGAAGCGGGCAGGGGATTTGCGGTCGTCGCCTCCGAAGTGAAGGCGCTTGCGACTCAAACTGCGAAGGCGACCGAGGATATCTCTTCGCAAATCACCGAGGTGCAGTCGGCAACGCGCCACGCCGTCGACAATGTCGGCGCCATCGCGCTGATCATCGGCGAAATCGACAGCTTTACCGGCCGCATCGCAGCCGCCGTCGGCCAGCAGAATGCCGCGGCCGGCGAGATCTCCAGAAACATCGGCCAGGCGGCCAACGGCACTGCCGTTGTTGCACGCAGCATCGCCGGAACGGCGGAGGCGACTGACAACGCCAACCGCTCGGCCGACATGGTGCTTGCCACCGCGCACGATCTCTCCAACCAGGCGATGCAATTGCGCTCGTCGGTTGACCGCTTCCTGGCGAACGTGGCGGCTTGAGGGAAGGCGGCGCGCGTCCTTTTTTGCGCCTCAATTTGAGCGTGTCCTCGCCTTCTCTCAACGGGAACGGCGGGGAATTATGCAGTTCAATCGGATGTTGGCAGGCTCTGCAATCGGCGGTCTGATTCTGGCGTGCGCTTCGATCTCTCCAACCTACGCCGCTGCGGGATGCGCGGTGGATAAGCTGCAGGGTGCCTATGTCTTCGACGGACGGGGCACAAACGTGCACTACGGTGTCTTCAATTTCGACGGCAGCGGCAGGTTCTCGGGCAAGCAGACCTCGATCCGCCAGACGACCACCCCGTCGCGCGAGACACTTCAGGGCACATATATCGTCAACGCCGATTGCACCGGCGCCATGATCATGGACGGCCAGCCCGGCGGCACCGCGCATTGGGATATCTTCGTCTCGTCCGACGGCAAGAAGGGGCGGATGATCCGCACCGATGCCGGCATTCACGGCGTGCGCACCTTCGAGCAGTAAGCCGAGCCGCTGCTGCTTTGCGCGCAGGCGATGCCTGCGCTATGAAAGGCCTTGCGAAGGAGAGTTGCGCATGGCCGATCATCGAAAGGACCTGCGGGTTGCCATCGCGGGATTGGGCTCGATCGGCACGAAGATCGCCGTCGAGCTCGATCGCGGTATCGAGGGTCTGGTCCTGTCGGCGATTGCCGCGCGCGAGCCCGACAAGCATCGCGCATTTCTGAGCGGCCTGCGCCAGCCGCCATCCATCATGCCCGTCGCGCAGCTCGCCGAGGTGGCCGATATCGTCGTCGAGTGCGCGCCGAGCCATCTGCTACGCAGCATCGTCGAGCCGGTGGTGAGGCGAGGGAAGGCGGCGATCGTCGTCAGCGTTGGCGCGCTGCTCGACAATTCCGACCTCATAGATCTCGCCAAGGCTCATCACGGCCGCATCATCGTGCCGACCGGTGCGTTGATCGGCCTTGACGCGGTCAACGCGGCAGCCGTTGGCACCATCCATTCGGTCAGGATGGTCACGCGCAAGCCGATCGACGGCCTGAAGGGTGCGCCGTTCATCGTGCAGAACGGCATCGACATCGACAATTTGCGCGAGCCGCTCAGACTGTTCGCGGGCACCGCGCGGGAGGCGGCCAAGGGCTTTCCGGCCAATCTCAACGTCGCGGTCGCGCTGTCGCTGGCAGGCATCGGCCCCGATCGCACCATGGTCGAGATCTGGGCCGATCCGACCGTGACGCGCAACGTGCATCGCATCGAGGTGGAGGCGGATTCCGCGCGCTTCTCGATGGCAATCGAGAACATCCCCTCGGAGAACCCGAAGACCGGCATGATCACGGCCTTGTCCGTGATCGCCCTGTTGCGCAAGCAGCGCGCCACGCTCAGCGTGGGCACGTGAGCGCGTTTACGCGCCTGTCACGCGCCAGATGACGTTGCCGACGTCGTCGGCCACCAGCAGCGAGCCGTCAGGCCCGAGCGCGACGCCGACCGGCCGGCCATAGGACTCCTTTTCGTCGGGTGCGAGGAATCCCGACAGGATGTCGCGGGCAGGACCGGAGGGTTTGCCGTTCTCGAACGGCACGAACACCACCTTGTAGCCGCTCAGCGTCGAGCGATTCCAGGAGCCGTGCTGGCCGATCACCATGCCGTCGGGGAAGCCGGGCAGGGTGCCGGCCGGCATCCAGCACAGGCCAAGCGAAGCCGTGTGTCCGCCGAGCGCATAATCTGGCGTGATCGCCTTTGCGACCATCGCAGCATCCTGCGGAACGCGATCGTCGACCGTCTGCCCCCAATAGCAGTAAGGCCAGCCGTAGAAGCCGCCGTCGCGCACCGAGGTCAGATAGTCGGGCGGGGTCTCGTCGCCGAGCCCGTCACGCTCGTTGACGACGGTCCAAAGCACGCCTGTGCTCGGCTCGAAGGCGAGGCCGACGGGATTGCGCAGGCCCCCCGCGAAGATGCGGCTCGTGCCGTTCACGAGATCGAGCTCGTAGACAGCGGCGCGGCCTTCCTCGACCTCCATGCCCATCTCGGCGATGTTGCTGAGCGAGCCGACGCCGGCATAGAGCTTCTTGCCGTCGGCGCTCGGCAGCAGGCTGCGCGTCCAGTGTCCGGATGGCTTGAAGGTGACGAGCTCGCGTCCCGAAGCCTTGATGCTTTCGGCGCCCGCGACGTAGGGAAATGCGACCACGCCGTCGGTGTTGCCGACATAGAAGGTGTCGCCGATCAGCGCCATGCCGAACGGCTGGCTCAGTCCTTCCATGAACGTTCCGCGCTGCTCGGCGACGCCGTCGCCGTCCGCATCGCGCAGTCGCGTGATGCGGTTGGCGCTGACGCCGAGCGCTGCCGCGCGCCGCATCGTTGCCTGCATCGCGTAGTGAAACACGCTCCGCGGCGGGCCGGCGATCTGCGTTGCCTCGGCGATCAGCACGTCGCCATTCGGCATCACGTTGATCCAGCGCGGATGGTCGAGCCCGCTGGCATATGCGTCGACCTTCAGTCCGGGCGCCGTAACCGGCTTCTCGCCATCGCGCCAGCCCCGCGCGGTCGGCATCTTCAGGGTCGGGATGGCGCCTTGCGGCTTGGCCTCCGGAATCTGCGGCGCGCCGCCCCAGGCCGGTTGTGGCTGGGTTTCCGACATCCGCCGCCAGACCAGCGCAGCTCCGCCGATCAGCGCGACGATGCGCGCGAACACGCTGGAAAAGCTCATGAAAATCCCCTGTTGAAGCGGCAGACCGATGCGGCCTGCGTGGCTGTCGCGTTGATTCTGCGGCCGGCCGCTAGCAGCAAGGCAGACGCAGATGACAGTAGTTATACGATCTTACCGTTTCCAATCGAATCGCTGAGATTGCATAGCGCTCCCTTGTCAGGGCGCTTCCTCCCTTAAAAATCCTGCCCGCCCTGGTTGGCGGGCCTCTTTTTTGCGGACGGGCGGCATTCCGGTGCAGGCGCGGGCTTCTCTTCGTCGCGGATCAGGCCGGCCAGCGCATGCAGGGATGCCTGCCGGAGCATGTCCAGCTCGCGTGCAGCGGTCCGGCACTCCGCGATCGACATCGATGCGGCCGCGAGCTCGATCACGTTGCAGGCTTCGAACAGGCGGACGAGACCGAGCGCGCTGGCGGCACTGCCGAGCCGATGCGCGCATTTCGCAAGGTGCACGCGATCATCCGTGGCTGCGGCTCTTGTGATGTCCGCGACGAGCGTCTCACTGGTCTCTTCGAGGAGCTCGCAGAGCTTGGAAATCTGCCGCGCGCCCAGTAGGTCCCTCTGATCGCTCAGGAAGCGCTCGTCGATCAGCATGCCTGTAGCCAGTCGGGCTGTCTCCGATCCTTCTTGCGGATCGTCGTCGAGCGCATCGCGCAGGTTCTTGATCAGGATCGGCTTGCCCAGCATCTTGCGGATCCCGGCGCCGGCGAGGCGCTCGCGGGCGCCGCCCGAGACGTCCGCGGTCACCGCAATGATCCGCGGTGCCTGCTGCAATCGAAGCTGGCGGATGCGTGCCGCAGCCTCGACGCCGTCCATGTCGGGCATGTGCAGGTCCATCAGGATGACGTCGAACGTTGCGCTACGGGCTCGCTCGATGGCCGATGCGCCGTCTCGCGCGGTCACGGCGTGATGCCCGAGCCTGCTGAGCATGGCCTCGCCGATCTCGCAATTGACGGGATCGTCGTCGACCAGCAGCACGCGAAGCGGCCGCGACGGCGCGCTTGGCGCAGCCTGGGAGGCCTCTATCCCGGCAGGTCCGAGCGGGACTGCGAGGTGGAACACACTCCCGGAGCCCGGCGCGCTCTCCACCGTTACGTCCCCGCCCATCAGCCGCGTCAGTCGGCGGGCAATCGCAAGTCCCAGCCCGGTGCCGCCGAAGCGTCGCGCAATGCTGTCGTCGGCCTGCACGAAATCCTCGAAGATCCGCTCGTGCATGTCGGACGCGATGCCGATGCCGGTATCGGCGATGGCGACGCGGAGCAGCGAGGCATCCTGCTGCGGCGCGAGCGCGGCCTTGAGCGTGATGCTGCCCTTCGCGGTGAACTTGACGGCGTTGCCGATGAGATTGAGGAGCACGCGATTGAGCCGCACCGGATCGCCACGCACATGCGCATTGAGGCTCGCATCGCACGACAGGTCGAACGCCAGCCCCTTCGCCAGCGCCTGCGGGCGCATCAGCTCTGCGGCCGTCTGGATGAGCTGGTCGAGGCGGAAATCGCGGGTCTCCAGTGCTTCCGTGCTCGCTTCCAGCCGCGCATATTCCAGGATCGCGTCGACCAATGCGATCAGGGTTTCACCGGATGCGGCCGCGGTCGCGAGGTGCCGCCGTTGCGCCTCGTTCAGCCCGCCGTCGTCGAGCAGTTGCAACACGCCCATGACGCCGTTGAGCGGTGTGCGAAGCTCATGGCTGACGATGGCCAGGAAGCGCGACTTGGTCTCGTTGGCCTGCACGGCGGCGCTGCGCGCGCGCTCGGCGGCATCGTGCTCGGCCAGCGCATGATCGCGGGCCTTTTCAAGCTCGGCCGTGCGTTCGGCAACCTTGCGCTCCAGCGTCGCGTAGGAATCTCGCAGATGCGCGGCCATGACGTTGAACTGGTCGCCAAGCGCCTCGAGCTCGTCATTGGTCTTGATGGCGAGCCGTAAGGAGAGATCGCCGCTGCCGATCCGCTTTGCGCCCTGCGTGAGCATCTGGATGGGCACGGTCATGCGCCGGCTGAGCAGGAACGCTGCCAGGACGGCGAAGGCGAGCATGGCGACCAAAAGGAACGTCGAGCGCCCGATGGAGGCGTAAATCGGCGCATAGGCTTCGCTGATCGGCAGCTCCACGAAGACGAGCCAGCCGAGCGGAGGGACCGTTGCGTAGGTCGACAACACGCGTCGCTGCGACAGGTCTTCCCTGATGAATCCGCCCGCCGCGGGCGCGACGCCGGCGAGTGCCGCCTGGACGTCGGGACGATCGGAAAGATCGGTGTGGCGCAGGGCAGGCCAAAGGTCCGGATGTGCGATCAGCTGTCCCTTGCGATCGACGACATACGCCTTGCCGGTGCTGCCGACCTTGATCCTGGCGACGAGGTCCCAGATGAAGCGCAGATTGACCTCGGCGACGGTGACTTGAGGATCGTTGCCGCCGCCGAGAACCGCAAGCGTCATGAACGGCTCGGTATCGCCGAAGAAGTAGACCGGTCCGTAATAGATGCCGCTCGCCCTGGCGCCGAGAAAGGCAGGCGAGGCCGCAAGATCGGTCTGGCTGCCCACCTTGTCGGCGAGACGGCGCGACACGCGAACCTGCTCGTGTCCGCGGGCATCGAGCGTTGCGATCTCGGCGATGGCGGGCGAGAGGCGCAAGAGGCGGATGGCGTTCAGCCGCTCGTCCTCCTGCGCCGACAGATCCGGCGGCAGGCGCGACACCCATTTGAGCTGGCTTTCGATCTGACCGATGAACTGGCCGATCTGGACCGCTGCCGAGGCGGCCTGTTCGCGCTGGGTCGCCGCAAGGAGCTGCTTCTGCTCGCTGTAAGAGAACCAGACCTCGAGTGCGGTGTTGACGGCGAGCGCCGCGAAGGCGAGCGCGACGAACGAGTAGAGATATTTGCGGAACAGCCGGCTCGGAGGCGCGCGCAAGGTGTCCTGGCTGGCCGGCTCGTTCACTCGCGGATCTCGTCGGCGCGCGCCAGCAGCGTGGGCGGCAGCTTCAGCCCAAGGGCGTCGGCAGCCTTGCGGTTGATCAGAAGCTCGTATTTTCGCGGCGACTGGACCGGCAGGTCGCCCGCCCTGGTCCCGCGCAGGATGAGATCGACATAGTCGGCCGAGCGCACCTCGAGCGAAGCGCCGTAACTCATCAGTCCGCCGACGTCGATGAAATAGTGAAAGGGATAGATCGCCGGTACGCGGTGCTGCGCGGCGGCGGCGACGATGGCGCGCCGGTTGATGACGAGGAAGCTGTCGACGAGCGCGATCATCCCGCCCGCGGGGGCGCCCGCAAGGCCGCGGATGGCCCAATCGATTCCGGTGGCGTCGTTAACCGGCAAAGGCGTGACGGTCACGCCCATGGTCGCGGCTTCGGATTCGATCGCGTCGAGGAAGAAGCGCCCGGCGCGCGGTGTGGTCGCCGGATTGAAGAGG
Organism: Bradyrhizobium ingae; assembly: GCF_055791185.1. Taxonomy (NCBI): domain Bacteria; kingdom Pseudomonadati; phylum Pseudomonadota; class Alphaproteobacteria; order Hyphomicrobiales; family Nitrobacteraceae; genus Bradyrhizobium; species Bradyrhizobium ingae. The sequence continues at coordinate 197,245 of NZ_JBVUBB010000003.1, forward strand.
ATGCCGATGCGCTCGATGGCGGGGGCTGCTTCCCGCAGCAGCTGAAGCCATTTGCTGCCCATTTCGGCAGTGCCGTTGGTGAAGCCGGTGACGTTGCCGCCGGGGCGCGCAAGGCTCTCGACGAAGCCGTTGCCGACGGGATCGTTGGCGGTGGCGAACACGATCGGGATGGTCTTGGTGGCCGCCGTCAGGGCTTCGGTCTCGATCGTCGACGAGGTCAGGATCACGTCCGGCTTGAGTGCGAGGATTTCCCGGATCGCAGCTTCCTGCTGAGCCGGGCCGCCGAAGCTCGAACGGATCTCGTAGCGGACATTGACACCTTCCACCCATCCACGCTCGGTCATGCCCTGGATCAGGGCGCTCAGTCGCGAGGCTGCGCTCTCCGGCGTGCTCCGGTTCGTCAGGGGATCGCCGAGCGGCAATCCGATCAGCGAGGCGACGACACGGACCCGGTCCGGCGATGCGCCGAGCGCAAGCCATCCCGCGGCCGATGCACCGGCGAGGCGAATGAAGTTTCGGCGGTCGACCGCCACCGGGGCGAAGGGACGCGCGGGCTGCCCGGTCATGAGATGGGTTGCACGATGGCCTGTTCCAGCCGCTGTGAATAGCGCGAAAGAGCTATGATAACAAATGGCGAGGACTGCGCCTGTGAATGTTCGTTCGCAGCTATCAGGCGTGAGAGTTCAGAGCCCGGCGGGAGGTTCTTTGCGAGCCGGCATTCGGGCCGACAGCCTTTCAGACTCGCGCGATGGGGATATATTCGTTAATTCAGAATTCTCTCAATAATGAATATTTTGGGTGGCGCGAATTGCCCCCGGCGTCGGGGGATCGGCCCTTGCGGCCGCAAGGGATGTTCATTTCTCGAAATCAACCCCATGCAAAGTAGAAATCGTAGGTCACGGGGCGCCGGCTGACTTGCCTGTCCGACCGAAGCGAATGTGCCCTTGGTTGCACGCCCCGAGGGACTCTGGTACATTTGAGGTGCGTGCCTCATTTCTCTTCCTTGCAGGCTGAAGCCGACGGCGCCGCGATCTCCGTTGATCCGGAGCGGGGCTTGGTTGGCCCAGTGGCGGGGAGAAACGGGCGATTGCGCAAATGACATGAAGAGTTGGCCGCGATCGACGGTCGACCGCTTAAAAGGGAGGGATGAATGAAGCGTCTCTTGGTTGCTGGTGTATCCGTTGCGTTCGCGGTCGCGTTGGGTCTCGGCTCGGCCAACGCGGCGGACAAGAAGGTTCTGGCCTTCGTCGTCAATGGCGCGTCGGACTTCTGGAAGATCGCCGAAGCCGGCGTGAAGAAGGCGCAGGGCGAATTGCCCAATTTCGACCTTCAATTCAAATATCCGGAACAGGCCGCGGCCGCCGTGCAGCAGCGCGTGATGGATGACCTCGTCGCGGCAGGTGCGGCCGGCATCATGGTCAGCGCGGTCGATCCGAAGAACCAGACCGAGCAATTGAACAAGGTCGCCTCGCAGACCGTGCTGTTCACCACCGACAGCGATGCGCCGGCCTCGAAGCGCGTCGCCTATATCGGCTCGTCCAATACCGATCTCGGCAAGGAAGCCGGCAAGATGATGTTGAAGGCGCTGCCGAACGGCGGCAAGTGCGTCGGCTTCGTCGGTCTGCCCGGTGCCGACAATGCCCGCGAGCGCATCGAGGGCGTGAAGGAGACGATCAAGGGCTCTAAGGTCGAGCTGGTGGACGTCCGCGGCGACGAGATCGACCAGACCCGCGCCAAGCGCAATGTCGAGGATATCCTCGCCGCCATGCCCGACGTGAGCTGCCTGGTCGGCTTCTACTCCTACAACACGCCGCGCATCTACGAGGTGCTGAAAGAGGCCGGCAAGCTCAACAAGATCCAGATCATCGGCTTCGACGAGGATCCGATCACGCTCGGCGGCGTCAAGGAAGGCAGCATCGCCGGTACCGTGGTGCAGCAGCCGTTCGAGTGGGGCTATCAGGGCATGAAGCTGATGGCCGCCTACATCGGTGGCGACAAGTCGGGTATCCCTGCGAACGGCATCATCATCGTTCCTGGCAAGGTCATCGACAAGTCGAATGTCGACGACTTCATGGCCTCGATGAAAGCGATGCTCAAGAAGTAGGGGGTGTCAGCGCTGCTCGCAGCCGCCCATGCCTGAGCCGTTCCTCGAACTGGTCGACATCAGCAAGACCTATCCCGGCGTGGTCGCCCTCGACCACGTCGACCTCAAGGTCGCGCCTGGCGAGGTGATCGCGCTGATCGGCGAGAACGGTGCCGGCAAGTCGACGCTGATGCGCGTGCTCGGCGGTGTCGTCGAGCCGAGTGGCGGCCTCCTCCGGGTGGACGGCGTCGAGCGGGGCTCGCTCACGGTGGCGGAGGCGATCCAGGCCGGCATCGCCTTCGTTCATCAGGAGCTCAACCTTTTCGACAATCTCGACGTCGCGGGCAACGTCTTCATCGGGCGCGAGCCGGTGCATGGCGGACCGCTCAAGCTGATCGATCGCAAGGCGCTCTATGCCAAGGTGCGGCCATTGCTGGAACGCCTTGGCGCCGATTTCGAACCCGACGCGCCCCTTGTCGATTTGTCGCTTGCCCAGCGGCAACTCGTCGAGATCATGAAGGCGCTTTCGCTCGAAGCGCGCCTCGTCATCATGGACGAGCCGACCTCGAGCCTGACCTTGACCGAGACGGACCGCCTGATGCGGGTCATCGCAGGCCTCAAGGCCGGCGGCGTCAGCATCATCTTCATCACGCACCGCCTCAACGAGGTGATGCAATGTGCCGATCGTGCGGTGGTGCTGCGCGACGGGCGAATGGTGGGCGCGCTGACCCGCGCAGAGCTATCGCCTGCAGCGATGATCCGCCTGATGATCGGCCGCGACCTCAAATCGCTCTACGTTCCGCCGGCAGCTCCTCCCGGCGAGGCGGTGCTCGACATCGTCGATGCCGTCACCGACACCTATCCGGAGCGCGCCGTCAGCCTGTCGGTGCGCCGTGGCGAGATTTTGGGCCTTGCAGGTCTGGTCGGGTCTGGGCGCACGGAACTCGCGCGGGCCATTTTCGGCGTCGATCCTTTGCGCAGCGGCGCGATCAGGCTGGACGGCGCGCCAATTCGGATTGCCAGCCCGCGCGCCGCGATCGAGCATGGCATTTATCTGGTCCCGGAGGACCGCAAGAGTTCCGGCCTCCTGCTTGACGTCTCGATCGCCGAGAACATCTCTCTGCCGGACCTGTCCTCGTATCTGCGGCTCTGGCTCGTGAACACCGCGCGCGAGACCGAGAATGCCCGCCGTCAGCGCGAGCGCCTCAAGATCCGCGCGCCTGATGTCGAAACCGCCGTAGGCTCACTGTCCGGCGGCAACCAGCAGAAGGTCGTGCTCGCCAAATGGCTGTCGATGCGGCCGAAAGTCCTGATCTTCGACGAGCCGACGCGCGGCATCGACGTCGGCGCCAAGCAGGAAATCTACGACATGTTGCGCCGCCTGACCGATGCGGGCGTCGCGGTCCTGATGATCTCCAGCGACATGGAGGAGGTGATCGGGGTGAGCGACCGCATCGCCGTGATGCATGAGGGGGCGATCTCGGGTTTCCTTGATCGCAGCCAGTTCAGCGAGCACAATGTGCTGCAACTGGCCGTCGGCCACACAATCTGAGGCGAGGGGACCTTGAACAAGAAAGATCTGAGCCTTTTGGTCCTGATTCTCATAGTCGGCGCGGTCGTCACCTTCATCAACCCGCGCTTTCTCCTGGTCGGCAATCTCTCCAACACCGCCAACCAGGTCGGGATGTTCGGCATCTTCTCGATCGCGGAAGCCTTCGTCATCATCATCGGCGGCATTGAGCTGTCGGTCGGCTCGGTCATCGCGCTGTTGGGCGTGCTCTTCATCGATCTCATCGTCAATCACGACGTCAACTGGATGCTCGCCTTTGCCGCGATCATCGCCGGCGGACTCGCGATCGGCCTCGTGCATGGCACGCTCGTCACACGGATGCGCATCCAGCCTTTCGTGGTGACGCTGTGCGGACTCCTGATCTATCGCGGCGCCGCGCGCTACTACACCGAGGATGCGACTGCCGGCTTCGGCTTCGGCGCGAGCTTTCCGACGCTGGAATGGCTGACCGCAGGCCGCACCAATGTGCTCGGCTTTCCATTGCCGCACAGCGTGGTCGCGCTCTTCATCGTCGCTGCGGTCGCCTGGGTGCTGCTGCACCGCTCCGTGTTCGGCCGCTATCTTTACGCCGTCGGCAAGAACGAGGAGGCGGCGCGCTATTCGGGCATCCGTTCCGATCGCGTCGTGATTTCCGCCTACATCATCTGCGGCGGGCTGACCGCGTTCGCCGCGATCCTGATCGCGATGTATACCCGCTCGATCTCGCCGGCGGTGCACGGCTCCTTCTACGAGCTCTACGCGATTGCCGCCGCCGTGCTCGGCGGCTGCTCCTTGCGTGGCGGCGAGGGCTCCATCATCGGCGTCGTGCTCGGCACCGTTCTGCTCCAGGTGCTGCAGAATCTCGTCAACCTGCTGGGCATTCCGAGTTCGCTGAATTTCGCCGTCATGGGCACGGTGATCCTGATCGGCGTGCTCGGCGACCAGTATCTCGTGCAGCGCCGCCGCGCGACGACGGCCAAGGCGCGGCCGCAGGCGAACGTTGCAGCAGCGCCGCTGGAGCGGGCGAACGCGGAGTAACTTTGCCAGGCTGCAGTGCGCAACTGTGTCGTCGGGCTTGTCGTTGCGAGCGAAGCCGAGCAATCCAGAATCGCGCCGCTGCGACAGCCTGGATTGCTTGGCTGCGCTCGCAATGACGGCATGGAGGCAGCCTGCCTAGAGATCAGCGAGCGTAGGGCGGCAAGGTCGCGTCAGACCCAGCCGCCATCCACGACGTAGTGCTGCGCCGTGCAGGCTGAAGCCTCGTCGGAGGCAAGGAACAGCGTGACTTTCGCGATCTCGTCCGGCATCAGCTTGCGCTTCAGGCACTGGCGCTGCATCAGTTCTTCCACGCCTGCCGGCGTCAGCCATTTCGTGACCTGGCGCTCGGTCATGATCCAGCCGGGCGCGATCGCATTGACGCGGATGTTGTAGGGACCGTAGTCGCGCGCCAGCGAGCGGGTGAGGCCGATCACGCCGGACTTGCTGGCGGTGTAGGCGGCCATGCCGCCTTGTCCCGCCATCCAGGAGACGGAGCCGAAATTGATGATGGCGCCGGCGTTGGCAGCCTTCATGTCCGGCAAGACCGCCTGCGCCGCGAAGAACTGATGCTTCAGATTCACGGCGATGCGGTCGTCCCAATATTCCGGCGTCACCTCCTCGGTCGGATGTCGCTCGTCATGCGCGGCATTGTTGACGAGAACGTTGATCGGGCCGTGGGCCTTACGGGCCTCGGCGACGCCGGCGCGCAGTGCCGCGATGTCGGTGAGGTCGACGTGCCAGAAATGCGCGGCGAGGCCCTGGTCCGCAAGCTCGCGGGCCAGCCGCGCGCCGTCATCCGCCTTGATGTCGAAAAACACGACGACAGACTTTTGCTGCGCGAAGCGCCGCACGATGGCTTCGCCGATGCCGGATGCGCCGCCGCTGACGAGAACGACCTTGCCTGCAAGATCCGGATAAAGGGCGGCCATGATGTTCTCCCGGCTCGATCTGCGAATGGCGCTGCGCGCACTGACGATTCGTCGCGAACATAACGATGGCGGTCGTCGCGTGTACAGCGAAAGGTGAGGACTTTTGAGGTGCGCACCTCAGTTGTGCGTGCGAGGAATGGCTCAGCGGCGGATCGTGACGTCCGCCGACGGCCGACGATGTTCCCAGTCGGCGTGCTCGAGCTCGGGACGATCGAGCTCGGCCTCGGGATAGCCGATGCAGAGATAGCCGATGAATTTCCAGCTCTGGGGCAGGTCGAGGATCTCGCGAACGCGGAGCGGGTTGAGGATCGACACCCAGCCGATGCCGATGCCGTCCGCGCGCGCGGCGAGCCAGGCCGAAACGATGGCCGCGACGACGGAATAGTCGAGCGTCTCCGGCATCGTTGCGCGGCCGAGGCCGTGCCCGGTCTCGCACGCCTTTTCCGCGAACACCGCCAGGTGCCCCGGCGCCTCTTCGAGGCCGGCGAGCTTGAGCGTCGCATAGCGTGCGGCGCGCTCGCCGGAATAGGCCCTGAGCGCATCGGCGTTGCAGAGCTTGAAATCGTCGATGATGGCGCTGCGACGCGCCGGATCCTCGACGACCACGAAGCGCCAGGGCTGGCTGAGCCCGACCGATGGCGACAGGCACGCGGTGTCGATCAGCCGCTCCAGCGTGCCTTCGGGCAGCGGATCGGTCCGGAAGCGCCGCACGTCGCGCCGCCAGATGAAGAGCTCGCGCAATTGCCGGCGGAAATCGTCGTCGAACGACACCATCAGGAGGCCGCATGAAACAGCGAGGCGGCCATCAGCAGGATGGCGATCTCGGCGACTTGCTCGTAAGCACCGAGTATATCACCCGTCTGCCCGCCGAGCTGCCTGATCGCGAGCCAGGCGATGAGCAGTCCGAGAAAGGCGAGCAGGATCACGGCAAGGATTGCCTTGCCCGGCCCAAAGCCGATCGCGAGCACGATGGCACCAAGGCCGAGCGCGATGGCGGCATTCGGCCCTGCCGGCCGGCCGGCACCGGCGGACAATCCATCGGTCCGCGCCGGCGGCACCAGCGCCATGAACAGTGGCAGGCCTGCGCGCGCCGCCACATGCGCAATCGGAAGCGCGATCAGGACCGAGCGCGGCGCGGCGATGGCTGCGAGCGCGCTCCAGCGCAGGCCCAGCGAAACGATGAGCGCGCAGACGCCGAAACTGCCGATCCGGCTGTCGCGCATGATCTCGAGTTTTCGCGCACGCGTGCCGCCACCAAGGCCGTCGGCTGCGTCGGCAAGGCCGTCCTCGTGCAGCGCGCCGGTGATGATGATCGTGCTCGCAAGCGCCAGCATCGCGGCGGGACCGGGTGTCACGCCGAGCGCGTGAGCGCTCGCGTACACGGCGGCACTGAGAAGACCGATCAGCAGGCCCGCGATCGGCAGCGTCCAGCCAGCACGTGCAATGTCGCCGTCGCCGACCGGCGTCGACGGACCCAGCGGCAGGACGGTGGCGAGCGACAGGCCGATCCGTAGATCGGTGACGATCGCGTTGAGCTTCTTGCGGTCGGTCATGGCCTCACTTGACCTTCATCGGCAGCCCAGAGACCACGAGCTCGACCTCGTCCGCGACTTCGGCGACGGCTTGATTCAGCAGGCCGGCCGCATCACGAAAACGGCGCGCCAGCGCGTTGTCCGGCACGATGCCGAGGCCGACTTCGTTGGTCACGAGGATCACCGGGCTCTGCTGCCTGCGAAGCGCGGCGGCGAGCAACGAGGCCTCGTTCGACCAGTCGCTCCCGGCATGGAGCAGGTTGGAAAGCCACAGCGTCAGGCAGTCGATGAGGCGCGCGCCGCCGCCGTCGGTCGCATCGAGCGCCGCCACGAGATCGAGCGGCGTCTCGCGCTCGATCCAGTCATCGCCGCGGCGGGCGCGGTGGCGTGCGATCCGCTCGGCCATCTCCGCATCGAGCGCCTCCGCGGTCGCGATGTAGACGGGCCGGCCTGGAAAGCTGCGGACGCGCGCCTCCGCGCGCCGGCTTTTTCCGGACCTCGCGCCTCCCGTGATCAGGACAACCGCCATGAAACCTCCGTTCTGATCCGCACTAACCACCAAACGGGTGCAAAGACAAAGCCGAAATCGGCGGGCAGGGGCTTGCGCGATGCCCCAATTCTTGCGCATCAGGGCAGGCGAGAAGGAGATGTGACGTGGGCTTTGCCGGCGCGATGGCGGTAGCGATGACGGTGGACGCCATCTGGGGATGGCCCGCCGCGTTGTTTGCGCGCATCGGCCATCCCGTGACCTGGATCGGCAGGCTGATTGCTGTGCTCGATCGCAACTGGAACAGACCGGCGGATGCACCTGCGGCGCGGCGCATGGCCGGCATTGCCGCGGCGCTCCTGGTGATCGCGCTGTGCGCCGGCATCGGCTGGCTGGTGCAGAGCTGGCTTGTTCCCGGATGGAGCCATGCCGTCTTGCTCGGCGTGTTGGCCTGGCCGCTGGTTGCGCTCCGGTCGCTCCACGATCATGTCGCTGCCGTCGCGCAACCTTTGCAGTCGGGCGATATCGACGCGGCGCGGCTTGCGGTCGCAGAGATTGTCGGCCGCGATCCCGCCTCGCTCGACGAGGCCGGCATTTCGCGCGCGGCGCTCGAGAGTCTTGCAGAGAATGCATCCGACGGCATCGTGGCGCCGCTGTTTTGGGGCGTGCTGCTCGGCCTGCCCGGCATCTTCGGCTACAAGGCAATCAACACGCTGGATTCCATGATCGGCCATCGCTCCGAGCGTCATCTCTGGTTCGGCTGGGCGGCTGCGCGCATCGACGATGTCGCCAATTTCATCCCGGCGCGGCTGACGGCCCTGTTGTTCGCGCTGGTGACAGCGCGCCCCTCAGGGGCCTTGTCCTGCATGTTGCGGGATGCAAATCGTCATCGTTCGCCGAATGCCGGCTGGCCGGAAGCGGCAATGGCCGGTGCGCTCGGCGTGCGTCTGAGCGGGCCGCGCAGCTATCATGGGGCCGTGACCGACGAGCCCTGGCTGAACGCGGGCGCGCGCGATCCGCTCGCCGCCGATATCGACCGGGGATTGCGGCTCTATATTCGCGCGATGCTGCTGCTCGGCGGCTTGCTCATAGCGTTGGCGCTGGTCTAAGGGGGCGGCGATGCGCGAGCATGGTGGCAATCTCGATGCAGCGGTGCGGCGGTTCGGCGGACGCATCGAGGACTGGATCGATCTGTCGACCGGCATCAACCGGCAGTCTTATCCGGTCGGCGAGATCGAACAGCACGCATGGACTGCGTTGCCGTCGCGGTCCGAGATTGAAGCGCTGCATGAGGCTGCGCGGCAGGCCTATGCAACGCAGGCGCCGCTGCTCGCCATGGCCGGCGCGCAGGCCGCGATCCAGTGTCTGCCGAATCTTTCGTGCAAGGGCCGCGCGCGCATTCTGGCGCCGACTTACAATGAGTATGGTGGGGTGTTGTCCGGCGCGGGCTGGGACGTTGCCGAGGTCTCAGCTCTTGATGCGCTCGCGGGAGCCGATCTTGCCGTCGTCGTCAATCCCAACAATCCCGACGGTCGGCGCCATGAGGGAGCCGACCTCCTCGCACTTCTGCCGCGAGTCGGCCGCCTCGTGATCGACGAAAGCTTTGCCGATGCGCTGCCGGAGCTGTCGCTCGCGCGAGAGGCGGGGCAGGGCGGCCTGTTGATCCTGCGCTCGTTCGGCAAGTTCTATGGGCTGGCCGGCTTGCGGCTCGGCTTCGCGCTCGGCGCGGAAGCGGACATTGCGGCGCTCACGGCGATGGCGGGGCCGTGGCCGGTTTCGGGTGCTGCGATCGCCGTCGGTCGGCGCGCGCTACTCGATCGCGAATGGGCGAGGGCGACGACATCGCGGCTCGAACGCGACTGCGTACGACTAGACACGGCGGCGACATCGCAGGGCTGGCGGCTGGTCGGCGGCACGCCGCTGTTCCGGCTCTACGATGCCGGTGATGCGCTTGCTGCACAGGACAGGCTCGCGCGCCGCAATATCTGGTCGCGCGTCTTTGGCGCACAGCCGGGCTGGCTGCGCCTGGGCCTGCCGGGCGACGAGGCGGAATGGGCGCGCCTCGTCGCTGCGCTTGCATCCTAGCGCGCCAGCGCGAGCAGACCTTCGACGTCCAGATGGGTCTCGATGTGATCGGCGAGCGCGTCGAGCGCGCTCTCGACCCTTGCGCCGTACGGCTGATCGGTTGCGGGAATATCGAGCCGCGCGAGGAAGGCCTTGCGAAAACCGTCCGACGTGAACAGGCCGTGCAGATAGCTGCCGTGCACGCGTCCGTCGCCGGAGATCGCGCCTTCCGGCGCGCCGTCGAGCGTGGCGAACGGTCGCGCGCGATCCGGCCCATCGGTGCGGCCGATGTGAATTTCATAGGCGTCGATCGGCTCGCTGCTCGCGGCGTGGCGTGCAGTGACGCGGGTGAGCGTCTTTTGCGGCGACATCACCGTCGTCACATCGAGGAGGCCGAGGCCGGCTGTCTCTCCGGCCGGCCCCTCGATGCCCTCGGGATCATCCACGCTGTGCCCGAGCATCTGGTAGCCGCCGCACACGCCGAGCACATGACCGCCGCGGCGGTAATGCGCGAGGAGATCGATATCCCAGCCTTGCGCGCGCAGGAAGGCGAGATCGCCGCGCGTCGATTTCGAGCCGGGGATGATGACGAGGCGCGCGTCGCCCGGGATCGCTTCGCCGGGACGGACCATGACAAGGTCAATGTTTGGCTCCAGCTTGAGCGGGTCGAGATCGTCGAAATTGGCAATCCGCGACAGCGCCAGGAATGCGATCTTGCAACGGCCGGGCTTTCGCGCGTCGCCCAGTCCCAACGCATCCTCGGCCGGCAGTTCGCCAGCGCGCGCGAACCAGGGCAGCACGCCAAAGCCGCGCCAGGCTGTCTTTTCCTGGATCAGCCGGTAGCCATCATCGAACAGCGTGGGATCGCCGCGAAACTTGTTGATGACGAACCCCTGGATCATCGCGGCATCGTCGGGATCAATCACGGTCTTAATGCCGACGAGTTGCGCGATCACGCCGCCGCGGTCGATGTCGCCGACCAGCACGACGGGGACGTCGGCCTTGCGGGCAAAGCCCATATTGGCGATGTCGGCCTTGCGTAGGTTGACCTCGGCCGGGCTGCCGGCGCCTTCGACCAGGACGAGATCGGCGCGCGCCTTGAGGCGTTCGAAACTTTCGAGTACCGCGTCCATCAGCGAAGGTTTCATCGCCGCGTAGTCGCGCGCGCGTGCGGTGGCGATGCGCTTGCCCTGCACGATGATCTGCGCGCCGACATCGGTCTCGGGCTTGAGCAACACGGGATTCATGTCGGTGTGTGGCTCGACGCCGGCCGCGAGCGCCTGGAGCGCCTGGGCGCGGCCGATCTCGCCGCCGTCGATGGTCACCGCCGCGTTGTTCGACATGTTCTGCGGCTTGAAGGGGAGGACGCCCAGGCCGCGGCGCTTTGCGGCGCGCACGAGCCCCGCGACGATGAGCGACTTGCCCACGTCCGAGCCAGCCCCCTGGATCATCAATGCGCGCGCCATCGCAAAAGTCTCAGAACTCGACGCCGGCTTGCGCCTTGATGCCGGAGCGGAACGGATGTTTCACCAGCGTCATCTCGGTGACGAGATCGGCGATCTCGATCAACTCGTCCTTGGCGTTGCGTCCGGTGAGGACGACATGCGTCATCGGCGGCTTCTGCGTCTTCAGGAAATCGACGACCTCGGCGATATCGAGATAGTCATAGCGCAGAGCGATGTTGATCTCGTCGAGCACGACCATGCGCAGGCGTTCGTCCGATATCAGCTCCTTCGCCTTCTCCCAGGCGGCGCGCGCGGCGGCGATGTCGCGGGCGCGGTCCTGCGTCTCCCAGGTAAAGCCTTCACCCATGGCGTGGAACTGGCAGAGGTCGCCAAAGTGCCCCGTGAGCAGCCGCCGCTCGCCAGTATCCCAGGCGCCCTTGATGAACTGGACGACCGCGCAGGGCAGGCCGTGCGCGACACATCGAACGATCATGCCGAAGGCCGAGGAGGATTTCCCCTTGCCAGCGCCGGTGTGGACGATAATCAGTCCCTTTTCACCGCTCTTGGTCGCCATGATCTTGTCGCGGGCGACCTTGATTTTCGCCATTTTCGCAGCATGCCGGGCGTCGGCTTCCTCCGCCGCTGGGGTATCCGATTCAGGCGTCATGGGACGTGGTCCTTCGGCTTGACAAGTGGCGGCCATGGGCAAATGGTGGGCCAGCGTTGGTTCCTGTCCTACGACAGGCGAAGAGGGAATGCGATAGGGCTCGAATCGGCAAGATTCGTGTTCGAAAAGCAGCCGCCCCCGCGACCGTGACCGGAGAGATGCCCGAAGCCACTGATCCCCTGGGATCGGGAAGGCGGGGATCGAAGGGATAAACCCCTGCTCCGCAAGCCGGGAGACCTGCCAGCGCGAATGTTTTGGACCGGCGGACGGGGTGTTCCGCGACGGGGAAACGAACCATCTTTCGCGTGGTTCGTGCGCCTCATCGCCTCCCGCAGATATCCTGGAAGGGGCGATGGCCGTCACACTTCATGTTTGCATCACCTGCCGCGCTGGCCAGACGCTCGGCGAAGGTGAAACCACGCCGGGCGCGCGGCTGCACGCCGCGATCCTCGACGCCGGCGTGCCCGCGGGCGTCAACCTGGTTCCCGTCGAATGCTTGTCGGCGTGCAGCCAGGGCTGCTCGGTGGCGCTCACTGCGCCCGGCCGATGGTCCTATGTCTACGGCCGCCTGTCGGATGCCAATGCGAACGACGTGATCGCAGGCGCTTCGGCTTACGCGGCCGCGCCCGATGGAATCGTGCCATGGCGCAGCCGACCTGAGATCTTCCGCAAGCAATCGCTTGCGCGCATTCCCCCCATTGCCGTCGTGCCGGAGGCCGCCGAATGAACACGCTCGCAAAAGTCCCGGTCACGGTCGTCACGGGCTTTCTGGGATCAGGCAAGACGACGCTGATCCAGCATCTGATCACCAATGCCAACGGCAAGAAGCTCGCGGTGCTCGTCAACGAGTTCGGCAGCCAAGGCGTCGACGGCGAGATCCTGAAATCCTGCGCAGATGCCAATTGTCCGGAGGAAAACATCGTCGAGCTCGCCAACGGCTGCATCTGTTGCACCGTGGCCGACGACTTCATTCCGGCGATGGAGCAACTGCTCGCGCGCCGGGTGAGGCCCGATCACATCCTGATCGAGACATCGGGGCTGGCGCTGCCGAAGCCGCTGCTGAAAGCGTTCGACTGGCCGGAGATCCGCTCGCGCATCACGGTCGACGGCGTGATTGCGCTCGCCGACGCCGAGGCCGTTGCGGCAGGCCGCTTCGCACCGGATCCGGATGCCGTGGAAGCGCAGCGCGCTGCCGATGAGAATCTCGATCATGAGACGCCGCTGTCGGAGGTGTTCGAGGACCAGATCGCCTGCGCCGATATCGTGCTGCTCACCAAGGCCGATCTCGCAGGCGCGGCAGGGCTCGAGGTCGCCAAAGCGGCGATAGCGGCCGAGATGCCGCGCCCCGTGCCGATGCTGCCGGTCGTCGACGGCGCGGTGGACTTACGCGTCATCCTCGGCCTGGAAGCTGCGGCCGAAGACGATCTCGCCGCGCGCCCCTCGCATCATGACGGCGAGGACGAGCACGAGCACAATGATTTCAACTCCGTCGTGATCGATCTGCCCGAGGTCATCGATGTCGAGGCGCTGATCGCCTCGGTGCAGCGGCTGGCGCGCGAGCAGAACGTGCTGCGCGCAAAGGGCTATATTGCGGTCAAGGGCAAACCGATGCGGCTGTTGCTGCAATCGGTCGGCGAGCGCGTGCGGCACCAGTTCGATCAGCCCTGGGGCGTGCGTCCGCGACAATCCAAGCTGGTCGTGATCGGCGAGCATGGCGATATCGACGAGACCGCGATCAAGGCGGGACTTGGTATTCCAGGACTTGATATCTGATGCACGTCGTCTTCCGCGAGAGCCGTGGTCTCGAAGAGACCGCGACGCCAAGGGACATCGGTCAGGACCCGGCCGATCTCGTGGTGCTCTCGTTCTCGGATTCCGATCTCGCCGCGTTCGCTGCCGGCTGGCGGCGAGGGTGCGCCAGCCTGCCGTCGCTGCGGCTCGCCAATCTCGCCGAGCTGCGTCATCCGCTGTCGGTTGATACCTATATCGAGCGGACGCTGTTGCACGCGCGCGGCATTCTGGTGCGCCTGATCGGCGGCGAGTCCTATTGGGCCTATGGGCTCGCGGCCCTTCAGCAACTGGCGAAGGACCGCGGCATCGCGCTTGCCGTGTTGCCGGCGGATGGCCGCGACGATGAGCGGCTGGATGCATTCTCGACCTTGCCGGTCTCGACGCTGAGGCGGTTGAAAGTGCTCTGCGACAAGGGCGGGCCGGTCGCCGCACAAGCCGCGATCGCGCAGCTTGCGCTGGCCTCGGGCCTCTATGCGGGGCCGGTGGTTGGCGAGATCGAGGTCCCCGAGATCGGTTTCTACGAGCCGGGGCGCGGTGTTGTCGGGGCGCTGCCCGATCCCGGCGAAAAACCTCGCGCGCTCGTGACCTTCTATCGCTCTTATCTCACGGCTGCTGACACGGCGCCGGTCGATGCGCTGATCGCAGCGCTGCGGGAGAAGGGATTCGATGCCCATGGCGTGTTCGTGACGTCATTGAAGGCGCCGGGCGTTGCCGATTGGCTGCGGGCGAAGTTTGCGCAGCATCCACCCGCGGCCATCGTCAATGCGACCGCGTTCTCCGCGCTTGGGGACGACGGCACGACGCCGTTCGATGCCGCATCGTGTCCGGTTTTCCAGGTCGCTCTCTCCACGGCAAGGCGCGAGGATTGGGCGGACTCTCTGCGCGGGCTCTCGCCCGGCGATCTCGCGATGCACGTCGTGCTGCCGGAGGTCGACGGCCGCGTGTTTGCGGGCGTGGTGAGCTTCAAGTCGGCGGCCGAACGCGATCCCGATCTGCAATTCGCGCATCTCGCCCATCGGCCGGACGATGAGCGTATCGCCGCGGTCATAGCGCGCGTGGCGGCTTGGCAGCGGCTTGCGGAGAAGCCAGCGAGCGAAAAGCGGGCAGCGGTCGTGCTCTCCAACTATCCGGGACGCCCGCACCAGATCGCCCATGCGGTTGGGCTCGACGCGCTTGCTTCGGTCGAAGCGCTGCTCTCTGATCTCGGCGAGGCCGGCTTCGATGTCGAGCCGTTGAGTGCGCTCGGCGACGTCTTGCTCAAGCAGAAATTGACGTGGAGCGTCGCCGACTATCTTGCCGCACTCTCTCGCTTGCCGCGGGCCTTGCAGGATGACATTGCGCGGGGCTGGGGTACGCCTGAGGACGATCCGAGCTGTCGCGGCGGCGCATTTCATTTCGCCGCGATCAGTAGCGGCAAGGCGATCATCGCGGTGCAGCCGGAGCGCGGTGAGGTCAGTCACCGTGACGCCGACTATCACGATCTGTCGCGTACGCCGCGCCATGCCTATGTCGCGTTCTATCTCTGGCTCCGGCAGCAGGGCATCGACGCTGTCGTTCACATGGGCGCGCATGGCACGCTGGAATGGCTGCCGGGGAAATCCGTGGCGCTGTCATCGTCCTGCTGGCCCGAGGCGCTGATCGGCCATCTGCCTGTCATCTACCCCTTCATCGTCAACGACCCCGGCGAGGCTGCGCAGGCCAAGCGGCGCATCGCTGCGGTGACGATCGGCCATCTGCCGCCGCAGCTCACGAAGTCCCCGGTGCCGGACGGCTTGCGCCGGCTCGAGCAACTGCTGGACGAATATTCGACCGCTGACGGCCTTGATCCCGCGCGCCGGCAGCGCCTGATCGCCGAAATCCGCGACGAGGCACGCGCTGCCGGCCTCGACGCCGATCTCGGCCTTGCCGCTTCGGCTGCGCCTGCGGAAGCGATTCCACGCATCGACCGCTTCGTCTGCGATCTCAAGGAAAGCCAGTTCGGCGATGGCCTGCATGTGTTCGGCCGGGGGACCTGCGGCGAGGCGGAGAGGGACGCTCTCATCGCGGCGTTGTCCGGCCGACGGGTTGCGCCTGGGCCTGCCGGCTCGCCCTATCGCGGGCGCCAGGACGTGCTGCCGACCGGGCGCAATCTGTTTGCCGTCGATCCCCGCGCCGTGCCGACGCCATCGGCGCATGCGCAAGGCATCAAGCTTGCGGAAGAACTGTTGCGCCGCCACTTGCAGGATAATGGCGACTGGCCGAAGGGACTCGTGGTCGACCTCTGGGGCTCCGCGACCATGCGCACCGCCGGTGAAGAGTTTGCGATGGCGCTGCACCTCGCCGGCCTCGCGCCGCGTTGGGATCACGCATCAGGACGCGTGATCGGCTACGACATCATCGCTCCGGCCGAACTCGGCCGTCCTCGCATCGACGTCACGCTGCGCGTGTCGGGCCTGTTCCGCGACGTCTTCGCGGGTCTCGCGCAATTGTTCGAAGCGGCTAGCGAAGCGCTGTCCACGCGCGATGGCGAGGGCGACGAAAATCCCTATCGCATGCGCGCCTCGCGCGTGTTCGGGCCGCGTCCCGGACAATATGGCGTCGGCCTGTCCTCGATACCGGATGTCTTCACGGAGGACTCGCGTGAGGCAGCCGGCGAGGCCTGGCTGTCGGCATCGTCCTGGGCGCTGTCATCCGACGGCGAGATGCGGCCCGATCGCGCCGGCATCGAGACGCGGCTCGTCAGCGCTGACGCCTTCGTCCACGTGCAGGATCTGCCGGAGACGGACCTGCTGCTCGCCGCCGACTATGCCGCGCATGAAGCTGGCGTTGCGGCTGCGGCAGCAAAGCTCGGAGCAGCCACGCCATCGCTCTATCATCTTGACGCGACGCGTCCCGATCGGCCGAAGGCGCGCGTGCTGACGGAAGAGATTTCGCGCGTCGTTCGCGCCCGCGCCACCAATCCTGACTGGATCGCCGGCATGATGCGCCACGGTTTTCGTGGGGCGGCAGAAATCACCGCGACGCTCGAGCACATGGCTGCGTTCGCCCATCTGGCCGGCGCCGTGCCGCCGCATCTGTTCGATCTCTATTATGACGCGACCCTCGGTGCTGACGATGTCCGCGCATTCATGGCGCGGGAAAATCCGGCCGCGTTGGCTGCGATGGAAACCTGCTTCACCCGCCTGCATGAAGCCTCGCTCTGGAAGACGCGCCGCAATTCGATTGCGGCAGCGCTGAAGGAGGCCTCATGAGCGCGGTCGCGATCAAGGGCTGGTGTCCGGGTGCGCTGCGGCCGATGCTGTCGGGCGACGGACTCGTGGTGCGCGTGCGCCCGCATGGCGGTCGGCTGACCGCGGTACAGGCAGCCGGCATTGCCGAGCTTGCCGCGCGCTACGGCAACGGTTTGATCGACGTGACCAGCCGGGCCAATCTTCAAGTAAGGGGCGTGACCGACGCGGCGCATCTGCCTCTCCTCGACGGGCTTGCGCAATTGAGCCTGCTGGATTCCGATCCCGAGACAGAATCGCGGCGCAATGTTCTGGTGACGCCATTCTGGAACGCTGGCGAGGATACCTGCTTACTGGCCGGCGAACTGGAGCAGGCTCTCGCCGGCAGCGCCTTCGATCTTCCGACCAAGTTCGGCTTCGCCATCGATGATGGGCGCGAGCGCGTACTGGCGGGCGCATCCGCGGATATCCGCATCGAGCGCGACCGCGCCGGTGAGCTTATCGTGCGTGCCGATGGTGCACAACTTGGCCGGTCCGTCGCACGCGAAGAGGCCGTGGCCGCCGCGCTCGCGATGGCAGAATGGTTCGTGACATCCGCCGGCGCGACGGGTGGGCGAGGGCGCATGTCGGCGCATATCGCTTCGGGCGCGATATTGCCTGACACCTTGCGCGGCGACGCCGAGCCGGTGGCGGTGGCGGAGCCGCCCGGTCCCGGCCTTCATCCGCATGGCGCGATGGTTGGCGTTGCCTTCGGGCAGTTGCCGCATTCGGCGCTGGCTTATCTCGCGTCCTGCGCGCCGGCGCTGCGTACGACGCCGTGGCGGATGATTTTGGCGGAGGGGGCGCGCGAGATGCCGGTTGGTGAAGGCCTCATCACCGAGGTCGACGACCCGGCGCTGCGCGTGATCGCCTGCAGTGGTGCGCCGCGCTGCCGTAAGGCGCATGCCGATACGCGCGCGCTTGCGGCCGCGCTCGCGCCGCATATCGCGCCGGATGCACGGCTTCACGTCTCCGGTTGCGCCAAGGGCTGCGCGCATTCGGGACCGGCAACGCTCACGCTGGTTGCGACGCGCAATGGATTTGATCTCGTTCGCTCCGGCTCGACGCGCGATATGCCGGTGCTGCGCGGACTGAACGGCGTCGCCATCGTCAAGAATCCCTCCGTGCTCATGGGAGGGCGCTGATGCCGCACATCTATGAGACCGACGGCGCGGCGATCTATCGGCAATCCTTTGCGACCATCCGGGCGGAGGCCGACCTCGCGCGCTTCGCGCCGGATGAGGAGCAGGTCGCCGTGCGGATGATCCATGCCGCTGGGATGGTGGGGCTCGAAGCCCATATTCGCTTTACGCCAGGCATGGCGCACGCCGCGCGCGCAGCGCTCGAGAACGGGGCACCGATCCTGTGCGATGCGCGCATGGTGTCCGAAGGAATCACGCGCGCGCGGTTGCCGGCCGGTAATGCCGTGATCTGCGCGCTGGGCGATCCCGCCGTGCCCGCGCTGGCGCAGTCCATGCGCAACACGCGCTCGGCGGCGGCGCTCGAACTCTGGCGACCGCATCTTGCAGGAGCGATCGTTGCGATCGGCAACGCGCCGACCGCGCTGTTCCATCTGCTCAACATGCTGGAGGACCAAGACTGTCCGCGACCGGCGGCGATCATCGGCTGCCCGGTCGGCTTTGTCGGCGCAGCCGAATCCAAGGCGGCGCTGATGGCGAACCCTCCTGCGCCGGCATTGACTGTCGAAGGACGACTTGGCGGATCGGCCATCACCGTTGCCGCCGTGAATGCACTGGCGAGCCGGAGCGAATAGAGATGGGACGTATCATCTGCTGCGGCCTTGGGCCTGGCGATCCCGACCTGATGAGCGTGCGCGCTGATCGCGAGGTGCGTGCGGCCAGGCACGTTGCCTATTTCCGCAAGAAAGGTCGTCCAGGTCAGGCGCGGCGCATCGTCGAGGGCATGCTTGCCGCCGATGTCACCGAATATCCGATGGAATATCCGGTCACCACAGAGATTGCCTTCGACAGCCCGGAATACATACGCCTGCTCGCCGGCTTCTACGACGAATGGGCCGAGCGGCTGGCGCGACTGGCGCGCGCGGTCGACGTCGTCGTGCTCTGCGAGGGCGACCCCTATTTCTACGGCTCCTTCATGCATTTGCACGCGCGCCTGCAGGGCCGTGTCGAAATCGAGGTCATCGCCGGCATTCCCGGCATGGCCGGCTGCTGGAACGCAATCGGCCAGCCGATCGCGCTTGGCGATGACGTAACGACAGTGCTGATGGGGACGCTCGCCGAAGACGATCTCGAACGGCGGATGCGCAGCTCCGATGCGCTCGTGATCATGAAGACCGGGCGCAATTTGCAGAAGGTGCGTCGCGCGCTTGCCTCGGCCGGCAGGCTCGACGAAGCCTGGCTGGTCGAGCGCGGCACCATGCCGGGCGAGCGCGTTACGCGGCTCGCCGAGACCGACGAATCCGACTGTCCTTATTTTGCGATCGTGCTGGTGCACGGGCGGGGACGGCGCATGGACGCCGGGGAATGACGGGAACGCTGACCATCGCGGGACTTGGCCCCGGAGACGAGGCGCTGGTGACGCCGGAGGTTTCCGCCGCGCTTGCGGCTGCGACCGACGTCGTAGGGTATGCGCCTTACGTCGCGCGCGTTGCTCCCCGGGATGGACTCACCGTGCACCCGTCCGACAATCGCGTGGAGCTTCAGCGCGCCAGCGAGGCACTGCGGCTTGCAGCGGAAGGACGGCAGGTCGTCGTCGTGTCCTCCGGCGATCCCGGCGTGTTCGCGATGGCCTCCGCGGTGTTCGAGGCGCTCGAACAGGCGCCGCAATTGCGAGAGCTTCCGATCCGCGTGCTGCCCGGTGTGACTGCAATGCTGGCCGCGGCCGCGCGCGCTGGGGCGCCGCTCGGCCATGATTTCTGCGCGATCAATCTCTCCGACAATCTGAAGCCCTGGGCGGCGATCGAGAAGCGCCTGCGTCTTGCGGCGGAGGCCGATTTCGCGATCGCGCTCTATAATCCGCGCTCGGCGAGCCGGCCGGAAAGTTTTGGCCGTGCGCTGGTGGTGTTGAAGGACGCGGGCTGCGGCGAGAGGTTGGTGATCTTTGCCCGCGCGATCAGTGCGCCGGACGAGCGGATCGAGACGGTGACGCTGAACGAGGCGACGCCCGAGATGGCGGACATGCGCACGCTCGTGATCGTCGGCAATTCGCAAACGCGCCGTGTCGGCCGTTGGGTCTACGCGCCGAGGCAGGCCCGATGACCGAGCCACGCCATGACTTCGGCCACGCTTTCGACCCGATGCCGTTCGGGCAGTTGCGGCCGTGCGATCGTGACGACGGGCAGGCCAAGCGCTCGGCCTGCGTCGATCTTGGCGCGCGCGCCATCGCCGCCGGAGTTGCGGGCGACGATCCAGCCGATATTGCGCGATCGCAGCATCTCGAGCTCGCTTTGAAGCGTGAACGGGCCGCGCGATACGATGACATCGGCTTCGAACGGCAGATCGCCTTCGGGCGGATCGACGAATCTCAGCGTGTAGGTGTGCTGCGGTTTCTCGCTGAACGGGGCGATATGCTGCCGGCCGATCGCGAGGAAGACGCGCGCCGGCGTCTTGGGCAGGGCCGCGACGGCGGCGGCGATGTCGGCGACCTCGATCCAGTGATCGCCGGGCACTTTAGCCCATGGTGCGCGTTCGAGGGCGATCAGCGGCGTTTGCGTTTCTGCGCAAGCCGCGACCGCGTTGCGGCTCATCTCCGCCGCAAAGGGATGCGTGGCGTCAATGACGTGCGTAATTCTTTCCTGCCGGATGTAATCGGCAAGTCCATTCACGCCGCCAAAGCCACCGATGCGGATCGGCAGGGGCTGCCCGGCGGGCGCCCGGGTACGGCCGCCATAGGAATAGACGGCATCGAAGCCTGCGCGCGCGATCTCCGCGGCGAGCACATTCGCATCACTCGTTCCGCCCAGAATGAGGGCGCGCGTCATGGCTGATCCCTGGCTGACCATCATCGGTATCGGCGAAGATGGCCTTGCCGGCCTCTCCGAGGCAAGCCGAAAGGCGCTTGCCAGGGCCGAGACCGTGTTCGGCGGCGAGCGCCATCTTGCGCTTGCAGGCATAACCGATCGTGGCCGTCCGTGGCCAGTGCCGTTCGATGCGAATGTCGTGCTGGGCTGCCGCGGCCGGCCCACCGCGGTGCTCGCGTCCGGCGATCCGTTCTGGCACGGCGCCGGCGCCAGCCTTGCCGAAAGGCTGGAAGCAGGTGAGTGGATTGCGCATTCTGCGCCGTCGACGTTCTCGCTCGCCGCGGCAAGGTTGGGCTGGCGGCTGGAGAGTGTTGCGTGTCTCGGATTGCACGCCGCGCCGTTCGAACGCCTGGTACCGCATCTCGCCAATGGCGCGCGGATTATTTGCCTTGTGCGCGACGGCAAGGCCGCCGGCGATCTCGCGAACTGGCTGACGGAACGGGGCTGGGGTGCTTCAGCACTGTGGACTCTCACCGCGCTCGGCGGCCCGCGAGAAAACATCGGAGTGCATCGTGCCGATAGCTTCGCGGCGGAATCTAGCGACAGCCTGATCGCGGTCGCGCTGGAGACAAGGGGCCTGAATGGCATTCCGCGCAGTTCCGGACTTGCCGACGATCTCTTCGCGCATGACGGCCAGATCACAAAGCGGCCGATGCGCGCGCTGGCCTTGTCCGCGCTGGCGCCTCGACCCGGTGGATGCCTCTGGGACATCGGCGCGGGCTCCGGCTCGATCTCGGTCGAATGGGCGTTGTGCGGCGGTTCGGCGATTGCGATCGAGGCGCGCGAGGACCGCGTTGTAAACATCCGGCGCAATGCCACGGCACTCGGACTTGCACACAAGATCACCGTCATCGCCGAACCTGCGCCCGGTGCACTGGCAGGTCTGGCGGCGCCGGACGCCGTGTTCATCGGCGGTGGTCTCGACGCCGCGATGTTCGATGCTATCTGGTCTCGCATTGGGTCAGGTACGCGGCTGGTGGCCCATGCCGTGACGCTGGAGACGGAAACATTGCTGGTGGAGCTTCACCAACGCCATGGCGGCGACTTGATGCGGGTCGATATCGCGCATGCGGGCTCGTTGGGGCGCTATCGCTCCTGGGAGGCGGCGCGGCCGGTCGTGCAATGGAGCGCGGTGCGATGAGGGTCGCAGGGCTCGGCTTCAGGAGCGACGTCACGCTTGCCGCGCTGCGCGAGGCGCTTCTCGCCGCCGGCGGTGTGGAAGGTCTCGCGGCTGTCGCAACCGTCAGCGACAAGGCGGACAGCGCCGCGCTGAAGCTGCTGGCGGGCGAATTCAACGTGCCGATCAAGGCCATTTCCGCCGATAAGCTCGTGGGCATTACGACGCCGACGCAGTCAGGCTTCATCAAGGAAAAATTCGGCACCGGATCGGTGGCGGAAGCCGTCGCGCTCGCGGCAGCGGGACGTGACGCGCGCCTGATTGCGACGCGCGTGGTCTCGCAGGACCGGACCGCGACCGCGGCGATTGCGGAGGGAGACGGCGAATGACCGTGCATTTCATTGGAGCAGGGCCGGGCGCCGCCGATCTCCTCACCTTGCGTGGGCGCGACCTGATCGCAGCCTCACCGGTTTGCCTTTATGCGGGCTCGCTCGTGCCCGAAGGCGTTCTGGCGCACTGCCCGAAAGGCGCCCGGATCGTCAACACGGCGCCGTTGTCGCTCGACGAGATCATCGCCGAGATCGCCAAGGCACATGCGGAAGGCAAGGACGTCGCGCGGCTGCATTCGGGCGACCTGTCGATCTGGTCGGCGATGGGCGAGCAGTTGCGCCGCCTGCGTGCGCTCGGCATTCCCTTCACCGTCACGCCCGGCGTGCCGTCCTTCTCCGCCGCCGCTGCGGCGCTGGAATCCGAGCTGACGCTGCCGGGGCTTGCACAATCGGTGGTGCTGACGCGCACGCCCGGCCGCGCGAGTGCGATGCCGGAAGGCGAGAAGCTTGCTGCTTTTGCCGCGACCGGCTCGGTGCTCGCGATCCATCTCTCGATCCATCTGCTCGACAAGGTCGTCGCCGACCTGACGCCGCATTATGGTGCCGACTGTCCGGTGGCAATCGTCTGGCGCGCAAGCTGGCCGGACCAGCGCATCGTGCGCGCCACGCTTGCAACGCTCGATGCGGCCGTCGGCGCCGAGCTGGAGCGCACCGCGCTCATCCTGGTCGGCCGCACGCTGGACTCGGAGGAGTTTTCTGAAAGCCGCCTTTATGCGGCCGACTACGACCGCCGTTACCGGCCGGTTGGTGCTGCGCCGCGCTTTCCGGAGGCGTCGTGATGCCTGCAGGTCTCGTCATCTCGGCACCGGCTTCCGGCGTCGGCAAGACAACGCTGACGCTGGCGCTCGCGCGCGCCTATCGGGATCGCGGACTCACTGTGCAATGCTTCAAGAGCGGCCCTGACTACATCGATCCCGCCTTTCATGCGGCCGCGACGGGACGCGCCTCCGTCAACATCGATAGCTGGGCGATGGACCGCGCGACGATAGAACATCTCGCCAGCCGCGGTGCGAATGCCGATCTCGTGTTGGCCGAAGGCTCGATGGGGCTGTTCGACGGCGTCGCCGTGCGCGGCGTCTCGGGCACGGGCGCCACCGCCGACATCGCGGAGATGATGGGCTGGCCGGTGCTGCTGGTGATCGATCCGTCCGGCCAGGCGCAGACGGCCGCGGCGATCGGCGCGGGCTTGCGCGATTTTCGTGCCGGTGTGCGCCTTGCCGGCGTCGTGCTCAATCGCGTCGCGAGCCCGCGGCATGAGGATCTCGTGCGGCGTGCGTTGAACGATGCCGGCATTGCCGTGTTCGGCGCGTTGCCGCGCCATGCCGAGATCAGCCTGCCGAAGCGGCATCTCGGTTTGGTGCAGGCCGAAGAGCAGGCGGAGATCGGCGGACTCATCGATGAGGCCGCGCGCTTTGTCAGCGAGCATGTCGATCTCGACGCCGTGCTGCGCGCTGCGTCCGCATGGTCGGCGCAACCGGCCACGAGCGGGCTCAACGTCACTCCGCCCGGCCAGCGCGTTGCGCTGGCGCGAGACGCCGCGTTCTCCTTCGTCTATCCGCACATGCTGGAGGCCTGGCATGCCGCAGGTACGGAGATTCTGCCGTTCTCGCCCCTCGCCGATGAGGGGCCCGATGCGCGCGCCGATGTGTGCTGGCTGCCTGGCGGCTATCCCGAACTGCATGGGGGCCGGCTCGCGGCGAACGCGCGCTTCCGCGAGCGCTTGCGCGCCTTCGCCGAGACGCGGCCGGTGCACGGCGAATGCGGCGGCTACATGGTGATGGGCACGGCCTTGACCGATGCCGACGGCGTGCGGCACGAGATGCTTGGCCTCTTGGGCCTTGAGACAAGCTTTGCCAAGCGCCGCATGCATCTCGGCTATCGGCTAGCCGAGCTCGCGGCACCGATGCCGGGGCATCAGCCCGGCGCGCGCCTGCGCGGCCATGAATTCCATTATTCGACGATCATTGCGCAGCCCGACATGCCGCTCGCGCGGGTGCAAGATGCGACAGGCGCGACCGTCGCGGAAACCGGATCGCGGCGCGGGCATGCGACGGGTACTTTCTTTCACCTGATTGCGGAGGACCGGTGAGCGGGTTCGTCTCCTTCATCTCCGCCGGTCCCGGCGATCCCGAGCTCTTGACGCTCAAGGGCGCCGCGCGGCTGCGCGAGGCCGACGTCGTGCTCTATGACGATCTCGCCTCCGGCGCGATCCTCGAGCTGGCCCGGCCCGGCGCCAATCTGGTGGCGGTCGGAAAACGCGCCGGCCGGCCCTCGACCAAGCAGCAGCACGTCAACCGCCTGCTGGTCGATTATGCGTTGACTGGCGCGCGCGTGGTGCGGCTGAAATCCGGCGATGCCGGCATCTTCGGCCGGCTCGAAGAGGAGATCGAGACGCTGCGGGCGGTCGGGATCGACTACGAGATCGTGCCGGGCGTCACCTCGGCCTGCGTCGCGGCGGCTCGAGCCGGCATCCCCCTGACCCGGCGGAATACCGCGCGCCGGGTGCAGTTCGTGACGGGAGCCGATGTGACCGGGCAGTTGCCGGAGAATCTCAATTGGGTCGCGCTCGCCGATCCGGATGCGACGACCGTTGTCTATATGGGCCGGCGCACGTTTCCGGATTTGGCCGCGAAGCTGATCGCGCACGGCCTTGCCCCAGGCACGCCGGCGCTGTTTGCTGAATCGCTCGGCCGGGCCGATGAACGGCTCGTCCGGACGACGATTGCCGAACTTGCCGAACAGCTCTCGCGAGGTGGCGCGGCAACCTCGGCCGCCGTCATCCTGTTCGGGGCTCTGGCTGAGGTCGATCCGTCATGCTGATGCTCTCCTTGATAGGTATTGGTTGCGGCGATCCCGGGCAGCTTACGCTCGCCGCGATCCGTGCCATCAACGCGGCTGATCTCGTCCTGATCCCGCGCAAGGGAGCGCAGAAATCCGATCTCGCCGAATTGCGGCGGGCGATCTGCGCCGAGGTGCTCACCAACAAGGAAACACGCATCGCGGAGTTCGACTTGCCGGTGCGCGACGCCGAGGCCGATTACCGCCGGGGCGTCGATGATTGGCACGATGCTGTCGCCGCGACGTGGTCGCAGGCGATCGCGGCCCATCTCGGACGCGATGGCCGCGTCGCGCTGCTGATCTGGGGCGATCCGTCGCTCTATGACTCCTCTTTGCGGATCGCTCGACGGCTCGATCCTGTGCCCGCGATCGAAGTCATCCCCGGCATCACCTCGATCCAGGCGCTGTGCGCGGCGCATGCGCTGCCGCTGAACGATATCGGCGAGCCGTTCCTGGTGACCACAGGACGGCGACTGCGCGAAGGCGGCTGGCCTGACGGTACCGACACCGTGGTCGTGATGCTCGATGGCGGCACGGCGTTTCAGTCACTCGATCCGGAGGGCCTGCAGATCTGGTGGGGTGCCTATCTCGGCATGTCCGACCAGATCGTCATGTCGGGTGCATTGGCTGAGATCGGCCCGCGTATCGCCGCGGCACGGCAAGAGGCGCGCGAACGGCACGGCTGGATCATGGACAGCTACATTCTCAAACGCAGAGCGTGACACAACCGCAGTCGCGTGAACGGAGGCAGGACAACATGCTCCCCAATTGGGTCTACGGGAAATGCCCGGATATCTCGACCGCGCATCGCGAGGCGGCGATCGCGCGGCAGGCGCAACTGACCAAGCCGACCGGCGCACTCGGCCGGCTCGAGCAGGTCGCGATTGATCTTGCGGGCCTCCAGGAGACGGAAGAGCCTCGCGCCGCGCGCGTGCCGATCATCATCTTTGCCGGCGATCACGGCATCGTTGCCCAGGGCGTATCGGCCTATCCGCAGGAAGTCACGATCGCGATGATGTCGAATTTCGCCGCGGGCGGTGCCGCGATCTCGGTGCTGGCGCGTGAACTGGGTTCGAGCCTCGAGGTCGTCGACGCCGGCTCACTGGCGCAGTCGGAGGTCGCGGGGATCGTCGCGGACAAGCCGCGCTGCGGCACCCGCGATTTCAGCGTGGAAGCCGCGCTTGAGCCGGCGGAACTGGCATTTGCGTTCGAATGCGGGCAGCGCGCGGTGGCGCGTGCGGCGGCGAAGCAGCCCGATCTCCTCATCCTCGGCGAGATGGGAATCGGCAACACCACGGCCTCGGCAGCGATCGCGGCAAGCCTGCTGGGTGTGAGCGCCGACGAAATCGCAGGCAGCGGCACCGGTGTCGATGCTGCGGGTCGCGCACACAAGGCGCGCGTGATCGATGCTGCGCTCGTGCGGCATGGCCTGACGAAGGCGGCGTCCGCGGAGGAGGTCCTGCGTACGGTCGGCGGCCTTGAAATCGCGGCGATCTGCGGCGCGATCATCGCGGCCGCGCAGCGGCGTATCCCAACGCTGATCGACGGCTTCATCGTGTCGGTTGCTGCGCTGGCGGCCGCGCGCCTCAATCCGTCATGTCAGCCGTTCCTGCTGCCATCGCATCAGTCGGCGGAGCAGGGGCATCGCCTGGTGCTTCGTGCCCTGAACGTTCAGCCGCTGGTCAGCCTCGATCTCCGGCTCGGGGAGGGATCAGGCGCGGCGATCGCGCTGCCGCTGGTGCGGCTTGCTTGCGCTCTGCACAATGGCATGGCGACGTTCGCGCAGGCCAATGTTCCGGACCGCCCGGCGTGAGACTCAAGCGATCGTCTGATTGACCGAGACGACGCGCCAGCCATCCGACAGCCGGTCGATGCGGGTGAGCGAGAGCGGATCGATCGCAAAACGCAGGGCCGCTTGTGGTGCGAGGTCGAGCGCGATGCATAGGGCAGAGCGGATGGTGCCGGAATGGACGATGAGGATCGCTGATCCTCCTTCGATACGGTGAAGGCCTTCGCGCGTTTTGGCGATTTGGTCTTCAAAGCTTTCGCCGCCTGGGGGCTTCGAGCCGGCCGGATCGGCCCAGAACTTTGCATAGGCCGCGCCGCCCGCGGCAGCGAGTTCATCGTGACGTCGTCCGCTCCATTCGCCAAAATCCTGCTCGCTGAAGGCGGGCACGCAGACCGGCTCAAGCCCGAGCGCGCGTGCCGTTTCGAGGGTCCGCCGGGCCGGGCTCGCGTAGCTCGCGGCCCCCGCCGGCAGATGCCGTCGCAGAGCGTCCAGTCGCGTCCGGTCGCTGAGATCGGCCGGCGCGTCCATGGCGTGGATCGTCCCTGCGATGCCATCGACAACGGCGTGTCTTACGAGCCAGAGGAAGGTGTCCCCTTCCATTCAACGTCTCCAACGATACTTGCAAAGGATATTTGCGCTGCTGCGACAAGAACGCCGCAGCTTCCACATTGACTCTCTCTTGCTCTTAATCATAGATGCTCGTGACGGTTTCCCCATCCGGGGATGAAAAGGGAATGCGGTGCGGGGAGTTTCCCCAATGCCGTAGCTGCCCCCGCAACTGTAAGCGGAGAATCCTTCGTCACAAGCCACTGGGCTCTCGGTCCCGGGAAGGCGGCGAAGAGGTCATGACCCGCGAGCCAGGAGACCTGCCGTCAGCCGTGGTCACACGCGAAGATGTCGGTCGGGGAGTACAGACATTTGGCTTAGCCGGAGGCGGGAAATGCGCTGAAGGTTGAGACTTGGTTCGCTGTGACGTGCCACTGACGTCATACCGAGGCCCGAACCATGTCTTCTGCCCGTACCGGCAATTTGCCCAAATTCCTGCGCGCGTCCGGCATTCTCACCCCGTTTATCTTCGTCGATGTTTCCGCAGCCGTTGCGCAGCAAGCCCGCGAGCAATTGCCGCCCGTCGAGGTTCGCCAGATCGACCAGAACCGCAAGCCAGCCAAGCCGAACAGACGCGATGAGCGGAGCGCCCGGCGACCGGCGCCGAACCGAGCGGCGACCGCCACGACCACGCAAAAGCAGGCCGTTCAGAACGTGACACAGACCCCACTGAACACGAACGCGGTGGCCGCAAGCGCTTCACGCCTGGGACTGACCGCGCGCGAGGTGCCCGCGACCGTGGAGGTGATCTCGGCAGAGACGATCCGCGAGCAGGGCTACCGCACCGTTTCGGACGTCGCTCAGGGTGCCGTCGGCGTTACTGCCGGAGACAATCCGGCCGAGCCCTCAGCCTTCTCGATGCGCGGCTTCACCAACAGCCAGATCAACACCCTCTACAACGGCATCAAGATCGGCCCACAGAACATGACCTCCCGCGTCATGGACACGGCCAATCTTGAGGCGATCGAATTTCTGAAAGGGCCTGCCTCGCTGATGTCAGGCGAGGGCGCCAGCGGCGGCGCGATCAATTTCGTGACCAAGCAGCCGCACACCGGGCCGGTGCAGAACGAGGCGTTCTTCGCCTACGACTCGCTGAACTCGTTCCGCACCTATTACGGCTCCGGTGGCAGCACCAATGTGCAGGGCCTGGACTACCGGTTCGACGTCAGCCGCTCCTCGCTCAACGGCTTTGCCGACGACACCAATACCAAGACGCTCGACGTCTCTAGCCAGCTCAACTATCGCATCTCGGACAATCTCAAGATCTGGGGCGCGATCGAGTACCGGGAGGACCGCTCGAAGGCCTATTGGGGTGCGCCGCTGGTGCCGATTGCTTTCAGCGGTTCGCACGCGACGACGGGGATCGTTTCGGGCACTTATGTCTCGAGCAGCGGGACCAATCTTGGCCCCATCACGATCGACGATCGTACCTTCAACACCAACTACAACGTTCTCGATAATCGCAATGTGGCGCAGGAAGTGTGGCTGCGCGGCGGCTTCGAACTCAAGCTCGCGCCGGACCTGACCTTGAAGAGCCAAGCCTATGGCTATGGCGCGGAGCGCTCGTGGTTCAACAACGAGGTGGAGGCCTTCAACTCTGTTTCGAACCAAGTCGATCGCGGCCGCTTTTACGTTGCACATAGCCAGCGGTTGTTTGGCAACATTACCGATCTAACCTGGGATGCGAATATCGCAGGCTTCGACAACCGCCTTGTCACAACGCTTGCCGCAAGCGATCTTGATTTCGTCAGACCCGGCGCGGCCAACGCCGACTTTCCCCACGATTCCGTCACGCTCGTCGATCCCGTGCGTGGCTATTATGGCCCCCTCACGATTCAGCAGCAAACGGCGCGGATCAACAACGAGGCGCTGTCGTTCGAGGACCGGCTGAAGCTGACGCGCAGCTTTGCGCTGGTCGGTGGTCTCCGCGTCGAGCATATAGGGCTCGACCGCAATTCGACCAACGTCAGCGGCCTCGAGAAGGCAGGCTTTCCGTTCACGAAAGACTGGGCGCCGGTGACGGGCCGCATCGGCTACACCTGGGAAGCGGTGCCCGGCCTGACCTTCTTCAGCCAGTACGCGACCGGCGCCGATGTCTCGGCCAACAACGTCTTCCTGCTCGCGCCCACCCAGCCGCTCGACCTGACGACCTCGCGTACCTACGAGACCGGCGTCAAGCATCTGTTCTGGGACAACAGGGCTGAGTGGTCGTTCTCGGCCTACGACATCTTGCGCAAGAACGTCTACGCGGCCGCCGGCGGCATGCAGCTCAATATCGCCGGGCGGCAGGAGTCCAAGGGCGTTGAGCTCGCCGGTGCCGTGCGCGTGACGGATGCCATGCGGCTGTGGGGCAATATCGCCTACGTCGATGCGCGCTATGCCGACTACGATTTCGCCGGTGGCTCGTTCTCCGGAAACACGCCGCCGAATGTGCCGCGCATCGTCGCCAATGCCGGCGCGTCCTATCGCTTCTTTACACCATGGCCGGTGGAGTTCGGCGTCGTCGGACGTCACGTCGGCGATCGCTACAACACCGATGCGAACACCGTGACGCTGAACGCCTACACGATCGCGGACGTCTACGCTTTCGTCGACATCCCGAAGTCGGTGTTCTCCGCCGTCGAGCAGACGCGTCTGACGTTCCGCGTGCGCAACGTCACTGACAAGCGCTATGCGGTCTGGGGCGATCCGTTCTACCCCGATCAGGTCCTGCTGGGCGCACCGCGCACCTACGAGATCTCCGCCGCGTTCAAGTGGTGAGGCACTGATAGCATGCTGGGCGCAATGATCCTGCTGCACCGCTGGCTCGGGATTGCGTTCTGCCTCCTGTTTGCGATGTGGTTCGCAAGCGGGATCGTGATGCACTTCGTTCCGTTTCCCTCGCTGAGTGAAGCGGAACGCTTTGAGGGTCTCGCGCCGTCGGGAAATGTCGGTAGGGCGATCGGGCCGTCGGACGCCGTGGTGGCGAGCGAACTGTCCGACGTGACGCGCGTGCGGCTGATCCGGCGGGGCGACAATCCCGTCTACGTCGTCGTGTCGCCATCGCGGTCGCGTGCCATCCGAGCAACGGACGGCACTGAGGCCACCGTGACATCGCCGGACGTCGCGCTTGCCATCGCGACCGATCATGCGCGACGACGCGGGCTTGATGTTGCCCGCGTGCAAGTCGTCGGTGTTGCCGATTATGATCAATGGAGCGTGCCCAATGGCTTCGACCGGCATCGGCCGCTATTTCGGGTGGCACTCGCCGATGCCGATGGCACGGAGCTTTACGTATCGTCGGTGACAGGCGAGATCGTCCTGGATACGACGCGGCGCGAGCGTGGGTGGAATCTGGTCGGCAGCGTCGTGCACTGGATCTATCCCACCGGCTTGAGGAGCAAGTGGGCGCTCTGGGACAGGGTGGTCTGGACACTCGCGCTGTTCGCGCTGATCGCGGCTGTGCTCGGCGCAGTGCTGGGAATCGCGCGGCTTAAGCTTCGCGGCGGCCGAATGCAGTCGCCTTATCGCGGCTGGCATGTCCTGCATCACGTCATCGGATTATTGGCGACGACCTTCGTGCTGACCTGGGTCTTCAGCGGCTGGCTGTCCATGGATCACGGACGCTTGTTCTCGCGCGGGCAGTTGACGCAGGCCGAAGCCAATGTCGCGGCTGCAGCGCTCGATGGGCCCGCGCTAGCGGCGGTGAATTGGCCGCCGATCCCGCCATCGGCTCGCGAGGTCGAGTGGTTCGCCTTTAACGGCAGAGTCTACCGGCGCGACCGGGTCGGCGTCGGTGAGCAGATCCTGGTCAGGGCAGAGGACTCGAGGTGGGACGAGCAACAGCCATTCTTGAATGCTCGCGATATCTCAGGATTGACCGAGCGTCTTGCGGCCGGATGCGACGTTCCAACGCTGGTCGACGGAAACGATGATTATCCTGCATCGCCCGCGCTGCCGGGTGCGCCCGTCTATCGCACGAGATGCGGCGGCGTTTGGTTTGATATCGACGGTTCGAACGGCGTGGTGCTGCAGAAGCTGGATTCGTCGCGACGTGCTTATCGCTGGCTCTACAGTGCGCTGCACACGCTGGACTTTCCGAGCCTGCTGGCGCATCCGCAACTGCGCAGCGCGCTGATCGTCGGATTGTGTGCCCTCGGATTCCTGTTCTCGCTTACCGGCATTGTCATCGGTTGGCGCCGATTGCGTTACACAATCGGCGCCAACATGTCGCGGCAGTAACGCGCCTCAGGCGTCCGCGGCCTGATTATGTCGTGGTCTGCCTGACAATGCTTCGTCCGACAGCCAGTCGCGCGCCAGATTGACGTCGAGCTGGGAGAGCTGATGTCCGACCGGCAAGACGCGCTCCTCGACGCGCGCGCCTGATGTGGCGAGCGTCCTGGCAAGGCCGTTCACATTACCGGGCGGAACGATCGGATCGTGCTGACCGGAGAGTAGCAACACCGACCTGGCCGCCAGGTCGGCCTGCGGCGGCTTTGCCAATGGTGCCATCGCGCGCAGTAGCACGGCACCGCCCAGGGCTTGCGGCCGAAGCAGCAGCATGGCGGCGGCGATGTTGGCGCCGTTGGAATAGCCGAGCGCCACCGGGGCCGCGATGCCGTACTCGTTGCGCGCGGCATCGACGAAGTCGGCAAGCTCATGCGCGCGGCGCACGACGTCGGTCTCGTCGAACACGCCCTCGGCAAGACGCCGGAAGAAGCGCGGAGCGCCGCCTTCGAGCACTTTCCCCCGTACCGAGAGCAGCGCGCGATCGGGGGCGACCATGCGGCCGAGCGGGATTAGGTCGTTCTCGTCGCCGCCGGTGCCGTGCAGGAGCAGCAGCGGCGCGAGATCGCGCCGCGTGCCTCTCTCGAAGCGGTGCATGAAAGAGAGCTTGCTCATCACGCCGCCTTCTCATCGTCCAGCGGGGCCAGCACGCCTTCGATGTCCTTGCGGTGTGGCTCCAGGAAGGCCGGTAGCTTCAGGGCCTCGCCCAGCGTTGCGACCGGCTCGTCCACGGCGAAGCCGGGGATGTCCGTCGCGATCTCGAACAGGATGCCGCCGGGCTCGCGGAAGTAGATCGAGCGGAAGTAGTTGCGGTCCTTCTGCTCGGTCGGGTGCATGCCGTGCTCGTTCACGAGCTTGCGTGCCATCTGCTCTTGCGCGGCGTCGTCGGCGGCGCGGAACGCAATATGATGCACCGAGCCGCGACCCATGCGGCCGGGCAGAAAGCCCTTGGCCTCGTAGATGTCGACGACGCCACCGACTGCATTCGGTGAACGATAGCGGCTGATCGAACCCTCGCGACCGGCGGCCTCGAAGCCGAGCACATTGGTCAGGATGGCGCCCGTCTTTGCGGCGTCATCCAGCAACAGCGTCACGCCGTGAAAGCCGCGGATCGCGTGCTCGGCCGGGATATCGCCCTGACTCCAGGCGCGCTCGTTCTCGGTGCCGGGCACGCGGACCAAAGCGAGGCTCATGCCGTCAGGGTCGGTGAAGGACAGCACGCTCTCGCCAAAGCGCTTCTCCAGTGCCTCGTGCGCGACGCCCCTCTCGATGAAGCGGTGGGTCCAGTAGCCGATCGAGCGTGCGGGCACGCGAAAGGCGGTCTGCTGGGTTTGCCCGACGCCACCGCGGCCTGGTGCGGCGTGCTCCCATGGGAAGAAGGTGAGGATGGTGCCGGGCGTGCCGCTCTCGTCGCCGTAATAGAAATGATAGGTACCGGGATCATCGAAATTCACGGTCTTCTTGACCAGCCGGAGGCCCAGAAGGTCTCGATAGAACTTCAAGTTCCTCCGTGGGTTACCGGAAATCGCGGTGACGTGGTGAAGGCCGGCCATAGCTTGTCTCCATTTCGTGTGGGCCCGTAGGCTCGTCATGACGGAAATATTGTTCTGCGCTGTTTCAAAGACAATCTGGCCTTTCATGGCATCACTGTCTATGAATTGGAGACAATTGGTCGGTGGGCGGAAATGGACAAGCTGGCAAGCCTGCGAGCCTTCGCGAAGGTGGTCGAGCTCGGCAGCTTTTCTGAAGCGGGTCGCGCGCTGCGATTGTCGCGCTCCGCGGTGAGCAAATATGTCGGCGAGCTCGAGGACGAGCTTGGCGTGCAGCTCTTGAACCGCACCACGCGCCGCGTCAGCCCGACCGAAAACGGCCAGGCCTATTTCGAGCGCGTCCTTGGCATCATCGGCGAGCTCGAGGCCGCGGACCAGGCCGTCACCCAGTCGCAGGCGGCACCGCGGGGATTACTGCGGGTCAATGCGCCGATGTCGTTCGGTACGCTTCGGCTCGGGCCGGCCATCGCCGACTTCATGCAGCGCTATCCCGAGCTTCGCATCCAGCTCGTGCTGAGCGACGAGAATGTTGATCCGCTCCAGGATGGTCTCGACGTCACGTTGCGGATTGCCGACCTGGAGTCGTCGAGCCTGATCGCACGCAAGATCGTACTGATCGCCCGCGTGATCTGTGCTTCACCCGATTACTTCCAAAGGCACGGCGTGCCTTCACATCCCAACGATCTGCGCGACCACAACTGCCTCACCTACGGATTCCTCTCCACCGGCAACCAGTGGAAGCTGTCAGGCAAGGACGGTGATCACTGGATCCAGCCGTCCTGGACGCTATGCGTCAACAATGCTGAAGTGCTGCGCGATGCCGCGGTGGCCGGGCGGGGCATCGCCTTGCTTCCAGTCTTTATCGGCGAGGACGCATTGCAGACGGGACGGCTGCGGACCTGTCTGGATGACTATCATGCCCCGCCGCTGGCACTCTACGCGCTCTATCCGCCGACACGCCATCTCGCACTCAAGGTGCGTCTGTTCATCGATTTTCTGGTGGAGCGGTTCGAGGGCTGATGCGCCGGACGGCTTTCGGTGCAACGCAGCAGAGCGGCGGCCGCGTGCTAACGTTTGCTTGACGCGCGCTGACGTTGTCCGCGCTTGTCGCCGCCAGAAGCTGCGTTCGTTGCGGCCGGCTACACGCCGGCGAGCAGGACGATCGCGGCCATCAGCAGGGCAACGCCGAGCGCCGGGAAGACGAGTGATGTAGTTTCGCTGTTCATGCTGCTAACTTACTGAATCTATTTCGCTTCGCCAGCTATACGATGGCATAGTCGAAAGCACTGAATGGTTCAGTCTGATCGACCGGGAGGTCGGGGATGGAGTGCCGTGCGGGCTGATCGGCCGCTTCCCTCGTCTTGGAGTGGCCGCTACACTCCTCGGTCGAAGCACGTGTCAAGGTGCGCTTGTGGCGGAGCCCAAGGACAAGGATCAACCCGCGACAGTGGTCGTGATCGACGACGATCCGAGCATAAGGCAATCGCTTGGGAATTTGCTGCGGTCGGCCGGATTTCGCGTTAGTCTGATGGGCTCGGTCAGCGAGTTTCTGGATGTGGGGGCGCCGGAAGGACCGACCTGCCTGGTGCTCGATGTCCGTCTCCCGGGGCAGAGCGGACTCGAATTGCAGCGCGAGCTCGGTGCCGGCAAGCGGCAGTTGCCGATCATCTTCATCACCGGCCACGCCGATATCCCGATGTCCGTTCAGGCGATGAAGGGCGGCGCAATCGAATTCCTGACGAAGCCATTTCGCGAGCAGGACCTGCTGGATGCGATTCAGCTTGGCCATGCCCGCGACCGGGCATGGCTCGAGCAGGAGAAGATCGCCGCCGAGCTGAAGGCCCGTTTCGAAACGTTGACGCCGCGGGAGCGCGAAGTCATGGCGCTAGTGGTGAGTGGGCGGCTGAACAAGCAGATCGCGGCGGAGCTCGGCCTCAGCGAGATCACCGTCAAGGTTCATCGCGGCCAGGTGATGCGAAAGATGCATGCGAAATCGCTGCCCGAGCTGTCGCGCATGGCCGACCGGATTTCGCCTGCGTCGAGCAAGCCGAACGGCAGCGGTAAGGTGGCCTGAGGGACAGCAGGCCACATCACGCCAGGGCGTTGCGAATGGCGCCGAGCAGGTCGTTCTCGTTGAATGGCTTGGTAAGCAGGCAATGCACGCCATTTTGCCGGGCGCGAGCCCGCACATGGTCGCTCGGATAGGCGGTTATCAGGATCGTCGGGATATTATGTCCACGCCGCAGCAGCGTCTGGTGCAGATCAAGCCCGCTCATCTTCGGCATGTTGGCGTCGACGACCAAACACCCAACCTGGTCCATCTCGGCAAAGCGCAGAAATTCCTCTGCGGATGCAAAGACCTCCGCGGAAACGCCAATCGAACGCAGCAAGCCACCAACCGCGGTACGGACCGAGTTGTCGTCGTCTACGATCGCGACGAGCTGTCCTGCACGCTGTACCTGCACGATCGCACCCCGAAAATGGGTAATCGCGAGACGACAATGATGATCTCGCATAAGACCGTTGACGCGAGCTTAGGTCCAACGACCAACCGCGGCGAGTATACCAATGTATACTCGGCAGCCGCCGGCTTGCTGGCGCAGCACTCGCGCAGGAAGCGCTAAGGTGCGAGCCGTGCCAGCGTGCCGGCTTGTGCTGCGGCGACGGCATCGGCCGCATCCTCGGGAAGGAGCAGGCGGTCGTCGACCATGCGCGCAGTCGCTGCCTTGACCGCGGCCACATAGGCATCGGGCGTGGGATAGAGCTCCTCGATGGAGGGGCGGGGATCGCCGGCGGCAACGCGCTCTGCGCGCGTGCCGGCAAAGGCGAGCGTACTACCCATCTGCGTACACAGCGTCTGCGCGCCATCCGCTCCGGCAATCGCATTCCATCCCGTGTAGGTCGCGCGGGCCGCAGCAAGCAGCGGCAGCCGGACGCCGGCCAGCGCGTTGCCATCAGCAGCGGCGCGCGGCAGATAGAGCGGGTATTCCCCACGTACCTTCGGCAACGGAGCTGCCTGTTCGATCGCCTCCGCGCGCGCGTATTGGGCACGATAGCCAAGGCCGGGGATAGGCACCGGATAGACATCGCCGGCTGCTACGAGCGTATTCTGTGCGAGTGTCGGATAGCGGCTTGCGGGCGGTGGAATGCCTTCCGTGATCCATGCGCGCAGATCGGTCAGCAGCGCGCGGAAGGCCGGACCGCCATAGACGGGATTGAGCGGCAGCGCGCAGGTCGGCCTGTGGGTGACGACGGCGCTCGCGACGTTGCCGTGCGGGCTGCCGGCGACCATGTAGAGCCGCACCTCGGGCGGCGGCTCCAGATTGTGTCCGCGCGTGTCGGTGACGAGCAAGCTCGCTTCGGACCCCCAGAACTCGAACTCGGAGTCGATCTGCATGATGCGCGGACAGGTGTTGGTGAGACTGCAGCGGAGCAACAGCCCGTCGCGCCGGCCGGTGAACGCATCCTCGGTCACGGCATAGGTGAAGGGAAAACGCAGCACGGGATAGAGCCGATCGAACTCAGGCCCGGGATTACGCCCCGGCTCGGCAAAACGGTCATTGGTGAAGCTGCGCCGGGCGCCCGGGATGATCGGCATCATGGCCTCGAACACGAGACGTCCGGCTTCGTCCTCGTTCATCCCAAAATAAAGCACGTCGCGAAGCACGCGGCCGGACTGCGAGATGCCGAGCCCGATCGCTCGCGAGATGCCGCTCTGGCCATCGGCCGCGAGCGGATTGGCCGGGCCGCGCTCGCGCCGCAGGAAGGCGGTGACGTCGCGGATTGCCGCAAGACCCATGCCGATCATCTTGGGATCGCGTGCCGTGTAAGTCAGCTCGTACAGCGCATCCGGCATCTGGTCGGCCGGGCGCGTGATCTCGATCGTCGTGTCGTCGATGAAGCTGAACTTGAGCTCCGGGGGAGTTTGCCGGGGATCATCGGCGCGGGCATGCACCGACAATCGCGCGCTTGACCTGTCCGCAACGGGATAGCTCAACGTCGCGCGATGCGGGCTTGTCGTGTCGCCAAAACTCCACTCCGCGCGGACCGGCCCGGTGATCCCGGCGATTACCGGAACCTGGATCCCCAGCATGCCGGCGCCTGTGGGCGCATCCGCCTGCCAGCCGGCCCAGACCAGCGTATAGCCCTGCGACAGCAAGAAGCCGCGGCCGGCGTCGTCGGCTTGATCGAGGCGGATGCTTCCCTGGATCGAACTGTTGTCGAACCAGGCCGATATCAGCCTGCGCCCACGGTTCGGTATTTCGAACAGCAGAACGCCGTTCGGGTGCGCGGGACGGAGAATGACGACATCGCTGGTGGCCTCGACCTTGCCTTCTGCATTGCGCGGCGCGCGATCGAGATCGGTGATGACGGCGTTGCGGGGATTGGCCGGATCGAGTGCGATGGTGGCACTCGCCGTGATCTTCTCGACCTGACCGGCGGCGCCAAAGCTGCGGCCTTGCAGCGCAGAAGTGCTGCGATCGAGGATGTTGAAGCGCGTGACCTCTGCGTGGGCCGGCGCAGAGAAGGCGAGCGCGATCAGTCCGCTCAAAAGAGCAGCGTGCCGTACCATGTCGTGTCTCCTCCCAGAGTCAGGACATGATGAGTAGAGCGCGGCAGGCGCGATCTGGCAAGCCGCGCACGAGCGTTGCGTTCAGAGCGAGCTGCCGCCGCAGATGACGAGTTGCTGCCCGGTGATCGCACCGGCTTCCGCCGAGAGCAGGAACGCCACGCTGGCCGCGACTTCCTCGGGGCGAATGAAACGGCCGATCGGCGGCAGCTTGGGTGCCACATCGGCGTGCGTCGGATCCTTCAGCATGGGCGTTTCGGTTGCGGCGGGCGCAACGACGTTCACCGTGATGCCGCGAGGCGCGAGCTCGGCTGCCCATGAACGTGCGAGCGCGACCAGCGCCGCTTTCGTCGCAGCATATTGCCCCCGGCCGGATGCGCCGGATGCGGTCCGGCTGCCGATGAACACGATACGTCCACCCTCGGGCAGGCGCGGCGCCAGCGCATTGGCGAGGCGCTCGGCGACATCGACGTGCAGCCGCCACATCGCGGCGGCGGCGTCATGATTGAGTGAGCCGAGTTGGCCGACCTTGAGGACGCCCGCGGCGTGAACGAGCGCCGTCGGGGCAATGCCGGCCACAGCAGATGCAATGGCGTCGACATTGCCAAAATCCAGCGACAGATGATCGAACGCCGGGTGGTCGATTGGCGCGGGCCGGCGACTGACGCCGGTGACGCGCCAGCCATCGCGGAGGAGACGCTCGACGATCGCAGCTCCAATCCCGGAGCTTGCACCCGTCACGAGCGCGTGAGGCTTCTCGCCCACCATTCTAGTCCCCGGCCGCGCGCGTCGCCCATGGCTCGGTCACGCGAACGTGCTTGATCGCTCGCCGATGGTAGGTGAAGGCCATGTGAAGCGCGCCGTCGGCGGTCTGCTTGATCGAGGGATATGACAGTTCGCGGTTGGTCTGGTCGCGCGAATTGTTGGTCATGCAATAGCCGTCGCCGGTCTCGACGTCGCGTTTGGTCCAGCTCCGTCCGCCGTCGCTCGATACGGCGAGCGTCATCGGTGCCCTCGGCGCGCCCCAGAATGCGGTGCGTCCGTCCGTCTTGGCGTCACCGGCGATCACCGGCGGCAATTCGTCCTCGATCTCGTCGTAGAGCGATAGACGGCGCTCGGTGGCGGCGTTCGCACTGGAGTCATTGAAGACGAGCGCGAGATGTCCGTCGGCAAGCCGCGTGAACTGTATCGAGGATTTGTTGTTCGGGAGGATGGTCGCGACCGGCGCCGACCAGGTGCTGCCGTGATCGCTGGATCGGCTCTGATAGATATTGTCGGCCCAGCGGCTGCGGAACAGTGCGAGCAGCGAGCCATCGTCAAGGCGTTCGATGCACATGTGCACGCAGCCGCGGCTTCCCGGAACGTCCACCTCCCGCCAGGTCGCGCCGGCGTCCGAGGAAATCTTCACAGCGCTGGTGTCCTCGTCGCCGTTCCATTTCCGTCCCGGCGTGCTGTGACAATAGAAGACCGGCAGGAGCCAGTCGCCGTTGTCGAGCACCACGATCGGCTGGCGGATGAAGGTGCCGCGGCCGCGCTGCTCGGCAAACAACGTTTCGATCGGGCCCCAGGTCCGGCCATGGTCGCGCGACAGTCGCCTGCGAACGAAGGCAGTGTCCTGGTTTCCGGCCAGCTGCGCCGTCCACATCAGCCACAGCGTGCCATCAGGGGCAGGGAACAGCACCGGATTCTGCTCGGAACGCCTGGAATCGTCAGACAGCTTCTCGGCCGCCGACCACTGCGTCGCGCCATTGGCAAGGCGCGAGAAATAGACCGAGATGTCGGACATGCCTTCCTGCGTGCCGCCGAACCAGACGCAGCCGAGGTCGCCGTTCGCAAGCGGCATCAGATTTGCCGCGTGGTTCTGCACACAGGGCGATGGAATGAAGGCGTCGTACCTATCAGGATCGCCGGCTGCCCGGCGCACGATACCGTCCGCTGCGATCTCGGTGTCGGCGATCATGTTGAAGTCCTTTCTGCGAGAGCGTTGCCTTGTGCGGCCGTCGGGACGGCGCGCGCAGTGGGCGCGGGGCCGAGGACGAGACGCTCGACCGCCATCACGACGAGCGGTGTCGCCGCTGCAATGTACATGTTGTCGATGCCGAAGGGATTTCCGAGCAGATACCAGACCGTCGTCGAGATTGCTGCGCCGATCAGGCCCGCGGTCGCGCCGCGGTTGCTGGCAAACAGCGGCAGATAGAAGCCCATCATGGCGACGATCGTGATCGACAGCCTGAGCGCGCGGGTGAAGAACGACAGCTTGAGGATCTCGGGAACGAAGAACACGAACACCAGCGGCAAGATGCCGATCACGATGGAGAATACGCGGGTCATCTTCAACTCGCGCTCCGGCGTCGGCTGCCAGTAGGGAACATA
This sequence comes from Bradyrhizobium ingae, assembly GCF_055791185.1. Lineage (NCBI taxonomy): Bacteria > Pseudomonadati > Pseudomonadota > Alphaproteobacteria > Hyphomicrobiales > Nitrobacteraceae > Bradyrhizobium > Bradyrhizobium ingae. The sequence continues at coordinate 237,573 of NZ_JBVUBB010000003.1, forward strand.
GAAGTCACGCACCACGAGCGAGGCGATCGCGAGCGCGACGGTGCAGACGCTGACGAAGATCGAGGCGACCAGCGAGGTCGTCACGAAAGCGGAGGCCAGCGGCGGCATCTTCTCCAGGAACACCGGCAGGGCGTAGAGGCTGTTCATGTCGGGGTAGAGGAATTTTGCCGCGACGCCGATCAGGGCAAGGAGAAAGCCGAGCGGGAGACAGAACGCCGCCGCGTAGAAGGTTGCCTTGCGGGCGTCGTCAGCGCTCGGCGTCGAGGAGATCGCCTGCACGATGAACTGTGTCGAGAAGATCGCGCCGACCGTGCCGAAGGTCCAGGCGAAGATGGTCGTGAAGCCGATCTTGCCGTCCCAGCTGAAGTAATAGGCCGGCAGTTTCGCCTGGATCGGCGCGATCCCGCCGGTCAAGGACATTGCGACCGCGAAGATGATGAGGATGCCGACGACCTTGATCGCACTGTGCAGGATCGTGACCCATGCCACGCCCTTCAAGCCGCCGAACACGTAATAGAACGTAGAGACCACGGCTATGATGCACATCGCAACGGGCAGGCTGATATGCAGTGAGGTGGCGATGGCCGCTGCGCCGCTGATATAGTTGCCGACGTTCACGAGCAGCAGCGCATAGATCATGATCACCGACACGGTGAGCATGGTCGACTTGCCATATTTCTGCGCGATCGCGGCCGAGATCGTGTATTCGCCGGAATTGTAGAGCTTCTTCACCATCAAGAACCCGAACAGAAGGAAGCCGATCGAGGCCCCGAGCACGGCCCATCCGGCGGCCATCCCCGACTGGAACGCTTCCTGCGCCGTACCGACGGTCGACTTGGCGCCGACGAATTCGGACATCATCAGCACGCCGACGACGACGGCGGGCATGGCGCGCGCGCCGGTCATGAACTGATCGCTCGTCCTGCTGCGCAGTTTGATCGTGAGCCACGACGTGAAGGCGATGTAGGCGGCGATCATCGCGACGATGAGCGTGCTCTCTCCATTGAGGATGGCTTGCATCAGTGGTGTTTCCTCTGGTGACGCGGACGCGGTGTTGTGGAGCCCGCTGTGTCCGGTTTCGTCCGATCCTGTTTGATCGGAATGCGAACAAATGTTGTTGGTCGCTATTAGACCTGCCCGGACACCTTCCGTCAAGCGCACGCGTTGATGCGGTGGTGGGCGCACGCCGCCGCGCAATCATTGCGGCAGCGGGCTCAGTTGGTTCCCGATTGAAAGGAGGATCAGCCGCTCATCTGGACCGCGTTGGTCAAGAGCTTGGCGACCCGCAGCACTTCCGGCAGCGCCGATTTCTCGAACGTCTTGATGTCGATGCGGCTCGCGTCGACAGTAAGACTGATACCGGCCACGATGGATTTGTCGGGGCCGAATACGGGTGCGGCGAGGGTGCGCAGGCCATAGGCGTTTTCGCCGTCCGAGACGGCATAGCCCTGCTTGCGCACCTGATCGAGCCGAGTGAGCAACGCCTTCAGGTCTGTCAGTGTGCGCTCCGACAATTTGATCCGCTCGGTGGCCTCAAGCCGCGCGATCTGCTCGTTCTTCGGCAGGCCCGCAAGCATGACGTGGCCGAGCGCGGCGGCATAGGCCTTGATGCGGCTGCCCGGCCTGCGATCGATCTTGTGGCGGTCGAGGCCCGCGCTAACGCGCGCGAGGTAGACGACGTCGCTGCCATCGAGAACGCCGAGCGAGGCGGCGTCACCCAGCGCCGGGACCAGCTCGCGCAGCAGCGGTTCGGCCTGGCCACGCAAATTCCCGGCGGAGAGCGCGGTGTAGCCGAGATCGAGGCATTTCAGGCTGAGACGATAATGACGCGTCGCCTCATTGGCATGGAGGTAGCCGAGCTTGACCAGCGTCTGCACCAGGCGGAACGCCGTGCCACGGTCCATCTCGGCGCGCTCGGCAATCTCGGTGATCGTCAGTTCGAACTCTTCGGCCGAAAAACTCTTCAGCACTGCGAAGGCCTTGGCCACCGAGTTCACGAAATTCTTGGGATTGTCGGCTGGTGATGTGGTCTTGGCCAATGTTCGCTTCCCCTCGTCTGACGTCCGGCGGAAAGAGTTGGAACTCCCCGCGAATCCGCGCTCTACTTCGGCCGGTCCGGCGAGCAGGGAAGCCATTCCGAATGGAAAGGCATGCACTGCTCGCTTGACGGCCGCGGCTGCGAAGTCTAATCACCTCCCCAAGGTTTGACAACAATTGTTCGGATTCCGATCAGTCGATCGGCCGGATGCCAATGGAGGAGTTCTCGCCGTGAACGTTCAGCCCAAAGGCGTGTTTTGCGCGGCCTTGACGCCGCTGGATGCCGATCTTGCGCCGGATCATGGCGTCTTCGTCGAGCATTGTCGCCATCTGCTGAGCGAAGGTTGTGACGGCATTGCCTTGCTGGGCACGACCGGCGAAGCGAACTCGTTTTCGGCGAGCGAGCGCAAGGCGCTGATCGAGAGCGTCGTCGGCGCGGGTATCGCTCCAACAAAACTGCTGCCGGGCACCGGTGTGCCGGCGTTGACCGAAACCGTCGAGCTGACGCGCCATGCCCTCTCGCTCGGTGTCACCACCGTGGTGATGCTGCCGCCGTTCTACTACAAGGACATTACGGACGAGGGCTTATATGCCTCCTATAGCGAGGTCATTCAGCGTGTCGCCGACGCCAGACTCAAGGTCGTGCTCTATCACATCCCCCAGATGTCGCATCAGCCGATCCCGCACGCGGTGATCGCACGGTTGCGCGCGGCCTATCCGGACGTCATCGTCGGCATCAAGGACTCTTCGGGCGACTTCGCCAACATGACGTCGATGATCGAGAAATTCCCGGGCTTCGCGGTGCTCGCGGGCGCCGATCCGCTGTTGCTGCCGCTCCTGAAGAAAGGCGGCGCGGGCTGCATTACCGCGACCTCGAACCTGGTTGCGCGCGATCTTGCCTACGTGTTCCGTCACTATGATGACGACGACGCCACGCTCGAGGCGGCGCAGAACCGGATCATCAAGGCGCGCGAGCGCGTGTCGGTATTCCCGCAGATCGCCTCGCTGAAGACCCTGCTGGCGCAAGAGACCGGGCACGCCGGCTGGCGCCGGCTGCGGCCGCCGCTGCTGCCATTGTCGCAGGAGAATGCCGACAAGCTGCTGGCCACAGGGCTCGTCAAGGAGCAGGTGTGAGGCCGTCGCTCCGCCTTCTCGCCGATGATCTGACCGGTGCGCTGGATACGGCCGCCGAGTTCGTCGGCGTGTGCGGACCGCTTCAAGTGACCTGGGCGCAAGTGACTTGGGCGCAAGTGACTTGGGCAGAGGCGCTGCCTTCGCAGCTTCCTGCCTGCCTCGCGGTTGATACCGGCACGCGCGAGCGCGACAAGGCCGAGAGCGCTGCGATTGTCGAGCGCCTGGCGCCGTTGCTGCGCAATGGGGCGATCGCCTACAAAAAGGTCGACAGCCTGTTGCGCGGTGCCTGGGCTGCCGAGCTCGGGGCCTGCCTGAGATCGGGGCCGTGGAGGTCCTGCATCGTGGCTCCCGCTTTTGCCTATCAGGGACGTCGCACCTATGGCGGCCAGCAATATGCGCGCGCGCATGACGGGACCTGGTCTGCGGTCGGTGACAACCTGCTGGCGCAGCTCGCGGCCGAAGGCCTCGACGCGCAGACCGGTCGGTTCGACGCCGATCTGCCTGACGGCATCAGCGTCTTCGACGCAGAGAGCGAGGATGATCTCGATCGCATCGTTGCAATCGGCCGCCGCGCGTCGCATCCGGTCCTGTGGTGCGGTAGCGGTGGGCTCGCCGGTGCGCTCGCACGCGGCAGCGATGCGTCCGCGCCGTCGGTCTTGCGCAGGCCGGTCCTGGGGCTGTTCGGATCGGACCAGCCTGCGACGGCTGCACAGCTTGCGGCTTGCGGTGAGGCCGTCGTTGCGCTTGCTGAAGCTGGCGAAGACAATGCCGGACTGGTTCGCCCCAAGCTCGCTGCGGAAGGCGTTGCGCTGGTGAAGTTCGACCTCGCGTCCGGTCTGTCCCGCGGTGAGGCGGCGCGTCGCATAGCATGCGGACTCACGTTGCTGACGACGGCGCTCGAGCCGCCGGGCACCCTGATCGTCGCGGGCGGCGAGACCTTGCGGGCATTGTGCCTTGCGCTGGGCGCAAACGCGCTCGAGGTGACCGGCCGCATCATGCCGGGCCTGCCATGCTCGATCATTCGTGGTGGCCGCTGGGACGGCGTCGCGGTGATCTCGAAATCAGGCGCCTTCGGCGCGCCGAACTTGTGGCGAAAGCTGCTGGAAGACAATCGACTGATCAGCGAAAGACACGACACATGACCCATCCGCATCTCGCCATCACCATGGGCGATCCCGCCGGGATCGGTCCGGAAATCATCATCAAGGCCTGCGAGAAGCTGCGGTCGCGGATCGAAGCCGGCGATCTCCGGCTGTTGATCATCGGCAGTGGCGCAGCGTTGAAGAATGCTGCCACGCAACTCGCCGCGAAACTCGACATCCCCGAGGTGCGTTCGTCGGACAAGGACTGGCCGAACCTGTGCTTTCTCCAGGCCGATGATGAAGGCGAGCCGATCAGGCCCGGCGTGCTGACGGCTGACGGCGGCCGCTTCGCGTTCAAGGCGGTAGAGCAGGGCGTGCGCCTGACACAGGGCGGGCGGGTCGGCGGGATCGTCACCGCGCCGTTGAACAAGGAAGCGCTCAACAAGGCGGGTTTCCATTATCCCGGACACACCGAGATGCTGGCCGAACTCACCGGCGTCAAGGGCTCCGTGATGATGCTCGCCCATGGCAACATGCGCGTCAGCCATGTCTCGACCCATGTCGCGCTTCAGGACGTGCCGAAGCGGCTGACGCCGGAACGGCTGCGCTATGTCATCGATCTGACCGACAAGGCGCTGCGCGGCCTCGGCCTGGAAAAGCCGAAGATTGCCGTTGCCGCGCTCAATCCGCACGCCGGCGAGGGCGGATTGTTCGGCCGCCAGGACATTGACGTGTCGGAGCCGACCATCGCGAAGGCCGTTGCCGACGGGCTCAACATCGTCGGGCCTGTACCGGGCGATACCGTGTTCGTGAAACTGCGTGCCGGCCAGTACGACGCCGTGATCGCGATGTATCACGACCAGGGACATATCCCGGTCAAGCTGCTCGGCTTCGAGGTCGATCCTGCCACCGGCCGCTGGCAGGAGCTGTCCGGAGTCAACATCACGCTCGGGCTGCCGATCATCCGTACCTCTGTCGACCACGGCACCGCCTTCGACATCGCCGGCAAGGGCATCGCCAATGAGCGCAGCCTGATCGAGGCGATCGAATATGCCGAACGTCTTGCCGCCAGCGCGACGCGCGCGTGAGCCCGGGAAGAGATCCATGACCAACCTGTCCGCACCGATCGAAATCATCCGCCCCGAAGTCATCGAGTTTGGATCCGGCACCATTGCCGCAGTGGCGCGGTTTGCAGGCGGGAAGGGCGTGCGGCGTCCGCTCGTCGTCGCCGATGCCTTTAATGCCGCGCGCGTCGACCTGCTCGCGTTGCCGGGCGAGGTGACCGTGTTCGGCGAGGTGAAGCCGGAGCCGGACGTTCCCAATCTGGAGAAGGCGCTCAGCGCCGCTCGCGCAGCGCGACCGGATCTCGTGATTGGCTTCGGCGGCGGCAGCGCGATGGATCTCGCCAAGCTCGTCGCGGTGCTCTGCACCGGCGAGCAGAAGCTCGCCGATGTCGTTGGTCCGGACAAGGTCGCGGGCCGCAGCGTGGCGCTGGTTCAAGTGCCGACGACTTCGGGCACCGGCAGCGAGGGCGGCATCCGCGCGCTGGTCACGGATCCCGCAACCCGCAACAAGCTCGCGGTGCAGAGCCGCTTCATGCTGGCCGACCTTGCCGTCGTCGATCCCGATCTCACCATGACCGTTCCGCCGCAGGTCACCGCTGCGACCGGCGTCGATGCGCTCGCGCATTGCACTGAAGCCTTCACGAGCCGCAAGGCGCATCCGACCATCGATCTCTACGCGCTCGAAGGCATCCGCCTCGTCGGCCGCTATCTCGGCCGTGCAGTCAAGGACGGCGCAGACCGCGAGGCGAGGGCCGCGCTGTCATTGGCGTCGCTCTATGGCGGCTTCTGCCTGGGGCCGGTGAACACCACGGCCGGCCATGCGGTCGCTTATCCGCTCGGCACCCGCCATCACGTCGCGCATGGCCTCGCCTGCGCGGTGATCTTCCCGCATACGCTGGCGTTCAACATGCCGGCGGTGGAAGCGAAGACGGAAGCCGTGCTGGAGGCGCTCGGTGCGCCGGCGACCAGGAATCCTGCGGCTGCGTTCGAGGCGGCCTACAGGTTCGGTGCGGATCTCGGCATCGAGATGAAATTGTCCGCGCTCGGCGTGCCCGCAGATGACCTGGGCGCCATGGCCGACGAAGCTCACGCCATCCGCCGCCTTCTCGACAACAATCCGCGCGATCTTGGCCGCGATGCAATCCTCAAGATGTACCAGACGGCATTCTGACCGCTCCGTCGAACGACGAGATGGTTGCGCGAAACTTTGCTGCCTCGCACAACACTAAGTCGAACGTCTAGCCAGCAGGCGCCTTGACAGTCGAAACGCTCCGCGCGCACATTCTTACACTAAGTAAGAATAACGACAGGGACGGAAATGTCGGAGCAGCCGAGAAGTCGGCGGCAGACGCGTGCGGCCATTCTTGGGCACCTGCTCAAGTCGGGCGGCATGTTTCGGCCACCTCTGGCGAGGGCGGTGCGCCTGTCCGAGGCGAGCCTGTCCCGTATCCTGATTGACCTGAAGGCGGAAGGCCTGATCGAAGAAGTGAGGCGACCTGCGCCTTACATCGGCGGCCCGACCGGCCTGGTTTCCCTCGACAGGTCGGTGGCACTGGCGGCTTTCGAACTGACCACTCAGCGGCTGAGCGTCGGAGTCGGCACGCTTTCGGGCGAGCTGGGCTATGTCGAGCGGCTGCCGTTGCCGAGGACGCTGACGGTCGACACCGTCGGCAGGGTCTTTCGCGACGCGCTGGATTTGCTCCGTAACTGGACGCGACGGCGAGGGGTCGATCTCGCACAGATCGGCGTTTCGGTTCCCGGCCTCGGCCGGCTGAACGAGCTGCACAATCCGATCATTCCCTGTGACATCGCACTCGTTCGCCACATGTTCAGCGAGACGTTCGCGGACGCAACTATCGAGTTCGCGAACTCGGTCGTGGCGCATGCGATGTTTCATCGCTGCCGCACCGAAGATTATCCGTTTGCAGACGCTCATCTGTTCGTGTTCGTCGGCCAGGGGGTCGCGGGCGCTTGGGTCGATGATGCGATCGAAGCCACGGCCTCGATGCCGGTCGAGCTCGGCCACATGGTATTCGGCGAAGGCGGTCCGCAATGCCGATGCGGCCATCATGGCTGTGTCGAGGCCTATACCTCGCTTCCGGCGCTGGCGGACCTTCTAGGTATCAACGAGTGCGACTTGCTGCAGCTCGGCGATGCCTGGGCGAATGCGATCCCGTCTCCTGCGCGCGTGCGCCAGGAGTTGCGGCGACGGCTGTTTCGGCTCGGCCTTGCGATCGGAAATACGCTGAACGTGAAGCCCAGTCCCGGTGTCGTCATCAGTGGCTGGCCGTCCCTTCTCGACGAGACTGACCGCAAGGCTGTGGTCGAGGGAATCGATGCCAGCCTGCTCGGCGGACGCAAGCTTGCGGAGGTATCGATCGCTTTCGTGCCGCCATCGAACGGCAACGATCCGAATGCGGCGCTCGCCTTTGCCGCCTGTTGTCTGGCCTGCCGCGGCGGTATGCCGGTCTCGACGACGGAGGCTGCCTGAAATGTCTTGAACCGCGACTTGCTCGCGCAAAAAAAGTTCACACCCGGGAGGAACTCGCTATGCCGATCACAACAACAAGGCGTCGTCTGCTCGCTGGATCCGCGGCCGCACTCGCGCTGCCGGCGTTCGCTCGCGCGCAAAATGCGGTCAAGCCGCGACTGACCGTCATCTCGCAATGGTCCGCAGGCAGCGATGGCGCGGCCATCACGGCGCTCGGCAAAAAATTCGAGGAGAAGGGCGGGGTTTGGCAGCACTCGCCCGTCCCCGGATTCACCACGGACATGATGAACAAGCTGCGCGCTCAGATCATCGCCGGCGACCCACCGGCCTGCTCGCAGCTCAAGGGCCCCGAGATTGCCGCCTGGTCGAAGATTGCTCCGACCGTCGATCTCGACGCCGTGGTCGCGGCTGCCGGCTACGAGAAGGTCGTCGCGCCGGATCTTGCAAAGCTGCACAAGCCGGCCGGCAAGTGGATTGCACTCCCGTTGCAGATCTACAGCACAAATATGCTGTTTCTCTCCAAGCGCGGAATGGACAAGGCCAAGGCGGACAAGGTCCCCGTCACCTGGGCTGACTTCAACGACCTTGCCGAGAAAATGAAGTCGGCCGGAATGGCCTACCCCATCGCCAATGGCGGCACCCGCGCCGACGATGGGCAGAAATTCGAGGCGTCCCTGGCCGGCATCAGTCCGACGGCATACCGCGCCGCCTGCATGAATCTCGACAAGAAGGCGCTGGAGGGCCCCGAGATGAAGGCAGCGTTCGCACAAACGCGCAAGATCTCCGACTGGTGTGACCCCAATGTCGGCGCCCAACCCTATGCCAACAATTTGAAGCGCTTCGTCGACGGCGACATGGGCATGTTGATCATGGGCGGCTGGGCGCAGGGCGTGTTGAAAAACGCCGGCTTCAAGTTTGACGACTACGTCATCACGCCCGGCCCCAGTGACAACAACAAGCCGGTCTTCCTGCTAAATGCCGATGCCTTCATCTTCTGGCAGCGCAAGGAGGCCGATCTTCAGGCCGGCCAGATGTTGATGGCGCAGCTCGTCATGGATCCGGCGATCCAGACCATGTACTCGCAGATCACGGGATCGATCCCCGTGCGTACCGATGTCGATCTGTCCGGTGAGGGCTGGTCGGACGGTCAACGACGGACCGCTGCTGCTCTGAAAGACGCCGTCGCGAGCAACCAGGCCGTCCTGAGCCTCGCGCACAACATGGCGCAGGAAAACGGCCTGACAGCCGCGATGATCGACGTGATCACAGAGTATGTGAAGAACAGGACGATCACGCCGGAGCAGGCAGTCACCCGCCTCGCCGACGCCGTCGAGGGCTCACGTTGACCGACGCCGTCTCGACAGCAACGCGACCGGGCCGGCCGGCGAGCTCCGAAATGGTGCGCCGGCTGCCCGAATATCTGATGATCTGGGTGCCGCTGCTGTTGTCCGCTGCGCATCTCATTTCGTTTTCGATCTGGACGATCTGGATTTCGTTCACGCCATCCACGCTTGTTCCGGTCGCGGGCTGGGTGGGCTTGCGCAACTACACGGCTGTCCTGGCGTCGCGGAACTGGCAGATCGCCTTCGACAATCTGCTGCTGTTTGGCAGCGCTTTCGTGCTGCTGAGTTTAGTGACCGGGCTCATCCTTGCGATCCTCCTTGATCAGCGGATTCGCGGCGAGAACGTGCTGCGATCGATCTTCCTGTATCCCCTTGCATTGTCGTTCGTCGTCACCGGCACTGTCTGGAGTTGGCTGCTCAATCCCGGCATCGGAATCGAGAAGCTCGTCCATGACCTCGGTTGGACCTCCTTCCACTTCGACTGGGTGGTGAACCGCGACATGGCGATCTGGACGATCGTGATCGCGGCGATCTGGCAATCGTCGGGCTTCGCCATGGCGCTCTTCCTTGCCGGCCTTCGGTCTGTCGATGCAGACATCATCAAGGCCGCCCAGATCGACGGCGCCGGGCCGATCCGAACCTACCTGCGCGTCATTTTGCCGACGCTGTGGCCGATCACCATCACCGTCATCGTCGTCCAGTTGCAGTTCGCGATTTCGGCCTTCGACCTCGTTCGCGCGCTTACCAACGGCGGGCCCGGGATCGCGACCCAGCTGCCGGCCCTTGTCGTCTACGATCTCATGTTCCAGCGCAGTCAGCTCGGCCGGGGTGCCGCGGCGGCGGTGCTCATGTTGCTGATTCTTCTCGCGGTGCTGCTGCCGTATGCGGCGTGGCGTTATTACCAGCGCCGGCGGGTGACGCATGCGTGACCGAGCCTTCGCGCCGAGCCGAATTTTGATCTATTTCCTCGTTTGCCTGATGGCTGCAGCTTGTCTCGCGCCGCTGGCTGTCGTCGTGCTGAACTCGCTCCGTACCAACGAGGAGATCGCGCAGGCCTCGATGATCGGCTGGCCGAAACAATGGGCCTGGAGCAACTACGCCGCCGCCTGGAGCGGTTTCTGCGTCGCCGAGACCTGCGCCGGCATCCGGCCGTACATGCTGAACTCCGCGCTCGTCACGATTCCTGCGACGATCTTCTCAACCATGCTCGGTGCGGTTGCCGGTTACGCCGTGTCGCTCTGGCGTTTTCGCGGCGATAGCTGGATCTACGGCATCGTGACCCTGGGCCTCTTCCTTCCCCAGCAGATGCGCTTGCTTCCCTGGACCATCGTGCTGCGGGACATCGGCCTCATCAACACGCTGACGGGCCTCGTGCTGATTCATACGATCCAGGGGCTCTCCTTCACCACGCTGTTCTGCCGAAACTACTACATTGCCATCCCACATGAACTAATCAGGGCCGCGCGCATCGATGGCGCCGGGTTCTTTCGCATCTTCTGGCGCATCATTCTGCCGCTCTCGTCTCCCATCCTGATCGTTACCGTGATCTGGCAGTTCACGCACATCTGGAACGAGTTCCTCTATGGCGTGACATTCACGACCGGCCAGCAACAGCCCGTCACGGCAGCTCTCATCGCGCTATCTGCCGCGATCGCGGATATCCCGCAGCACGGCGTGCAGAGCGCTGCCGTGATCATCGCAGCGCTACCCACTTTGTTGATCTACCTCCTCGGCGGCCGCTACTTCGTGCGCGGCCTTACCGCCGGAGCCGTGAAATGATAGGATTGTCATGGCAGCACTAAGCATTCGCGCCTTGTCGAAGCGCTACGCCAATCTGGAGGTGCTGAAAGGCATCGACCTCGACATCGAGAGCGGTGAGTTCACCGTGCTGGTCGGACCATCGGGCTGTGGCAAGTCCACGCTGCTCAATATCGTGGCCGGGCTCGATCGCGCCAGTGCGGGCACGATCGAGATCGGCGGCCGGGTCGTCAACGACATTCCGCCGAAGGACCGCGACATCGCCATGGTGTTCCAGTCCTATGCGCTCTATCCGTCGATGACGGTGCGCCAGAACATCACTTTCGGCATGGAATGCCGTCACGTCGCGCGAGCTGAGCAGGAGAAGGCGCTCGCCAATGTCGCGCGCCTCCTGCAGATCGAGCCGCTGCTCGGCCGCAAGCCGTCGCAACTGTCCGGTGGCCAGCGCCAGCGCGTGGCGATGGGCCGGGCGCTGGTGCGCGATCCCCTGCTATTCCTGTTCGACGAGCCGCTCTCCAATCTCGATGCCAAGCTGCGCGTCGAGATGCGGATGGAGATCAAGCGGCTGCATCAGCGCATCGGCGCCACCATCGTCTACGTCACCCACGACCAGATCGAGGCGATGACGATGGCAACGCGGATCGCCGTCATGCACCAGGGCGAGGTGCAGCAATTCGCGGATCCCGACACCGTCTACCGCTATCCAGCCAATCTGTTCGTGGCGCGCTTCATGGGTTCGCCGCCGATGAACACGATGAATGCTAGGCTCGAAGCCGAAGATGGCGGGCCGGTGGTCGTGATCGGTGCGGGGCGGCCGGACGAGGCGCGCCTGCGGCTGCAAGGATATGACGCCGCTGCCTCCTTCGTCGGCCGAGACATCGTGGTCGGGATCCGGCCGGAATGCATCGCCGAGGGAAGTCGCGGTTTCTCCAATGGCGCCGGCGCGCCTGTCGTCGTCAATGCGCCGGTCGAGATGGTCGAGCCGACCGGCGCGGAAACCATCGTATTGTTGCGGCTCGGTGGCGAGTCTGCATTGGCGCGGATCGCGCCCGACATCCGGCCGGTGCCCGGTGAGCACGCCGCCTTCGCGCTCGACACGCGCCGCATCTGCCTGTTTGACCCCGAGACGGAGCGGCTGATCGCATGACCGAGACGAGTTATCCTGGCCTTGCGGGCCGCGTGGTGTTGATCACCGGAGGCGCCAGCGGCATCGGCGCGGCCTTCGTGCGCGCTTTCGCGGCGCAAAGGGCCCGTGTCGCGTTCCTCGACGTCGACACCGATGCCGGCGAAGCGCTGGTGCGAGAGATGGCAGGCGCAGGCGGCTCAGCTCCGCTGTTCGTGCCATGCGACTTGCTGGATATCGAGGCGTTGCGCGAGGCGATGGCGAAGATCCGCGGCCTGCTCGGCGATGCCGCGGTACTGGTCAACAATGCGGCCAACGACCAACGACAGGTGCTGTCCGAGGTCACCCCGGCCGAATTCGACTGGATGATCGGCGTCAATCTCAAGCACGTCTTCTTCGCCGCGCAGGCCGTCGTGCCGCAGATGCAGGCCCGGGGCGGTGGTTCGATCATCAACATGTCGTCGATCGCATGGATGCGCGGCGCGCCGGCTCTGCCGGTTTACGCCGCAGCCAAGGCCGCGATCGTCGGCTTCACAAGTTCGCTCGCCCGGCTCGTCGGCCCCGACCGAATTCGCGTCAACGCGATTGCGCCCGGCATGGTGATCACGGAGCGTCAGCGGCGGCTCTGGTATCCGAACGAGCAGGCAATCGCCGAACTTCGGACGCGGCAGGCCATTCCTGACGCAGTGACACCCGAGGATATCGCGCGGATGGCGCTGTTTCTGGCGTCGGACGACAGCCAGCGCATTACGCGCCAGTGTTTTCAGGTCGATGGCGGCCTCGGCTAGGCCGCTCAGCGCAGGAATTGCCGGAAGCGGCGAAGTGACACGAAGAACAGGATCCCGCCGATCGCCAGCAAGGCCGCGAATTGCGGCCAGACGACCGTCAGTCCCGCGCCACGGAACAGGACAGCCTGCGCGAGGATGACGAAATGGGTATTCGGTGCGGCGAGCATGATATCCTGGATGATCTGGGGCATGCTCTCGCGCGGCGTCGTCGCGCCCGACAGCATCTGAAGCGGCATCAGCACCAGCATCAGGAGCAGACCGAATTGCGGCATGGTGCCGGCGGATGTGGCCAGAAAAATGCCCATGCTGGTGGTGGCGAAGAGGTAGAGCGCCGTACCGAACAGGAACAGCGGGACCGAGCCGCCGATCCGGACCGCGAGCAATCCCTGCACGATGAAGATGAGCGCGACGCTGGCGGCGATGAGAACGACGAGCCCCATCGACCAGATCTTGCTTGCCATCACCTCGAACGGCGTCACCGGCATCACCAGGAGATGCTCTATGGTGCCATGCTCGCGCTCGCGGATCAGCGCCGCACCGGTCAGGATGATCGAGAGCATCGTGACCGAGGAGATGACGTTGTTGATCGCGCCGAACCAGCCTTTGTTGAGCTCTGGATTGAAGCGCGCGCGCAACGCAAGATCGATTGGCAGCGGCGCGGCCGAACGGTATCGGGACAGGAACTCGCTGACCTCGTCGCTGACGATGGATTGGATGTAACCGCTTCCCGCAAAAGCCTGCGACATGCGCGTTGCATCCACGTTGAGCTGGATGGCGGGCGATCGCTGCGCCAGCAGGTCACGCTGGAAGTTGGGCGGGATGTTGAGAGCGAAGGTGTCGAGGCCGGCGTCCATGCGGGACATCATGTCCGAGAGCGGGATCAGCCGCGGAACCGTGAAATAGGGCGGACTGAACGCGGTGATAATGCGGGTAGCAGCCGGCGACCTGTCTCCGTCGACAATGGCCAGCGCCGCCTGGTTCAGCGTCTCCGGCTGCGCCCTGGACGAGGTATAGATCGAGACCGTGAAGGCATAGACGATCAGCCCCAGCATCATCGGATCGCGCAACAGACCGCGCAGTTCCTTGACGCCGAGCTGGACGATATTGCCTGCGCGCATGGCTAGTTCGCCTGTTTCTTCAGAAGCAGCACGCCGAGTCCGAACAGCACGGGGATGGTGATGGCGAGCGCCAGGAACGGTCCCGAAAGATCGCCGAAGTCGAGCCCCTTGGAGAAGGTGCCGCGCGTGATGGTGACGAAATGGGCCGTCGGGTAGATCCGTCCGATGATCGCGCCCGCACCCTGGAGCGATGACACCGGATCGACCAGACCCGAATATTGCGTGGCCGGAATCATGGTGAGCAGCGCGGTCGCGAAGATCGCCGCAATCTGGCTCGTCATGAACGAGGAGATCACGAGCCCCATCGCCGTCGTGATGACGACGTAGAGGAGGGCGGCTGCGGTGAAGGCCAGGAAGCTGCCCCTGAAGGGAACGCCGAACGCGAACACGGCGAAGGCGGTCAGCAGGAAGAAGTTCAACATGGCAAGCGCGACGTACGGCAGCTGCTTGCCGAGCAGAAACTCGATCCGGGTCACCGGCGTGACGTAAAAGTTGATGATCGATCCGAGCTCCTTCTCCCGCACGACGCTCAGTGTCGCCAGGATCGCCGGGATGATCAGGAGCAGGATCGGAATCACGGCCGGCGCCATCGCGACGATGCTCCTGATATCGGGATTGTAGAGGAAGCGGACCTCGAGCTGAAAGTCGCCGGTTGTTGCGGCATTGCCCAGGAGCTGCCGGGTCCGCTGCGCCAGCCAGGTCGCGTGCATCGCCTGTACATAACTGCGCACCGTCTCCGCCCGCGAAGGCATCGCGCCGTCAACCCAGGCGCCGATCTGGACGTCGCTGCCGCGCGCGACGTCGCGTCCGAACCCGGGCGGAATTTCGATGGCAAGGCTCAACTCGCCGTTGCGCATGCGGCGGTCGAGGTCGTCATAATCGGTGATCGGCGCGAGCTCGGTGAAATAGCGGGACCCTGCGATCTGCAGGACGTAGTCGCGGCTGATGGTGGTGTCGTCGCGGTCTATGACGGCGAAGGAAAGATTCTCGACGTCCATGTTGATGCCGTAGCCCATCACGAACATCAGGATGAGGCTGCCGAGAACGGCAAGCGTGGCGCGGATCGGATCACGCCTGAGCTCGAGCGCCTCCCGTTGCGTGTAGGCAAACATACGTCGGGGATCGAAGAAGCTCAAGGCGCCGTGCATGGCACCGTGCGTCTTGGCTGCGGCAGGTTCGGGGGAGACATGCGGCGTGGCGCGTGCCTCACGCGCGTCTGTTGCGGCGATCGCTTCCTTCAGGTAGGCGACGAAGGCTTCCTCCAGGTTGCCGCCGCCGCGACGCTCTGCGATCCGCGCCGGCGTGTCGCTGATCATCACCTTGCCGGCATGCATCAGCGAGATGCGGTCGCAGCGCTCCGCCTCATTCATGAAATGGGTGGACACGAAGATCGTGACATTGTCGCGCCGCGACAGGTCGGACAGGATCTGCCAGAAGCCATCGCGCGCGACCGGATCGACGCCGGATGTCGGCTCGTCCAGGATCAGGATGTCGGGCGTGTGGATCATGGCGACCGCGAGTGACAGACGCTGGCGCACACCGAGCGGCAGCGCATCGGGCAATGCGTCGATGACGTCGGTGAGGTCGAAGTCTTCGACCATCCGGCGGACGCGATCTTCGATGGTGTCAGGCGCGAGGCGGAACAGGCGGGCGTGCAGCTCCAGGTTCTGGCGGATCGTCAGCTCGGAATAGAGCGAAAAGGCCTGCGACATGTAGCCGACGCGCCGCCGGACATCCATGTCGTTGGGATCGACTTCGTGCCCGAACAGCCTGGCTTCGCCTTCGCTGGCGGGCAGCAGCCCCGTCAGCACCTTCATCGTCGTGGTCTTGCCGCAGCCGTTCGAGCCGAGGAACCCAAAGATCTCGCCGCGAGCGATGCGGAAGCTCACATGATCGACGGCCGTGAAATCGCCGAACCGGACAGTCAGTTGTTCGGCCTCGATCGCGATGTCGTCGTCATGGTCGCTCGCGCGCGGCGGGATCACCACCTCCTTGTAACCCCGTCGTTGCTCTTCGGGGAGCAGGGCGATGAAGGCGGCATCGAGATTGTCGGCGCCGGTCTGTTGCAGCAGCTCCGCCGGGGTGCCGGTCGCCAGCAGCCGCCCGTCATTCATCGCAACGAGCCAGTCGAAGCGCGCGGCTTCTTCCATATAGGCGGTTGCGACGACGACGCTCATGCCGGGGCGATCCTTTCGGATGGTCTCGATCAGTTCCCAGAACTGCCGGCGCGAGAGCGGGTCGACGCCCGTGGTGGGCTCGTCGAGGATCAGGAGGTCGGGATCGTGGATCAGCGCGCAGTAGAGACCGAGCTTCTGCTTCATGCCGCCGGACAGCTTGCCGGCGGGCCGGTCTGCGAAGGGAGCAAGGCCGGTGTCTCGCAGGAGCTGCCGAATGCGTTCCTCGCGCTCGCGCCGGTCGTGCCCGAACAGACGGCCGAAGAAGTCGACATTCTCGAAGACGGAGAGGGTGGGGTAGAGGTTCTTGCCAAGGCCTTGCGGCATATAGGCGATCTGCGGGCAGGTCCGTCGCCGATGCGCAGCGTCGGCCATGTCGCCGCCGAGCACGTGGACGCGGCCTGCCTGGATCGCGCGAGCCCCGGCGATGAGCGAAAGCAGACTGGACTTGCCGACACCGTCAGGTCCGATCAATCCAACCATGCGGCCTGCGGGAATGTCGAGCGTGATGTCGTCCAGTGCGCGAGTCTTGTCGTAGGACAGCCCGACCGCCTCCAGGTGCATGACCGGCGCTGAAGAAGCCGACTGATCGCCGTTCGACGCGGCGCTCATTTGACCAGATGTTCCGTCAATTGCGCCGGCCACTCGGCGTTCTGGTCGAGCCGGACGAAGGCGCGGCCGGGCAAGCCTGTCTTGACCTGCTCGATATTTCTCCGCAGCAGGTCCGGCGAGATATGCGCACGGACGCGGAACATCAGCTTCTGGCGCTCCTCCTCGGTCTCGACGGTCTTCGGCGTGAACTGGGCAACGCTGGCGACGAAGGTCGCCTTGGCGGGAATCACCCATTGCGGCGCGGCGTCGAGGACGAGGCGGACCTCCGAGCCGATCGCGACGCGGCCGGCCTGTGCCGTTGGGAGAAAGAAGGTCATGTAGACGTCGCCGAGGTCGACGAGATTGAGCACGCGTCCGCCGGCGGAGAGCACTTCGCCGGGCTGGGCGACGCGGAATTGCACGCGTCCATCGCGCGGCGCGCGCAGCGTCGAGTCGTTGAGGTCGGCCTTGATGCTCTCGATGGCGGCCTTTGCCGCCTCGACGGCAGCCTCGGCATCGACGACTTGGGCTTCCGCGGCGCTGATCGCGGCCTCCGAGCCGGCGAGCTGGGCCTCCGACGCAGCGACGGCTGCGCGTGCGCCGTTGGCGGCTGCCCTGTCATCGTCGAGCACCTGCTGGGATACGGCGTTGGTCCTGATCAATGTTTCGGAGCGTTGCAGCTTTCGATCGGCCGCATCGAACTCGGCGCTGCGCTGGCTAATCACGGCGGTCGCCGTCTTCTTCTCGGCCTCGCGCTGGGTCACGAGACTCTTGGCCGTGTCGATCCCGATCGTGGCGCGGCGCAGTTGCGCCTGGGCCTGGCGATACTGCGCCTCAAGTTGGGCGGTATCCATTTGTGCCAGCTTCTGTCCGGCCGAAACCAGATCACCCTCCCTCACCAGGATGTCCCTGATGCGTCCCGGGGTCTTGGTCGCAATATCGATTTCGACCGCCTCGATGCGGCCGTTGCCGCTGGCAAATCCACTTGGAAGGCTGTCGCCCTCCAGCTTCTGCCAGGCAAGGTAGCCGCCCACGCCCAGAACCACGACAAGGAGGGCGATCAGCCAGCGTTTTCGATTGCGCGTCATGGTCGAGCGGGGTCAGCGGTTCACCGGGGGGCCGTGCTCACTCCCGCGGCGTGCGGTTGCTGCGTGCAGGCTCGTCGTAGCCTTTGCGGCGGCTGTAGAACATCAGCGCGATCAGGCCGCAGCCGGACACCAGGATCATGATCGCGGCGCCGGCCAGAATGATGTTGCCGTAGAGCGGCATGGGCGTTGCCTGCCATACCGACACGCAGTACCAGGCGGCTACAATGAGAAGGATGGCCAGCACGGCGGCAAGGAGCCATTGGTTCTTGGTGTGCACGGTGTCCTCCATCGCTTGGTTACGGGCCTGCGAGAGGCGGGCTCCAAAGCGCGATGAGATGAGGATGAATCGTCATCGCGCTTCAGCTTATTGTCTGAGCATGATCTCCCCGCAAACGCGTTCCGCCTTTGTCGCGAGGGAAAACCGCTTCTCACGTTTCCGGATCATGCTCTAGCGCCACCGCCATCCGCACTGACGACGGCCGCGATGCCACCAGCAGACCCAGCGGCGCCTGCGCCGCGGCGGCGGTGGCGGCGGCCGTCCCCAACCGGGCGAGCCCCAGCCGGGTCCACCTCCCCAACCGGGCCCGCCTCCCCAGCCGGGTCCGGGGCCCCACTGCGCTTGCGTCACGAGATCGGATGGCGTCCCGGCCTGCCCGAGATCGGGAGCGATCGGCATGGCTTCCGCAGTTTCGATCAAGCGAACGCCGATGGCGCCGATCGCTGCCACGGCAACGGCATTCTGGGCAAAGCCAAGGAAAGCACGGCGGGTGGGAGCGTTCATCATCTTCTCCTCTCTTGTCACGCAGTTCGCCGCACGGATTGCAGCGCGTAGAGCAGCCACGCCAAGCCGTGCGAAATGAGGTCGACGCCCAGCAGGAAACCGAGGGCCCAGGCACTGATGTCGGGGAATCCGAGCAGGATCACGAGACCTGCGAGCGTTGCAAAGGCGCCGGAGATGAGCATCATCCATCCATTCTGATGCCAATGCGCGAAACTCAGCACGCAGCGAATGGCGCCTGAGGCGAACAGTATCGCGCCGAGGAAATAGGTCAGGATAAGAGCGCCTGACACAGGCTGGCTGAGCAGCAGGAAACCGAGCACCAGATAGAGCGCGCCAAGCAGCACCTGCCACAGGAAGCCGCCCCATCCCCTGGTCCAGAAGGCGTGCATGATCTCGAACGCGCCGGCCGCGATCGCGATCACGCCGATCAGCTTGATGCTGATGAGGGTCGCGAGCACGACGTCACCGAGAGCAAAGAGACCGGTGGCGATCAGCACGATGCCAAGGAGCGCGCAGACCCAGAACGGGGGCGGAACGAGACCCTCGATCTCGGTTCGGCTGTCATAGGCTGTCATGCCATGCTCCTCATCGGCAATGGCTCGATCGACACGCCCGGATGCTAGCTTGGAACCCGCAACGCCGACATCCGACGAAACCCTGAGCAGTGGTGCGGGAATATTCTCATTTGCACCGCGGGGCTGCGATCGCGCGCGAGAGGTGCCGGCGCATCGCTATCGCCGTCCTCTCGGCCCCAACGTCAGATTGGTGACGCCGGCTGCGAAATTAAGTCCGATCGATCGCTCGATGGAGAGCGGCTGCAGCATGACGCTGCGCCGTGAGCCGCCGATCAGGACGTTGGCGCCGAGGCCGGGCCCCAGTGCGAGATTGCCGCTCGCGCCCACATAGTTGCCGCGCAGGGTGCCGGGGCCGACGCGCGAGTTCTTGGCGAGCACAGCCCAGGAGAGTGTGCCTGCGCTGGTCACGCCTATATCAAGGCCCACGCGCCGGATCCGACCCTCATAGATGTACTGCCGGGCCGGGTTTCGCGCATAGAACACGCAGCGCAGCGTCTGCGCCGATCCGAGCACCAGCCCGACGCGCGGATTGCTGAAGCACAGGAGCCGTCCGACCCTGAAGGTTTCCGCGCGCGCGGGAAGGGTGAGCGTGCATAGCAGCACCGATACGCCGATCACTGCAACGATCCGTGTCATTCGCATGTCAGGTCTCCATGTGCGTCTTGGTATCGGCGGGCGCAGTCCTCGGCCGCCGATCCTGGCGAAGCCAGAAGGTAAGGCCGAGGCCGATGAGGAGCACGGCGCCCAGCAGGAAGAAGAAGAAGGACTGCTTGAGCCAGGATATCGCCGGAACGGCCAAGCCCATCGCCACGCCGAGGAAGGCAATTTGCAGCGACAGAAGACTGACGCCCGCCAGGAATGTTCCGAGCGCGAGCAACGTCAGCAAAACAAGGCCGGTTGCCGGTGTCGGAAGCAATTGCTGCACGCCCGACACCAGGATGATGTTCATCGTAAGCAGGACGGCGATCCAGTGCAGCGCCTGTGTCCAGATCAACCGCAACCTGGCTTCCTTGCCCTCGACATCCGGCCATTTGGTGATGACACAGACGACGCCGATGGCGAGTGCCAGGAACTCCCAGTAACCGACCAGGGGCTGGTGCGAGACATTGGTGTAGGCCACGCCCGCGACGGCCAGCACCAATGCCACGACATAGGGAAGCTGCTGCCACAGGAAATGGGCCATGCCCGAATAGGCTTCGTCGCTCCCGGCCTGCTGTGTATCCATCTCGCGCTCAGTGTCGTTCATGGGTCACCCACGCGTGATTTGCCGTTGCCCAGCGCCAGTCTGGGGCCATCGCCGAGATAGTCCTCGACATAGAATCTGACGATCGCGACCCGGCCGATGGCGACCAGCGGCATCGCCAGCGCGATTCCCATGACTCCGAACAGCGCGCCCAACAGGACGATCGCGACCAGGGTCCATGCCGGCGGGATCTCGACGGCCTGGCGCTGGATCAGCGGGCCGATCACGTAGCCTTCGACCGACTGGATGATGGTGTAGACGACGACGGCCCAGATCAGAAGCGAGCCGCCGAGAGGCATCGCGACGAGCGCAATCGGAATGGCGGCAACGATAGGCCCGAGATACGGGATGAAGTTCGACAACCCGGCCTGGAGCCCAAGCACGAAGGGACCGGGCAGGCCGATGAGGTAGAGCGCGATCCAGACGCACAGCGTCATCAGGATGATGCGGATGAGCTGTCCGACGAACCAGAGCCGCATGACGCTGCCCATCTCGTCCATCACCTCGCGCGTTCGTGCCCGATAGGACGGTTTCACCAGCATCACCAGGCTTTCGCGATGGCTGGTTGGATCGAATGCAAAGAGGATTCCGAGGAACAGGATCACGAGCGTGGCAGTCAGCACGCTCGAGGCGCCGCCCAGCACGAACTGGGCGTGGCTGAGGAGCCGGCCCTGATCGGAGAACAGCCATTGCGCGAAATCCCGGCCCCATTCCGGGCCGAGCAGATCGACGCCGTACGACAACAGATGCTCCTGGAGGATGTCGAGCTGGGCGTCCATCACCTTGAGCAATATGCGCGTCTGCTCCGGCAGCTTGCGCGCACCCCAAACGAGACCAAGTCCCGACAGGGCGGTGAGGAACAGAAGCACGAGCGTCAATCGCCAGACCCGCTTGAGCGGGAGGGCGGGCGCGAGCGCCCGCGCGGCGGCGTCCAGGAGGGCCGCAAACAGCACGCCAGCGAAGACGACGAGGAGGCTCGAAACGGATTGCCATGCCAGGAACAGTGCGACGCATGCAGCAAGGAGGGTGAGCCCCGTCGTGAGCAGGCTGCGCCGGCCGTCGCCGCCGGTGGGGTCGGCTTCGTCGCGCCGCACCACCTCGCGCAGCCTGTCCTGTCCGATCCGGGTGTCGCTCATCGATCGACCAATTTGCAGGCGTTCGAACCTTCGTTGCTAGGTGCGAACCCGGCGACTGCCATAGTGCGGATGCGTGCCGCCGCGATGGCGCCAATAGCGGTGTTTCGTCGGGTTGGTGTTGGTATTGGGTGTGGCGGTGGGCGCCGCTGCACCGGTATCCTTCGGCGCGGCTGCGCCCTTGGTGTCGGATTGCGACAAAGACGGGGTCGAAGGTGCAATCGCTGCCGCCAGTCCAAGGATCAGACCGGCGCAAAGGGCTCGGATGTTCATGTTCGCCTCCATTGACGATTCAAACGAGCGAGTTCAGATCGAGATAGCTCCGACGGTCAGCGCATAGATGCCGGCGCATGCCGCGACCACCAGCGCTGCGAATGTGATGGCTTCGAATGGCCTGAAGGTCGTTTCCTTGCGCTCGCGTTTTGCGAGAAAGAAGAGCACCGTTCCCGGTGCGTACAGGATCGACGACAGCAGCAGAAACTTGGGACCGCCCGCATAGATCATGCCGGCGGCATAAAGTGTCGCGACGGCCGAGCGGACCCAGTCGACGGTGCGGGCGCGCTCGCCTGCATCATAGGTCTCGCCGAGAGAGGCGAGCTTCAGTCCATATGCGGCAACGAAGAAATATGGGATCAGCGTCATCGCGCTGGTCATCTTGAGCGCAAGCGTGAAGGCATATTCCGCAAACCAGGTGACCAGCAGGAATGCCTGGATGACGCAGTTGGTGAGCCAGAGTGCGCCCGCTGGGACCTGGTGCGCGTTCACGCTGCCGAGGAAGGAGGGCATGGTGCGGTTCAGCGCCGCCGAATGCAGCACTTCGGCCGCCAGCAGCGACCATGACAGGTAGTTTCCGAGGATCGAGATCAGGAGTCCGACGCTGATGAAGATGCTGCCCCAGCGGCCGACCATCGCCTCCATCACGCCGGCCATCGACGGCGTCGGAAGCGCTGCCAGCGTCTCGCGCGGCAGCACGCCGTAGGAGAGCAGCGTCACGAGGACGAGCAGGCTCAGCACGATGAGGAAGCCCGTGACGGTCGCAACCCCGATGTCGGAGCGGTCCCTGGCATAGCGTGAGTATACGCTTGCGCCCTCGATCCCGACGAAGACGAAGACGGTGAGCAGCATCGTGCCGCGGACCTGCGTGAAGACGTCCGCGAGAGCTGGCTCGTCCGTTCCCCAGAAGCTTTGTGACAGCCGTTCGGCGTCTACCGCGAAGAGTGCCACGATGATAAACGCCAGGATCGGGACGATCTTGGCGTAGGTTGCAATCGTGTTGAGGGTGGTCGCGCCCTTGATGCCGCGCAGCACCAGCACATGCACGCCCCACAGCAGCACCGATGCCGTCGCGATTGCTGTCGGCGTCGTGCCGTCGCCGAACACGGGAAAGAACTGCCCGAGCGTGGCCTTGATCAGGATGAGACAGGTGACATCGGCAAGACAGCAGCCGATCCAATAGCCGGCGGCGCAGGCAAAGCCGATGTAATCGCCGAATCCGGCCCTGGCGTAAGCGTAGATGCCGGCGTCGAGCTCCGGCTTGCGGCGTGCGAGCGCCTGGAACACCAGCGCCAGCATCAGCATGCCCGTACCGGCGATGATCCAGGCGATGATCGCTCCGAGTACGCCCGTGGCGCGGCCAAAGGATGCGGGCAACGCGAAGATGCCCGACCCTACCATCGACCCGACCACGAGCGCGGTGAGCGCGCTGCGCGAAAGCGTCTGAGCGGCCTCGTGCGACGAAGGAGCCATGACGGGGAATGGCCTCCCGATTGGAATGACCGGGCACGACGGTCCGCGTGAATCGCGGGATGTCGGCCGGTCCTCAGACCTGCGACCTTAGAGGCGGCTTTCCCGCCCGCACATCAGGGATTCTCTGTAGAGGGCGATGGCCGTAAATCGGCATCGCCGGCTTCTTCGCGAAGTGCTGCTGTCAGGCTTCGATGACCTGCGTGGCCGAGGGGCGGTCGGAACTCGATGGCCAACCGGGGGGCGCCGCCTGCGCCACAAAGACGAAGCTCGACGTAAAGAACTCGCCTGTCCTGGCGAGTTCGGTTGCAAGCCGTCTCGCGTGCTCCAGTGCAGCATCCTGGTCGGCGTGCTCGCATCCGATCCGGTCGGGGAAGAGGCCATATCTGTCGACGATATGAAAGAAGTAACGCATGCGGCATGCATTAGGCTGGCGCGTGGACGGCTTCCAGTGACAAACCCGTAAGGCGCCTCCGCCAAAGGAATGACGAGCGGCCTGGAGGATTGCGCTACCGCAAGATCGAGGCGGCCTGTCCGGACTAGGGGAATCCTATCCGGGATCCTCGGGTGTTCAGCCGATATCAGGGGCCTGCGCACCGGAATAGCATGATCTCGTGTCCCCGACGCGCGAGAGGAGGAAAGCGATGTCGAATTATGATCAGAACCTGGCGGCCCAAGGCCAGGCAGGCGGCAGCGCGATTGCGTTTGACGTCGGACTGCGCGACTACATGTTGCGGATCTACAATCACATGGCTGCCGGTGTCGGCGTGACCGCGGTTGCGGCGTGGCTGACCTATCAGCTGGTCGATCCCGCCTGGCTGCAAAGCCCGGTGATGTGGGTCTTCATCCTGGCGCCGCTCGCGCTGGTGTTCTTCCTGGGATCGCGCATCAATACGCTATCGGTGTCGACGGCGAGGACGCTGTTTTTCGTCTATGCTGCCCTCGTCGGCATATCGCTCTCGATCCTGCTCCATATCTACACCAGCGCTTCGATCACACGCGTGTTCTTCATCACCGCGGCGACCTTCGGTGCTCTCAGCCTGTTCGGATATACGACGAGGCGCGACCTGTCCGGGGTCGGCACCTTCCTGTTCATGGGCCTGATCGGCATCATCATCGCAAGCCTGGTCAACCTCTTCCTGAGGTCGACCGGGCTCGACTGGCTGATCTCGATCGTCGGCGTCGGCGTCTTTGCAGGCCTCACCGCCTATGACACGCAACGCATCAAGGCGATGTACGACAGCACGGACGATGAGACGTCGGCAGGCCGCAAGTCCGTGATATCGGCGCTGTCGCTCTATCTCAACTTCATCAACCTGTTCATGATGCTGCTTCGCCTTCTCGGCAATCGCCGCTGAGGGGGAGGCGGCATCAAGCCGCCGGCCGCTCCGCTGCGCTGGCGAGTGCGTCGCGCAGCATCTTTTCCTTGCTCTCGTCCAGCGAGGTCTTCAGCACGACGCCGCCGGCGTCCTTGATCTCCTTTAGCACCTTGTCCGCCGTCATCTGTTTGATCAGGATGAAGAGGGCCGCATTACCGGGGTTGAGATTGGCGGACAGCGACTTCATGAAGGCGTCGTCGATGCCGAAGTCGGATAGCGCGCCGCCTAACGCGCCGGACGCCGCCCCGACCGCAACGCCGAGGATCGGGTTCAGGAACAGCACGCCGATCAACAGCCCCCAGAAGCTTCCCGTCATCGCCCCGACGGCCGTCGTGTTGACGAGCTGGTTGAGCTTGATACCGCCGGAATCGGTCTTTACGGCGATCACGGCGTCGCTGATGGTGATGAGGTACTCCTTCTGCAGTTTGAGCAGCCGCTGACGCACTTCCTCGGCTTTTGCCTCGGTCGGGTACACGATCGCGACGAGATCGGACATCGAAACCTCCTTGAGCTTTGTCGGCTGGGCGGGATGCTGCTGATGGTGCACTCCGGCGCGAAGGTAGTCCGCGCGTGCTATGCACGGCATCGGAGAAAACCCTGGGCCCCAAGGATGAATATTCCGATGCGCGAGGGGGCGCGTGCGAGGGGACCGGTGAGGTGCCCGGCGAGGAGGGAAATCCTGATCCATGACTAGGTAATCACCCGATATTCCCTGCGAGTTCAAAGGCGCATCGTCGGAAGTGCCGACTAGAGCCGATTGGCAAGAACGCTGCGGACCGCGCGAGGCCGCCATGACCACGATGTCATCGACCCAGAAGCTTTCGCTATTCGCGCTGACCGCGATGGTGGTCGGCTCGATGGTCGGCTCGGGCATCTTCTCGTTGCCGCGCACCTTCGGTATCGCAACCGGCCCGTTCGGAGCCATCTTTGCCTGGTGCATCGCCGGCGGCGGCATGTATACGCTGGCCCGCGTCTTCCAGTCGCTGGCCGAACGCAAGCCCGATCTCGACGCCGGCGTCTATGCTTACGCGAAGGCCGGATTTGGCGACTATCCGGGTTTCCTCTCGGCGCTCGGCTATTGGTCCGGGAGCTGCATCGGCAACGTGTCCTACTGGGTGCTGATCAAGTCGACGCTCGGCGCGTTCTTCCCCGTGTTCGGCGATGGCAACACCGTCACCGCGATCATCGTCGCCTCCATCGGCATCTGGTTGTTCCACTTCATGATCTTACGCGGCGTGCAGCAGGCGACCGCGATCAACACCATCGTCACCATCGCCAAGATCGTACCGATCCTGGTCTTCATCGCGATCCTGATCTTCGCCTTCAAGGCGGACATGTTCCGCGCCAACTTCTGGGGCGGCGAGGGCATGCCGGACAAGAGCCTGTTCGAGCAGATCCGGGCGACCATGCTGGTCACGGTGTTCGTCTTCCTCGGCATTGAGGGCGCCAGCGTCTATTCGCGCTATGCCAAGGAGCGTGCCCATGTTGGCGCCGCAACGATCCTTGGCTTCGTGATCGTGACCAGCCTGATGGTGTTCGTCACCATGCTGCCCTATGCCGTGCTCCCGCGCGCCGAGATCGCGGACATGCGACAGCCGTCAATGGCGACGGTGCTGGAGGCGGTCGTCGGGCACTGGGGCGCCGTCTTCGTCAGCATTGGGCTGCTGGTGTCGGTGTTGGGCGCCTATCTCGCCTGGTCTCTGATCTGCGCCGAGGTGCTCTCCGCCGCGGGCCGCACGCGGGACATGCCGGCGGTGTTCGGCACGGAGAACGCGAACAAGGTGCCGGCCGCGGCGCTGTGGTTGACGAACGTGGTCGTCCAGCTCTTCGTCATCAGCACCTATTGGTCGCGCGATGCCTTCGCATTCATGCTCAATCTGACGAGCGTCATGAACCTCATTCCGTTTTTCCTGGTCGCGGCCTACGGCCTCTTGCTGGTCAGGCGGGGCGAGACCTATGAGAAGCGCCCGGATCAGCGCAGGCGCGACCTGATCTTCACCGGCATCGCCGTCGTCTACACGCTCTTCCTGATCTATGCGGCGGGGATGAAATACCTGCTGCTCGCCGCCATTCTCTACGCGCCCGGTACCGTCTTGTATTTCTGGGCTCGTCTGGAGCAGAAGGCAAAGATCTTCAAGCCGGTCGAGTGGATCATTTTCATCGTGGCCGTGATCGGCGCCGTGATCGGGATTCACGGATTGGCCACCGGCTACATCACCATCTAGGCAAGATCATCCAAGAAGACCCTCCAAGCAAGGCAGTTGCCATGGCAAAGCAAGCTTCGGACTCCTCCACTGCTTTCGGCGTGCATTCTGAGGTCGGACAATTGCGCAAGGTGATGGTCTGCTCGCCGGGCCGCGCCCATCAGCGCCTCACGCCATCCAATAAAGACGCGCTGCTGTTCGACGACGTGTTGTGGGTCGACAACGCCAAGCGCGATCATTTCGATTTCGTGCAGAAGATGCGCGACCGCGGCATCGACGTGGTCGAGATGCACAACTTGCTCACCGAGACGGTCGCGATCCCTGAGGCCAGGAAATGGATTCTCGACAACCAGGTCGTTCCCGACCAGGTCGGGCCGGATCTCGTCGACGACCTGCGCGCCTATCTGGAAAGCCTGAAGCCCCGTGACCTCGCCGAAACCCTGATCGGCGGCGTTTCCACCCACGATTTTCCGGATGCCCATGGCGGCGAGGCGTTGCGGCTCATTCGCGAGGCAGCCGGCATGACCGAGTATTTGCTGCCGCCGCTGCCGAATACGCTGTACACGCGGGATACGACCTGCTGGATCTATGGCGGCGTCACCCTCAATTCGCTCTATTGGCCGGCGCGACACGAAGAGCCGATCCTCGCCACGGCGATCTACAAGTTCCATCCGGATTTTGCTGGCAAGGTCAACGTCTGGTGGGGTGATCCGACCCGGGATCATGGCCTTGCCACGCTGGAAGGCGGCGACGTGATGCCGATCGGCAAAGGCAACGTGCTGATCGGCCTCAGCGAGCGCACCTCGCGGCAGGCGATCAGCCAGGTTGCCGCGGCCCTGTTCAAGAAGAAGGCGGCCGAGCGCGTGATCGTGGCCGTGATGCCGAAGCTGCGCGCAGCGATGCATCTCGATACGGTATTTACCTTCGCCGATCGCGACTGTGTGCTGATCTATCCCGACATCGTCGATACCATCAGGGCCTTCTCGTACCGGCCCGCCGACAACGCGGCCGGCATCGAGCTGCACAAGGACGACAAGCCGTTCGTGCAGGTCATTGCGGAAGCGCTGGGCCTGAAGAAGTTGCGCGTCGTTGAGACCGGCGGCAGCGCCTATATGCGCGAGCGCACGCAGTGGGACAGTGGCGCCAATCTGGTTTGCGCGTCCCCGGGCGTTGTGTTCGCCTATGACCGCAACACCTACGCCAATACCCTGCTGCGCAAGGAGGGAATCGAGGTCATCACCATCGTCGGCGCGGAGCTCGGCCGCGGCCGTGGCGGCGGTCATTGCATGACCTGTCCGATCACGCGAGACGCGGTGGACTACTAGAGGCCTTAGGCGCTCAGACTAGACGGTGAGAGGGCTGAGCACGTCGTGCCGCGACGGCTCCACGGTCGCGCCCGAGCGCAGGGTTCGCGGCGATTTGGCACGAATCGCATAGCCATGCGCGCGGAACCTCATCTCACATATTCGGGATTACAATCCGCATTGATTACTACTTGCTAGTGTACCCCGCCCGGCGGTGTATAATCGCCAATGCCCGAGGGCGCGGGTTCTTGATCCCAGAGATCATCATCCGGCGTTGCGTCGACGGGCAGGGAGCACTCTCGCGTTCGGGAACATTGAAGACTCGGCATCGAGCGTCGACGCCGGGAGCCGCTCCAATAGTGAGTGCGTACCATGAAGCTACATGGCCCCCACACTTGCGAGTCGAACCGGACCGGCGCCGGGAAATGGCTGCCGATCGGTCCGGAAGATGGGCTGGCCGACGTGCATTCGAACGTCAGCCTGGTGTCCCTTCAGGAGTGCATCCAACAGCGGATCGCGTCCGATCTTCACGATTCGACGTGCCAGCATTTGATCGCGGCGAGCCTTGGCCTGATGCGTCTGCGTACCAGCCTGAGCGACCCGGCCGGTGCTGCGCGGCTATGCGACGAGATCGACGCCTCGATCGACGAGGCGCTGCGGGAGATCCGAGCCTTCGCTTACCTGCTGCATCCGCAAAATCTGACCGTCGACGGTTTGAAAGCGACGATCGAGCGCTATTCGCGCGGGTTTGCCGCGCGGACGTCCCTGCATGTCACGACCAGGATTTCGTCGGATATCGATCGCTTGTCGCGTGACAAGCAGCATGCGCTGCTCCGGGTCATCCAGGAGGCGCTCACGAACGTCTTTCGTCATGCGAAGGCGACAGAGGTGAAGATCGCCGTCGCCTCGAGCGGCAGTCATTTCCAACTGACCGTCAGCGACAACGGGCGGGGCTTTCCGGTTGACCGCGCAAGGTCCGGCACCAAGGCCGTGATGGGTGTCGGCATTCCGGCCATGCGGGCCAGATTGCAGCAGATCGGGGGCACGCTCCATATCCAATCCGATACGGCGACGCGACATTCCGGCACCACATTGCTGGCGGTGTTGCCGCGCGATTTCGTCGAAAGCAAACGCAACAGGAAGACCACAACAGTCGCGAGGGTCCACGCAGGCACGTCGTGAAAAGAAAACTGATCACCGGTGGTGGCCGAAATCATCCGTCGCGCCTGGCGCCCAAGGCTGCCACCGTGTCAAAAAACTTGGAGTGCGCTGCCATGAAACGGTTTCTGATCGCCGACGACCACGAGGCGGTGCGATCTGGCCTGCGGGCCGTGCTCGAACAGCGGGCGGATTGGGAGGTGGTCGCTGAAGCCAATGACGGCAGCAAGGCCGTTGCCGCAGCAATCGCCAATCAGCCCCATGTCGCCATTGTCGATTTTTCCATGCCGCGCATGACGGGGGTCGAGGTCGCGCGGCGGATCAGGGAATACCCGCTTCAGACCGAGGTGCTGATCTTCACGGTGCACAATTCCAGCCTGCTCGCGCAGGAAGCGTTCCAGGCCGGTGCGCGCGCATTTCTGCTGAAGTCCGACGCCAACAAGCTGCTGCTGGCGGCGGTCGAGGCGCTTCTGGCGCACAAGCCGTTCTGCACCAGGAGCTGTCAGAACGATCTGGATGGCGGGCTGAGTCCCGGCATCGACAGCCGGCAGGCGCTCACCCCGCGGGAGCAGCTCGTCGTCAAGCTGGTTGCGGAGGGCTACAGCAACAAGGGGATCAGCTCCATCCTGGACCTCAGCGTCAAGACGACGGAGGCGCACCGGGCGGCCGCGATGCGCAAGCTCGACGTGAATTCGACAGCCGGGCTGGTCCGCTACGCGGTGCGGGCCGGGCTGATCGAGGTATGAGGCCCGAGGTATGAG
This sequence comes from Bradyrhizobium ingae, assembly GCF_055791185.1. NCBI lineage: Bacteria > Pseudomonadati > Pseudomonadota > Alphaproteobacteria > Hyphomicrobiales > Nitrobacteraceae > Bradyrhizobium > Bradyrhizobium ingae. The sequence goes on from NZ_JBVUBB010000003.1 coordinate 267,645, forward strand.
GCCCTTGAGTACAATCGCCGAGGGATTTCAGGGTTTTGTGGGATAACCCGCTGGATCGCGACCGCTATGATCGCTCGATCTTTCTGCCGGTCGCTTCCATCGATCGCCCGATGGGCCCGCGGGCCGGCATACGGGAACGACGTCGTGAAGCGCATCGTGATTGCGGATGATCATGAAGTCGTGCGCTCCGGGCTGCGGGCGATCGTCGAAACCCGCTCCAACTGGATCGTCAGCGGGGAGGCCACCAATGGCGAGCAGGCGGTCGCATTGGCGCTGGAGACGCGGCCCGATATCGTGATCGTCGATTATTCGATGCCGCTCATGAACGGACTGGAGGTCAGCCGTCGCCTCAAATCGCTGCGTGTACGCACCGAAGTGCTGATTCTGACGATGCACGAGAACGAGGAGCTGCTGACCGAAGCCATCCTGGCGGGAGTTCGGGGGTTCCTGTTCAAGTCGGATGCCAGGAACCACCTGATTTCCGCCATCGAGGCGCTGCTCGACGGCAGGCCCTACTTCACCAGCCTGCTGCTGGAGAAGCTGCTCCACGACTACCAGCTCAACAAGCAGAACAAGTCGGCCATGCTGCTCACGTCGCGCGAGCAGAGCGTGGTTCAGCTGATTGCCGAAGGACACACCAACAGGTCCATCAGCACCATCCTGAAGTTGAGCGTGAAGACCGTGGAGACGCACCGCGCATCGGCGATGCGCAAGCTCGGGATGTCGTCGACGGCTGAACTGGTCCGCTATGCCATTCGCAAGAGGCTGGTCGCGCCGTGAAGGCCGACGATCAGCAGCCTCGACAGATCGCCAGCTTGCTGTCGAGGTCGCTCTCTTCGCGTGTGGGCCCAAGGTCGCTCGCGCGAGACGGATCCTCTTCCCGTTTGACCTGTCGCTCGGCGGGCAGAGGTGCATAGTCCAAAAGGTGCGAGCTGGATGTCAGGGTCGGCGGGACCGCCGGATTGGCTGGCGCCGCCAAACCTCCGCCGTGCGCGCTGCCTTTTGCATACGCTGCCGCCGCTGCGACCAGAACAAGGATCACCATTGCGACGTGGATCGTGGCTTTCTGCATGTTAGCCTCCGTTCGACCTGCCTGGTCTCAACGACGGCGCGGCGCAAACTATCCGGCTGACGGTTCACGCGGGTAGACACATGGGTGTGAATTTCAGCCCGCGTCGATGAATTTTCGTTAAGGCCGACATCAAGCGTTGTGCGTCGTGATGCTCGAACGGCAAAAATCGACGGAGGATGGCTCACTTATTCGGTTTTGGAATGACCTGTTGAGCAATCGTCGTTTGACGGCCTTGAAAAGGCAGGAATACTTCGGCAGGTTCATGCAAATCCCGCATGACTCCTTGTGGCGCTTCCTTGGGTGGGCAGCAATGGGTTTCCAACGGCTGCGCGGCATGGCCGAGCTCTGGCCTGATGAGAATTAGCCATTGACCAGCAGCCACTTCAGTTCGATCAAGAGCCATCGCGCGCAGCCAGGCACAGCGGCCGCGCGTCCAAATCAACGCCGACTTCGGAAAGCCTGTCATGTCCGTCAAATCCGCTCCTCAGACCCAAGCTCATACCGCCGATCTTGCCGCTGAGGTCGACAGGCTCCTCACCGACATCGGCGTGAGCCGCGCCAGCTACACCGAGGGCACGCTTACCGTGCAGACGCCGATCACCGGCAAGGTCGTCGGGAAGGTCAGGGAAGTCAGCGCGGCCGATGCTGCCGCGCTGATTGCGAAGGCGCATGCGGCCTTCCAGGTCTGGCGGCTCGTGCCGGCACCGAAACGCGGTGAGCTGGTCCGGCTGTTCGGCGAAGAACTGCGCGCCAACAAGCAGGCTTTGGGTCGGCTGGTGTCGATCGAGGTCGGCAAGATCGTGTCCGAGGGGCTCGGCGAGGTCCAGGAGATGATCGACATCTGCGACTTTGCCGTCGGGCTGTCCCGCCAGCTCTACGGTCTGACCATCGCCACCGAGCGCGGCGAGCACCGGATGATGGAGAGCTGGCACCCGCTCGGCGTGACCGGCATCATCTCCGCGTTCAATTTCCCGGTCGCCGTCTGGGCATGGAACGCGGCGCTGGCGCTCGTCTGCGGCAACAGCGTCGTCTGGAAGCCGTCCGAGAAAACCCCGCTGACGGCGTTGGCGACCCAGGCGCTGTTCGACCGCGCGCTGGCGCGCTTTGCCAAGGAAGGCGGCGCTGCGCCAGAGGGGCTTGCGGCGCTGCTGATTGGCGGCCGCGACCTCGGCGAGCTGCTTGTCGACCATGCGAAGGTGCCGCTGGTGTCGGCCACGGGCTCGACCGCGATGGGCCGCGCCGTTGGACCGCGGCTCGCCAAGCGGTTCGCGCGCGCGATTCTCGAGCTTGGCGGCAACAATGCGGCCATCGTTGCGCCGACGGCCGATCTCGACCTGACACTGCGCGGCGTTGCCTTTGCCGCAATGGGAACCGCCGGCCAGCGTTGCACGACGCTGCGGCGCCTCTTCGTCCATGAGAGCGTGTATGACAGCTTCGTTCCGCGGCTGAAGCGGGCCTATGCATCTGTTGCGGTCGGCAATCCCCTGGAAGGCGGCACGCTGGTTGGTCCGCTGATCGACGGCGCGGCCTATCGAGCGATGCAAGCTGCGCTCGAGGCCGCGAAGGGGGCAGGGGCTGTCATTCACGGCGGCGAGCGCATCGCCGTCGAGGGAGCCACGGATGCGCACTACGTTCGTCCCGCGCTGGTCGAGATTTCTGCGCAGACGGGGCCGGTGGAGCAGGAGACCTTCGCGCCCATTCTCTATGTGTTGAAATACAGCGATCTCGATGCCGTGCTCGAACTGCACAATGCCGTTCCGCAAGGGCTATCATCGTCGATCTTCACCAATGATTTGCGCGAAGCCGAGACGTTCCTGTCGGCGCGCGGCTCCGATTGCGGCATCGCCAACGTCAATATCGGCCCGTCCGGTGCCGAGATCGGCGGCGCGTTCGGCGGCGAGAAGGAGACCGGCGGCGGACGCGAATCCGGGTCCGATGCGTGGAAGGCCTATATGCGCCGGGCCACGAACACCATCAATTATGGCCGTACGCTCCCGCTGGCCCAGGGCGTCAAGTTCGACGTGGTGTGAGACCTGATGCAGGATGATCCCCGATCGCATGGCCTTTGGGCACTGACGGCGCCGGCTGCGCCTGAGACCAGGCCGCTCGCGGGCGATCTGGATGTCGACGTCGTCGTCATCGGCGGCGGATACACCGGCATCTCCTCTGCGCTTCATCTCGCCGAGGCAGGCACGCGCGTCGTCGTGCTCGAAGCATCCGAAGTCGGGTTCGGGGGCTCGGGGCGCAATGTCGGTCTCGTCAATGCAGGCATGTGGGTCATGCCTGATACTCTCACCGCGACGCTGGGGCAGAGCTTTGGTGAGCGCCTGATCGATCTTCTCGGTCATGGACCCCGCAGGGTGTTCGATCTGATCGAAAAACACGGTATCGATTGCGAGCCGGAGCGCGCGGGCACGCTGCATTGCGCCGTCGGCAGCAAGGGCCTGGCCGAGATCGAGGCCCGCGCGGAGCAATGGCAGCGGCGCGGCGCGCCCGTCGAGGTGCTCAACGCCGCGGAGACGCGCCGGAAAATCGGCGGTGGCAGCTTCGCCGGCGCGCTGCTGGACAAGCGCGCCGGCACCATTCAGCCGCTCGCCTATGTCCGCGGCTTGGCCTGCGTCGCGCTCGGGGCGGGCGCGAAGATATTCACCCAAAGTCCCGTTCTCGCGGCGCGCGAGGACGGCTCGCGCTGGAGGATCGAAACGAAATCAGGATCGGTCCGCGCGGATTGGGTGATCGTCGCCACCGATGCCTACGCGCAGGGACCGTGGTCGCAGGTTCGGCAGGAGCAGGTTCATCTGCCGTACTTCAATTTCGCGACCGAGCCCTTGTCGGACAATCTGAAGGCGTCGATCCTGCCGGAACGGCAGGGCGCCTGGGACACCAAGCAGGTGCTCTCCTCGTTCCGCTTCGATCGCGCGTGCCGGCTGGTATTTGGCAGCGTTGGTGCGCTCGAGGGAAGCGGTGCTGCCATCCACCGGGCGTGGGCGATTCGTTCGCTGCGAAAATTGTTTCCGCAGCTTGCCGACATCAGGTTCGAGGCTGGCTGGTTCGGCATGATCGGCATGACCTCGGACAATCTGCCGCGCTTTCACAAGCTGGACCGCAACGTCATTGCCTTCAGCGGCTACAATGGCCGGGGCATCGCGCCGGGCACGGTGTTTGGCGGTGTGCTGGCATCCTACGTGCTCGGCCATGTCGCTGAAAAAGACCTTCCGCTGCCGGTCGCCATTTGCGAGGAGCCGCGCTTTCGCCTCGCGCAGGAGGCTCTCTACCGCGCCGGATCCCAACTCGTTCATCTGACCGAAGCGCGGCTCTAAAGCGCGACGAGATTGGGATGAACCGTCATCGCGCTTTGGGCTATTGTTTGAGCGTGATCTCCGCGCAAGCGCGTTCCGCGTTCGTCGCGAGGGAAAACCGCTTCGCACTTTGCGCTAACGCGGCCCTTCGGGTCCGGATCATGCTTTACGCCGTCGAACCAAGAAAGAGGATGCCTTGCTGCGCTACTACACCGCTGCCGAGGTCGAGGCCGGCCTTGACTACGCCAGACTGATCGACGCGCTGACCGAATCCTTCCGACGTGGTGGCGAGGCGATGCCGGTTCGGCAGAGTTACGACGTTGGAACGTCCGATGCGTCCGGTCGTCTTCTGACCATGCCGGCCTGGGAGAGAGGCAAGGCTCTCGGGGTCAAGCTCGTGACGGTATTCCCTGAGAATGCGTCCCGCGGCCTGGGCGCGGTGTCGTCGCTCTACACGCTCTTCGACGGCGCGACCGGTCAGCCGCGTGCGCTGATCGATGGCGAGGCACTGACCAACCGGCGGACCGTCGCAGCATCCGCGCTTGCCTCGCGCTATCTCTCGCGCCCGAGCAGCAAGACTCTGCTCGTCATTGGCACGGGTCGCATTGCGGCCTGCCTGCCCGCTGCGCATCGCGCCGCGCGACCGATCGAGCGCGTGCTCGTTTGGGGCCGCAATCCGCAGCGCGCGCAGGCCTTTGCAGGCGAGTTCTCGCGGCAAGGGTTCGCCGCTGATGCGGTCGCCGACCTGCCGGCGGCGTTGGCCGAGGCGGATATCGTCAGTTGCGCGACGACATCGGTCGAGCCCATCGTGCTGGGCCGAAACTTGAAGCCCGGCACCCATCTCGATCTCGTCGGCGCGTTCACGCCCAATATGCGTGAGAGCGACGACGAGGCCGTCTGCCGCAGCCGCGTCTTCGTCGACACCTATGGCGGCGCGCTCGCGGAAGCCGGCGATCTGCTCCAGCCGATCGCTGCCGGACGTTGGGACCCCGCCAGGATTTGCGGTGATCTGCATGAGTTGACCAGCGGTGCGCGGCCCGGCCGTCTGGAGGAGGGCGAGATCACCCTGTTCAAGTCAGTCGGCGCGGCGTCCGAGGATCTCGCAGCCGCCTCGCTCCTCGTCGGCGGATGGGAGTCCGGAATTCACGCCTGACCGGCTCAGCGATCGGCGGTCAATTGCTGGCGATAGCGCTCGGCGTCCCAATTCAGCAATGCATGCTCGTTCTCCGCTGAGAGATAGCGGACCTCTGCCGTCAGAGGCACACGGCAGGTCACCAGTCCGAGACAGGTCAGCATGGCCTCGGCGCCATCGCTTGCATCCTTGCGAATGATGCAGCCGAGGCCGGGAACGAGGAGCGCAACCGGAGGCGGATGCCGGTCCGTCCGGGCTTGCGACGTCAGGATGCCCAGATCCTCGCCATGGTCCAGCACGGGCAGGCCGGGACCGAGAAAGACGACATGGTCCGGATACAGCGAGCCGCTGGTTGCAATGGCCCGACTGAAGCGGTCGATCGCGACGCCGTGGCAGAGCGGGTCTTTTGGCGAACGATAATCCGTGCCGGCGCAGATCGAGCGGAGCGCCTCGTCATCGGCGGGTATTGCGCTGCGCGGAGCAAGTGCGAGCCGTCTCTCCACCTCATCCACGAGCGCTTCCGCGGCCGCACAGCTTTCGGCGCCGACCACCAGCCCGTGGTTGCCGAGGATCAGGATATCTGCGGCATCCTCCGCCAGAACATCATTCACGGCCTTTGCCAGCGGAAGTCCCGGATGATGGTAGTCGAGCCAGCGCCATGCCAATCCATCGAGGCGCCCGGCAAGCTCTCCGCGCGCGTCGGATCGCACCGCCCAGGCAATCGTGTTGACCGAATGGACATGCAACACGACCGGATGCGGCATGAGCGCGTGGAGCGAGGTCTCGATCGAGGCGCGCAGCTTGGTTTTGGCATCGGGAGCGAGAGGAATCTTTTCGTCGCCTTGCATGAGCGCGGCGCGTGCTGCCCCAAGCGACACCGGCACGAAGATGTCCTTGGCTTCCGCATCCGCAAGCCAGGTGCCCGATGCCTTCACCCATAGCACGTCGCCATCCTTGACCGAGGAGTTGCCGCCGGCACCCTGCACCAGCAGGATGTTGCGGCCGACGCGGGCCGACATGTCGCGGAGATCATCGAGTTGCGCAGGCGCACGCATCGCGGGGCCTCACCAGGTCAAATGATTCATCAGCCAGTTCGGCGTCGCACCTTCCGATCCCGCCAGCATGCGGATCGCCGCCGGCAGATCGGGCGCGCCAGCGAGTGCGTCCCGGTGCACGCCGGCCCCGAGGAGCAGGGTCAGCATTCCCTTGGCCCGTGCGCCTGCGACGTCGTGATCGAGGGAATCGCCGATCATCAGGACCCGTTTTGGATCGGGATGGCCGAGTTGCTCCAGCGCGGCCTCGAAGATCGGCGCGTGCGGCTTGCCGACGAATGCCACGGCGCCGCCAAGCTTCTCGTAGAACCGCGCCAGCGCGCCCGGCGCCGGGATCAACCCGTTTGCGCTGAACATGGTCAGATCAGGGTTGGCGCATAGCATCGGCAACCGCCGTGCTGCGGCGATGGCGAAGCGAGCGCGCCAGTGCTCGGGCTCGGCGACGTCGTCATCGAGCCCGGCCAGCAGAATGAAATCGGCGTTTTCGATCTCAGTCACGATCGCAAGATCGAGCCCGTCGACGACGGAATGATCGCCGCCGCGCGTGATGAGAAAACAGGAATGGCCGAGATCGGCGAACGGGGCGCGTGCGCGTTGAAGCAATCCCGCCCAGGTCACTTCGCCGGAGGTCAGGATGCCGTCATAGGCCGTCGGCGGCAGGCCGAGCCTTGCAAGCCGCTCTTCGTTGCTGCGCGCGCGCTTGCCGGAATTCGACAGCACCAGCACCCGCTTGCCCGCCGCCTTGAGCTTCGCCACGCACTCCCGCGCGGCCGGGAAGACGGTGCCGCCTTCATGAAGCGTACCCCATTGGTCGAGCAGCACGTGATCGAACCGGTCGGCGATCGTGCTCAACGCATCGATTTCGATGATGCCGGCTCTCATGTCGGGCTGCCTTGCAAGGCCAGCAGCGCAGCGCCATAGCTTGCCTCGGTTTGCTCGGCCGTCGTCACGGGAACACCGAGCGCGCGGTGCCTGATCTCGGTCCATGCCGCGTTCTTCGCACCACCGCCGATGCTGACGACGCGGCGCAGCCGCGGTGCTCCGAGCGCGGCGAGACGCTGATAGGCGAGGGCTTCGACCGAGGCGATGCCTTCGAGCAGGGCCTGGAAGAAACGATGATCTTCCGCCGGGCGCGGCGTGATGCGTGCGGCCAGTGTCGGATCGGCGATCGGAAAACGCTCGCCGGGTTTTGGCAAAGGATAGTAGTCCAGCCCGGTTGGTTCCTCCGGCCGCAGTTGCGGTGTCAGCCGTTCCATCTCTGCCGCCGAAAAATGCGTGAGCAGCGCGCCGCCACCGGAATTGGAGGCGCCGCCGGCGAGCCAGCGTTCGCCGAGCCGGTGCGAATAGACGCCCTGATCGGCTGCGAAGATCGGCTGCGTCGCGAGCAGCTTGACGACCAGCGTCGTGCCAAGCGAGGTCACGGCATCGCCGGGAGTATCGGCGCGCGTCGCAATGAAAGCGGCGACGCCGTCGGTGGTGCCGGCCGCGATGCGTGCCGTTTTCGACAGGCCGAGCTCAGAGGCGATCCCCGGATCGATCTCGGCAAACGGCGTCCCCGGAACCAGCACGCGCGGCAGGAGTGCGTGGGGCACGCCGAGCTCATCGAGCCAGGCCGGCCAGCTGCGCGTGACGGGATCATAGCCGAGCTTGAGGACGTTGTTCTCGTCGCTGATGCCGTGGCTTCCCGCCAGCCGGCCGGCGATCCAATCGGCCTGATGCACGGCAAAGCGCGCGCTGCTCGCTTCGCCGCCGCTCAACAAGTGAAGCAGTTTCGCCAAAGCGCTGCTGGCACCGTGAGCGCCGCTTTCCTTCGGCGCGACCGTTGCAATGCGCTGCGCTTCGTTTGCCGCGCGGGTGTCGTTGTACATCAGCCCCGGCGTGCAGGGATGGCCGGCCGCGTCGATCAGGAGCAGCGTGCCGGATGTGCCGTCAACGCAGATGCGCTCGACGGAGTCGAGATCGATGTTGCGTCCGAGCTTGCTGATCGCGGCCACCGTCGCGTGCCACCAGACTTCCGGATCCTGATCGATTGCATCACCGTCCTGTCGCGGCGGAGCCAGGGTGGCAGTCTCCATGCCCTGGATGTCGCCGCGCGCATCGACGGCGCAGGCGCGGACGCCGCTGGTTCCCACGTCGATGCCGAGGAACACGCCCGTCATGCGCTTTCGCCTCCCTTTCATACTGAGACCGTCGCCGGCTGCGATCACAATCGCGACCCGCGATTGCACTGCAGCACGTTTGGGGGATTGACGTCCCGGCCGGCCTCTGCAATTTTTTGCAAGTCGTGAAGAAATTTGCAAGCAGGCTTTTTCGCCGTGGTGATGCAACCGGACAGGCTGGCGACGATTGACGGCGAAGCGTCGCTCGCGACACGCGCGGCCTGGCTCTATTTCGCCGCCGGGCTGACCCAATCGGAGGTCGCCGACCGCCTCAACATCCAGAGCACCAAGGCGCATCGGCTGATCGCGCGCGCCAGCCGCGAAGGCATGATCCGCGTCTTCGTGGAAGGGCCGGTTGCCGAATGCGTGGCGCTAGAGAACTCGCTGGCCGAGCGCTACGGGCTCACCTTCTGCCGCGTCGCGCCCGATCTCGGCGAGGGCGATCTACCGCTGAAGGCGCTGGCCCTGGAGGGCGCGAGCTTCCTGCGGCAGCTCCTGGAGCGCGGCGAGCACAAGATCATCGGCGTCGGCCATGGCCGCACGCTTGCCGCGATGGTGGAGCAATTGCCGCAGACGCCGGCGCGCGGCGTGCAATTCGTGTCGCTGCTTGGCGGACTGACGCGGAAATTTGCCGCCAATCCGTTCGACGTCATCCATCGTCTCGCCGAGCGCACCGGCGCCGAAGCCTATCTTCTGCCGGTTCCCGTGTTCGCCAATTCCGTCGCCGACCGCGCAGTGCTGATGCAGCAATACGGCATTGCCGACGTGTTTGCGCTCGCCCGCAAGGCCTCGCTCCTCTTCGTCGGCATCGGCCAGATCCACGCCGAAGGCTTTCTGGTCTCAAGCGGCATGATCAAGCCGGACGAGGTCGTGGAATTGAAGCGCGATGGCGCCTGCGCTGATCTGCTCGGCCACTTCTTCAATGCCGACGGCGAGATGCTCGACATCGACCTCTCGGCGCGTGCCACCTCGATGGAGGCGGCCGATTTAAGGAAGCACCGCATCGTCGCCATCGGCGGCGGGCTGGCCAAGGTCACGGCGCTGCGCGCGGTTTTGCGCAGCGGCCTCCTGCACGGCCTCATCATCGATGAGGTGACAGCGCAGGCACTCGCTACCGACAAGCCGGAGGCAACATCCGGCAAAACCAAGAGCAAGAGTCGGAAGGGAAAGTAAACGCGCACCATGGGAGGTTACTATGTACGACCGCGAGAAGAATCTGTTCGATTCCTACGCCGGCAAACGTATCAGCCGGCGCGATCTACTGGACGGAGCCGCCAAGCTCGGCATTGCCGGCGCAGCGGCCAATGCAGGCTTCGCCTCCGCGATGTCGCGGGCGATGGCCGCTGACTTCAACTGGAAGGCCTTTAGCGGCAAGTCCGTCAAGCTGCTGTTGAACAAGCATCCCTACGTCGATGCCATGATCGGCGACCTCGAAGCGTTCAAGACGCTGACGGGCATGAACGTCACCTACGACATCTTCCCCGAGGACGTCTACTTCGACAAGGTGACGGCGGCGCTGTCCTCGAAATCGGATCAGTACGACGCCTTCATGACCGGCGCCTACATGACGTGGACCTATGGTCCGGCCGGCTGGATCGAAGACCTCAACACCTACATCAAGGATCCCGCCAAGACAAACCCGGCCTTCGCCTGGGACGATGTGCTGCCCGGCCTGCGGTCTTCGACCGCCTGGGACGGCGTTGCAGGCTCCGAGCTCGGTTCGGGCAAGGCCAAGCAGTGGTGCATCCCCTGGGGCTACGAGCTCAACAACATCACTTACAACCGCAATATCTTCAGCAAGGTCGGCGTCAAGCCGCCGACGAACCTCGACGAGATGCTCGAGGTGGCGGCGAAGATCACCAAGGATGCAGGCGGCCCCTACGGCGTCGGCGTCCGCGGTTCGCGCTCCTGGGCGACCATCCATCCCGGCTTCCTCTCGGCCTATTCGAACTTCGGCCAGAAGGACTTCGTGATGGAGGGCGGCAAGCTGAAGGCCGCGATGAACACCAAGGCGTCGAAGGACTTTCACGAGAAATGGGTCAAGATGATCCAGACCTCGGGCCCGAAGAACTGGTCGACCTACACCTGGTATCAGGTCGGTACCGACCTCGGCGCGGGCGCGTCCGGCATGATCTTCGACGCCGACATTCTCGGCTACTTCATGAACGGCGGCGACAACAAGGAGAAGGGCAATCTCGGCTACGCGCCGTTTGCCGCCAATCCGGCCGCAAAGGCGCCGACGCCGAACGTCTGGATCTGGTCGCTCGCATTGTCGAGCTTCTCCAAGCAGAAGGATGCGGCCTGGCTGTTCATGCAATGGGCGGCCTCCGTCGAGCACGATCTGTTCGGCGCCCGCAAGATGGACTTCGTCAATCCGGTGCGTGCCTCGGTCTGGAAGGATTCGGAGTTCCGTGACCGCATCGCGAAATCCTATCCCGGCTATCTGGAGCAGCACGACGTCTCGGCCCCGGGCGCCAAGATCTACTTCACGGCGCAGCCACTGTTCTTCGACCTGACCACCGAATGGGCGGCCTCGCTCCAGAAGATGGTCGCCAAGGAGATCAGCGTCGACGAAGGGCTGGACAAGCTCGCCGACAGCATCAATCGCCAGCTTAAACAAGCAGGTCTTGGATGAGCTTGCCTCGGTTGACGCCTTTCGTGGTGTCTTGATTCCTCCGCGCCACGACAACCCGCCGGTTCGGAACGCCTACCCGATCCGGGCCGGCGGTGTTGCAGTGATTATGTGATCTCGTATCATCATGAGCATGGTTCAACTCCTTCAGACCTCCGTGCTTCCGCGCCGCACCACGAGGCTGCGCGGGCGCATGCTGCCCTACCTGCTGAGCCTGCCGGCTCTGCTCGTCTGCATCGCCATCCTCGTGCCGTTCGTGACGGCCGCCGTATATTCACTCCAGCGCTACCGGCTGAACCTGCCTTACCTGCGCGGCTTCATCGGGGTCGACAATTACATCGACTTCCTCTCCGACCCCGCGTTCTGGAATACGCTGCGCATCTCGCTGGTCTATACCGCCTTGACGGTGGTGCTCGAGCTTCTGCTCGGCCTTGGCATCGCCCTGCTTCTGCGGAAGCCGACGCGTTTCCACAATGCGGTGTCGATCATGCTGCTGCTGCCGCTCATGACGGCGCCCGCGATTGCCGCGTTGATGTGGAAGCTGATGACCAATCCGGGCTTTGGCATCCTGTCTTATCTCATCAGCCTGTTCGGCGTGCACGACTTCAAATGGGCGTCGGACCCCTCGAGTGCGCTGTTCACGGTCGTGCTTGTCGACGTCTGGGTCTACACGCCCTTCATCATGATCCTGCTGCTCGCCGGCCTGCGCTCGCTGCCACGCCAGCCGTTCGAGGCCGCGGCGCTCGATGGCGTTCCGGCAAGCTTCGTGTTCTTCCGCATCACGCTGCCGATGCTCGCGCCCTACATCATCACGGCCTCGCTGTTCCGCCTGCTCGATTCCATCCAGCAGTTCGACATCATCTACGCGATGACGCAGGGCGGGCCCGGCGACCGGTTGATGGTGTTCCAGGTCCAGGCCTACCTCGAATTCTTCCAGTACACCAATGTCGGCCGCTCGGCGGCGCTGCTGATGATCCTGTGGCTGATCACCAACATCCTGTCGAACATCTTCATCAAGAACTGGCTGCGGCTGCGCGCACGCGCCCACGGTCACGCGTAAGGGCGAGGAGGCGGCAATGGATCATTCCAGTCTCGCAGGTCGCATCTTCCGGGGCGTGGCGCTGGCGCTGGTGCTCGTCTTCTTCATGTTCCCGATCGCCTGGATCTTCATGATGTCGTTCCAGACGAATGAGCAGATTCTGCGCATTCCGCCGCACATCCTGTTCGAGCCGACGCTTTCCAACTATCAGGCCCTGATCTCGGGCCAGCTCCGTACCACGGCCGGCAATCTCGAGATCTCCTTCATGCGCAACCTCATGAACAGCTTCGTGCTGTCGAGCGCGGCGGTACTCCTGGCCTTGCTGCTCGGTGTGCCCGCGGCCTATGCCTTTGCGCGGTTCAAGTTCCGTCTGGGCGAGAGCATCGCATTCACGCTGCTGTCGTTCCGCTTTGCGCCGCCTCTGCTCGTGCTGCTGCCGCTGTCGCTGTACTACCAGCAGCTCGGGCTTAGCGACACCTATTTCGGCATCGTCTGGGTCTATCAGCTCATCGCGCTTCCCCTGATCCTGTGGATCGTGCGCGGCTATTTCGAGGACATCAGCCCGGACATCGAGCACGCCTATCGACTCGCCGGCCATTCCTGGCGCGAGGCCTTTACCCGCATTGCGGTGCCGCTCGCCGGTCCCGGCATCGCGGCCGCGGGTCTGCTCTCCTTCATCTTCTGCTGGAACAATTTCGTCTTCGCGCTGATCCTGGCTTCCGCCGACAAGCAGCCGGTGACCGTGGGCGCGCTGGCCTTCGTCACGGCCTCCGGCATTCAGTACGGCCAGATCGCGGCTGCCATCGTCCTCTCGGTGACGCCGACGCTACTGCTCGCACTCTATGCGCAGCGCTATCTGGTCGAGGGGCTCTCGCTCGGCGCGGTGAAGGGCTGACACATGGCACGTCTCGAACTCAATTCCGTTGGCAAGGCTTTCGGCGCGGTGCGCTGCGCCGACAACCTGTCGCTGGCGGTCGAGCCCGGCGAGATCGTCGCGGTGTTCGGCCCCTCGGGCAGCGGCAAGACCGTGCTGTTGCGCATGATCGCGGGCATGTTCGAGCCCGACGAGGGAGACATCATGGTCGGCGGCCGCTCCATCGTCGGCGCGCCGCCGGAGCAGCGCGGCATCGGCATGGCTTTCCAGAACTTTGCGCTGTTCCCGCACATGAGCGCGCAGGACAACATCGCGAGCGGTCTGCGGGCCAAGGCCAAGGGCGGGGAGCTGGCCTCGCGGGTGTCGTCGATCAGCCGGTTATTGAAGATCGAGCATGTGCTCGGCCACATGCCCCGCGAATTGTCCAACGGGCAAAAGCAGCGCACGGCGCTGGCGCGTGCGCTGATCGGCAATCCGGAGGTGCTGCTGCTGGACGATCCCTTGCGCAACGTCGATGCCAAGCTGCGCTACGAGATGCGCCTGGAACTGCCGAGCCTGCTCCGCCGGAGCTCGGCATCGGTGCTCTACGTGACCCAGGACTATCGCGAGGCGATGGCGATTGCGGACCGCATCGCGGTGCTGATCGAGGGTCGTCTCGTTCAGGTCGCACGCCCCGAAGAGATTTACGCTCGGCCGGCGTCGGTCGCGGTGGCGCGCCTGTTCGGTGATCCCAGCATCAATCTTGCCGAGGTCACGCCACACGCCGAGCAGGGCGCCCTGACGGCCGAAATTGCCGGAACCAAAGTCAGGCTCGATCCCGTGGATCAGCAGCCAGCCGATCTCAGCCAGTGTTGGCTCGGCGTTCGTCCCGATGATCTCGTCATTACCCGGACAGCGAGCGAGGACGCCGTTCCCGCGCGCATCGTCGCGGTCACGCCGATGCATGAAAGGGCCGTGCTGCTGCTGCGCTTTGCCGATGGCTCTGAATGGCTCGCTGCATTGCCGCCGGATTCGCCGATGGCGAGCGCCGACGACGGCGTCTTCGTCCGCTTTGCGCCGGAGGCGGCACTGTTGTTCGATCGTGCGACCGGGCTCCGGGTTGGTTTGCCGCACCGGCGCCAGGCGGCGTGAGGGAAGCGGACCCATGGCCATGCTCGAAATCAAAAATGTCGACAAGGTCTACAGCAGCCGCGGCAAGCCGCCGGTGCACGCCGTGCGCGCGCTCGACATGGAGGTGAAGAAGGGCGAGATCGTTGCCCTCTTGGGGTCGTCCGGCTGCGGCAAAACCTCGACCTTGCGGATGATCGCAGGCTTCGAGAGCGTGACCTCGGGCGCGATCGCGCTTTCGCAGCGGCGGATCGACGAACTGCCGCCGGCGAAGCGCAAGGTGGCGATGGCCTTCGAGGGCTATTCGCTCTATCCGCCGCTGACGGTACGCGAGAACATCGCCTTTGCGCTCAAGGCACAGCAGCTTTCGCGCAGCGAAATATCGCGTCGGGTCGAGGCGATCGCGCGGCTGGTCGAGATCGAGGATATTCTCGACAGCTTTCCGCGCGCGATCTCGGGAGGGCAGCAGCAGCGTGTGTCGCTGGCGCGTGCCCTGGTGCGGGATGCCGACCTCTATCTGCTCGACGAGCCCATGGGCCAGCTCGAACCGCAACTCCGCGCAGTGCTGCGCGGGCGGATCAAGGGCCTTTTGGCCGAGCGCGGCATGACGGCGATCTTCGTCACCCACGACCAGACCGAGGCGAGCGCGCTGGCCGATCGCATCGCGGTGATGGAGGACGGCGTACTTCAGCAATTCGCCAGCGAAAAGGAACTGAAGAACCGTCCGGCCAATCTCTTTGTAGCCAGCTTCATCGGCGAGCCGCCGATGAATCTGCTGGAGACGGATATCGCACCCACCGATGGTGGCTTCCGCCTGTCGGTTGGCTCCGACATCGCGTTCGCGATTCCAGGTGATGCGTTCGATCAGGCGGCGCGGCAGGCGCTCGCGCAGACCAGGCGGCTCCGGGTCGGCATCCGGCCGCAGAAGGTCGCGGTCGGCACGGGCGATGTCCGCGTGCGCGTCGTGTCCAATCAATGGCTCGGCGACCAGTCGCATGTCGCCGGCGAGTGTGCCGGCCATCTCCTGATCGCGGTGACGCCGAACCGGATCGCGGCGCGGCCGGGGGATGTCATTCCGTTCGCGCTGGAGCCGCGCCATCTTCACATCTTCGGGGCCGACGGCACCTGCATTCGTCACGCGGAGGGGGGCTGACCATGCAGACCTTGCCGCAGCGCGATGTGATCATCGGCGTCGATGCAGGCACGTCTCTGATCAAGACCGTGGCGTTCACACGCGACGGGCGGCAGCTCGGCGATTTCTCCCTGCCCAATACATACACGACCTCGCCCGGCGGCCACGTTGAGCAGGACATGTCGCGGACCTGGACCGACACCGTCGCCGCATTGCGCGGGCTGGTGGCGGCCGCGCCGGATATTTCCCAGCGTCTGGCGGCCATCGCCGTCACGGGGCAGGGTGATGGCACCTGGCTGATCGACGATGACGGCCGCCCGGTCGCGCCCGCGCTGCTCTGGCTGGATTCCCGCGCCGCCAGCCTCGTCGAAGGGATCCGCTCCAGCGAGCGCAATGCCGCGCTCTATCGGCGCACCGGCTCCGGGCTCAACGCCTGCCAGCAGGGGCCGCAACTCGCCTGGCTGCAAGCGCATGCGCCAGAGACGTTGTCCCGGGCCAGGACGGCCTTTCACTGCAAGGATTGGCTCTACTTCCTGCTCACCGGCCAGCGTGCGACCGATCCGTCGGAATCGACTTTCACCTGTGGCGATTTCCGCAAGCGCCGCTTCGATGCGGAGACGGCGCGGCTGATCGGCATCGCCGATTGCGCGGCCCTGTTTCCCGAAGTCGTCGACGGGGTCACGACGACGCATGCGCTGGGTGCGGCTGCTGCGATCGAGACCGGACTTCCCGAGGGCGTGCCGGTCTCGCTCGGCTATGTCGACGTGATCTGCAACGCGCTCGGCGCGGGCCTCTACGATCCTTCACCCGATGTCGGCTGCACCATCATCGGCTCCACCGGCATGCACATGCGGCTCGCCACCAGTGCCGAGGCGGTGACGCTGAACGCCGAGGCGACCGGCTACACCATGCCGTTCCCGGTCGCCGGCCACTACACCCAGATGCAGTCCAACATGGCGGCAACGCTGAACATCGACTGGCTGCTCGATCTTGCGCGTGATCTTTTCGCCGCCGAGGGCGTGGTGCGGTCGCGTGCTGATCTTATCCGCCGCCTGGATGAGAACGTATTGACGGCGAAGGCCGGCGAGCTCTTGTTCCACCCCTTCATCTCCGATGCCGGCGAGCGCGGGCCATTCGTTGCGCATGAGGCTTGCGCACAACTGATCGGTCTGCGGTCGCGTCATGGCTATTGGGACTTGATGCGTGCCGTGATGGAAGGGCTCGCCTTCGCCGCTCGCGATTGCTATGCCGCGATGGGAGCGTTGCCGGGCGAGGTGCGGATCACCGGTGGCGCGGCGCGCAGCCGCGCGCTCGGAGCCATCCTTGGGGCCGCGCTCGAATGCAATGTGCGCGTCTGTAGCCGCGGCGAAGCCGGGGCGGCTGGCGCT
This sequence comes from Bradyrhizobium ingae, assembly GCF_055791185.1. Classification (NCBI taxonomy): domain Bacteria; kingdom Pseudomonadati; phylum Pseudomonadota; class Alphaproteobacteria; order Hyphomicrobiales; family Nitrobacteraceae; genus Bradyrhizobium; species Bradyrhizobium ingae. The sequence continues at coordinate 284,531 of NZ_JBVUBB010000003.1, forward strand.
GCGATGATTGCGGCCGTCGCAACCGGCCTTTATTCCGATATGACCAGTTGTGCTGAGGATTGGGTGAGACCGTATTTGAACGAACGACAAACACCAGATGCAGCATTGGCCGCGCGCTATGCGAAAATGTTTCCGGCCTATCTGGAGGCAAGACTGGCGTCTCGGCCGGTCTGGAAGCAGCTCGCGGCGCTGCGTGCGGGAGCCGGTCATGTCTAGCTCCATCGCCATCGTCGGTGATCGCTTCATGCTGCCGTCGGTCTTCGCCGAGAAGATCACCGCCGCCTGCGGAAACGGCGTCGACATCCGCCTTCTGGAGCAGCCCTGGCCGGACGAGCCGATGGAGCACGGCTATGCCGGCTCGAAGCTCGATGGGCTGAAGGAGTTCATGGGCGATCCGGACGAGGTCGCGGAGTTCATCGGCGACGCGGCACTACTCGTCACGCACCTCGCACCGATCTCGCGGTCGATGCTGGAGCGTTTGCCGAACCTCAAATTCATTGCGGTCTCGCGTGGCGGTCCCGTCAATATCGACATGCAGGCGACACGCGATCACGGGGTGATCGTCGTGAATACTCCGGGTCGCAACGCGAGCGCAGTCGCCGAGTTTACCATCGGCGCCATTCTCGCCGAGACGCGCCTGATCCGCAGCGGCCACGAATCCCTGCGCAGTGGCGAATGGCGCGGCGATCTCTATCGCGCCGACCGCACCGGGCGCGAGCTCGGCGAGATGACGGTCGGCATCGTCGGTTATGGCGCGATCGGCACGCGCGTGGTGAAGCTGCTCAAGGCGTTCGGCTGCAGGATCCTGGTCGCCGATCCCTACGTTCAGCTCAGTGCGCAGGACCGCAGTGACGGCGTCGAGCATGTCGGCCTGGCCGAATTGCTGGCGCGCGCCGACGTCATCAGCCTGCATGCGCGGGTCACCGCCGAAACGACGGGCTTCATCGATCGCGCGGCGCTCGATCAGGTCAAACCCGGTGCGTTGCTGATCAACACGGCGCGCGGCCCGCTGGTCGACTATCAGGCACTCTTCGATGTCTTGTCTTCGGGGCGCCTTGGCGGCGCGATGCTCGACACGTTTGCGGTCGAGCCGGTGCCGCCGGATTGGCCGCTTCTGCAACTGCCGAACGTCACGCTGACGCCGCATATCGCAGGCGCCTCCTTGCGCACCGTCACCATTGCTGCCGATCAGGCCGCGGAAGAAGTTCGCCGCTATCTCGCCGGCGAGCCGCCGCTCAACCCTTGCTGAAGACGAAAGGTGTTTCGACATGACCCGTGAGGAGCGACAGTTACGCGAAGCGATCATCGCCAAATGCCGGTGGATGAACGCCTCGGGTCTTAACCAGGGGACGTCAGGCAATATCTCGGCCCGCTACAGGGACCGGATGCTGATCACGCCGTCGGCGACGCCGTATGACGCGATGAAGCCGGAGATGATCGCGTCGATGCCGCTCGAGGGCGAATATGGCTCCTGGGAAGGACCGCTCCAGCCGTCCACCGAATGGCGCTTTCATCTCGATATCATGCGCGGGCGGCCGGATGTCGGCGGTGTCGTCCACACTCACTCGACCTACGCGACCGTGCTCGCGATCGCCCGCAAGCCGATTCCCGCGTGTCACTACATGATGGCGGCGTTCGGCGGCAACGACGTCCGCTGCGCGGGCTATGCGCGGTATGGGACCGCCGAGCTATCCGAACTCGCTCTGCAAGCGCTCGATGGCCGCAACGGCTGCCTGCTCGCCAATCATGGCATGATCGCGGTGGGGGCCAATCTCGACAAGGCGATGTGGCTCGCCGTCGAGCTCGAGACTATCGCGCGGCAATACTATCTCTCGCTTGCGCTTGGCGCGCCGCATATTCTGAGCGAGGCGGAGATCGCGGAAACGGCGAGGGGATTCTCGACTTACGGATTGCAGGCGCCCAAGCCTAAGTCGAAGCCTGAATCGAAGACTAAGTCGAAGGCCAAATCGAATCCAAAGCCGGCGAAGGCGGCGGCACGGCAGCGGGTTGAGAAAAAGCGCAGCGGAAAGCGATGACGTCGCCTGACGCGGGCAGGGATCACGGGCTCGTCGACCTCGCGATCATCGGTGGTGGCATCAACGGCGCCGGTATCGCCCGCGATGCGGCGGGGCGCGGGCTGAAGGTCCTGCTCTGCGAGAAGGACGATTTCGCCGAAGGCACCTCGTCGCGTTCTGGCAAGCTCGTGCATGGCGGGCTGCGCTATCTCGAATATTACGAGTTTCGCCTGGTCCGCGAGGCCCTGATCGAGCGCGAGGTCCTGCTCGCATCGGCCCCGCACATCATCTGGCCGATGCGCTTCGTGCTGCCGCACTCCCCGGAGCAACGGCCAGCCTGGCTGGTCCGCACCGGCCTGTTCCTCTACGACCATCTCGGCGGCCGCAAGCGCTTGCCTGCGAGCCGCGGGCTCGACCTCGCCCATGCGCCGGAGGGCGCGCCGCTGCGTGCCGAATTTCGCCGCGGCTTTGAATATTCGGATTGCTGGGTCGACGATGCCAGGCTCGTGATCCTCAATTTGATCGATGCCGCAGAGAGTGGCGCCAAGATCCTGCCGCGCACCCGCGCGGTGAGCGCGCGCCGGGAAGGGGACGTCTGGCAGTTGGAGATGCAGGGCGGGGACGGCGGCACGCAGATCGTTCGCGCGCGCGCCCTCGTCAATGCGGCAGGCCCCTGGGTGCAGGACGTCGTGCAGGGTGTCGCGGGCTTCAACTCTTCGCACAATGTCCGGCTGGTCAAGGGAAGCCACGTGGTGGTGCCGAAATTCTGGAGCGGGCCGCAAGCCTATTTGCTTCAGAACGAGGATCGCCGCGTCATCTTCGTCAATCCCTATGAGGACGATCTCGCGCTGATCGGCACCACGGACATTCCTTACGACGGTCGCGCCGAGGACGTCGCGATCGACGAGGGCGAGACGGACTATCTGCTCAAGGTCCTGAGCCGTTACTTCCGGGCTCCGCCGCGCCGAAACGAAGTGGTTCATGCCTTCTCCGGGGTGCGCCCGCTCTATGACGACAACGCGGACAATCCGTCGGCGGTGACGCGCGATTATGTATTCGAGGTTCACGGTACGCCCGACACGCCGCCGCTGCTGTCGATCTTCGGCGGCAAGATCACGACCTATCGCCGGCTCGCCGAGCATGCGCTGGGGCGCCTGGAGGCCTGGTTTCCAAAGATGGCGCCGGCATGGACGGCGGGAGCGCCGCTGCCCGGCGGCGATATCGGCGCCCCTTTCGACAACTTCGTCGTCGGTCTCGCGCACGATTACCCCGATCTTCCGCGCAAGCTGATCCATCACTATGCGCGCCTGTATGGGACGCGTGCCCGTGAACTTCTGGGCTCGGCGCGCATCTCCGCCGATCTCGGACGTCATTTTGGCGGCGACTTCTATGAACGCGAAGCGGCGTATTTGCGCGAGAAAGAGTGGGCCAAAAGCCCGGCCGACTTCCTGGACCGGCGTACCAAGCATGGGCTGCATCTGACGCCGGCCCAGCGGGAGGCGTTTGAGACCAAAATCTAGGCTTGCCCCCGAGTATGACGGTTCTATAAAAAGATCATACCGGGGTGCGGTCGGATGGAGCGGGACGGGTGACGAAGTGGTCTGGGCAGGGGGACACATCCGGCACCCTGCTGCTGTTCGCGGGACTCATCCTGGCCAACATCGCGGCCTGGATCTGGGCCTTCGCGCTGTTCGCCGACCGGCCCGCGGTGATGGCGACTGCGCTGCTGGCCTGGGTGTTTGGCTTGCGCCATGCCGTCGATGCCGATCACATCGCGGCCATAGACAATGTCGTGCGCAAGCTGATGCATGCGGGCGAGGCGCCGAAAAGCGCCGGGCTCTATTTCGCGCTCGGCCATTCCACGGTCGTGCTCGTCGCCACGCTGCTGCTCTGCCTCGGCGTGGTGAGCTTCGGCGGCGATAGCCTGCTCAGGAACGTCGGCGGCTTGATCGGCACCTCGGTGTCTGCCCTCTTTCTGCTCCTGATCGCCGTGGTCAATCTCATCATCTTCGTCGGCCTGTGGCGGACGCTGCGCAAGGTCCGCGCCCATGGCATCCATGATGCAGACGGCATCGAGGCACTGCTGGCCGGCCGCGGCTTTCTGGCGCGTCTGCTCGCGCCGATGTTCCGCATGGTCTCGAAATCCCGCCACATGTATCCGCTCGGCTTTCTGTTCGGGCTCGGCTTCGACACCGCGACCGAGATCGGGCTCTTGAGCATCTCGGCGACGGAAGCCGCGCGCGGCGCCTCGCTGTCAGATGTGCTGGTGTTTCCTGCACTGTTCGCAGCCGGCATGGCGCTGGTCGATACCGCCGACTCGACGCTGATGGTGAGTGCCTATCGCTGGGCCTTCGTCGATCCCATGCGCAAGCTCTGGTACAACCTCACCATCACCGGCGCCTCCGTGATGGTGGCGCTGTTCATCGGCGGGGTGGAGGCGCTCGGCCTGATCGGCCAGCGTTTTGGCCTCGATGGTGGGCCGTGGACGCTGATCGAAAGCCTCAACGGCTCGCTCGCCAATTTCGGCTTCGCGGTGATCGCCCTGTTCGTGCTCGCCTGGATCGTCTCGATCGTTTGCTATCGCACCGCCTTTGCGCGCCGTACCGGGTCCGACGTTCTGGAATGCACTGATGTTGCCGAGGCGACGTGATGCCGTTGGGTGCGACTGGCGATACGGCGCGCTATCATTGATCTCGGCCTGCGTTGTGGCTTGCAGCGGCTGCCGCGCCGAGGCGCAAGATAGCACCACGTCACGCGAGCTGCCGCCGATCCAGGTGACGAGCGGGGATGCGGCGCGGCCAAAGAAGCGGTCATCACCGCGTCGTGCCAGCAAGCCGGCGCCGGCCAATCGAAATATCGTGGCACAGCCCGCGACCGCAGCAGGATCGGACGGGCGCAGCGTGGCCTCCGGCGCAAACGCGCCGCCGAGCATGGCGAGCGAGGTCAGGGTCTCGGGCGAAGATCTCAACGCACGTCCCGTCGCCCGTCCAGGCGAACTGCTGGAGGCGGTGCCCGGCCTGATCGTGACCCAGCACTCCGGCGAGGGCAAAGCCAACCAGTATTTCCTGCGCGGCTATAACCTCGATCACGGCACCGACCTTGCGATCTATGTCGACGATGTGCCCGTCAACATGCGCACGCACGCGCACGGCCAGGGCTATGCCGACCTCAACTGGCTGATCCCGGAAACGGTCGCCGCGATGGACGTGGGCAAGGGGCCGTATTTTGCCGATGAGGGTGATTTCTCCTCCGTCGGCAGCGTGCATATCGGCCTGATCGACCGCACCGTGAAGGGCCTGGCGCAGGTGACCGCCGGCAGCTTCGGCTATCGCCGCTTCCTTGGCATGGATTCAGTGAAGCTCGGCGACGGCTCGCTGCTGATCGCAGGCGAGGCCGGCACCTACGATGGCCCGTGGGACAATCCCGACAACATGCGCAAGCTCAACGGGCTGATGCGCTACAGCCAGGGCACCGCGACCGACGGCGTCTCGATCACCGGCATGGCCTATGCCAACAAATGGAATTCGACCGATCAGGTGCCGCAACGCGCGATCACCTCCGGCTTGCTCGATCGCTTCGGATCCGAGGATCCGAGCGATGGCGGCAACACCAATCGCTTCGCGCTGTCGGCCCGGGTCGCGCAAAGCGACGATAAAGGGGCGTGGAAGGCAAACGCGTATGTCGTCAAGAGCGAGCTCGATCTCTACAACAATTTCACCTATGTCCTAAGCGATCAGACCTTTGGCGATCAGTTCCACCAGCATGACGACCGGCTGATGGCAGGCGGCAACATCGCGCGCACGCTGAACGGATCGTTCGCAGGTCTGCCGGTCGAAACCACCATCGGCCTGCAATCGCGCTACGATGCGATCGATCTCGCCTTGACGCGAACGTTTCAGCGCGACTTCCTGTCGAATATCCGCAGCGACAAGGTTGGAGAGGGCAGTGTCGGCGTCTACGCCGAGAGCACTGTGCGCTGGACAGGCTGGCTTCGGACCACCGCCGGCTGGCGCGGCGATTACTACGCCGCTGATGTCGCCTCGCTGTATGACGCAAATAACAGCGGCCACGCCAACGCCGCGATCGGCAGCCCGAAGTTCCGGATGGTGCTCGGTCCCTTTGACAAGACCGAGTTCTTCCTCGGTGCCGGCTACGGCATGCACTCGAACGACGCGCGCGGCGCGACGGCGACGGAAGATCCGAGCGATCCCGGCACCAAGCTCTCGCCGTCACCGCTGCTGGTGCGCACCAAAGGTGCGGAGATCGGCGTGCGCAGCAGGGTCATTCCGGATCTCGACACGTCGCTCAGCGTCTTCATGCTCGACCAGGACTCCGAGATCCTGTTCTCGGGCGATGCCGGCGACACCACGGCAAGCCGTGCCAGCCGCCGTTACGGCTTCGAGTGGACCAACCATTATCGCCCAAGATCGTGGATCGACCTCGACGCCGATCTGGCGATGACACATGCGCGCTTTCGCGGCTACGACAGCGAGCAGGCGCAGGTCTATGCCTCGCTCGTAGGCTTCCCCGAGGCGCAGATCGGCAACGCGCCGGGCAACTACATTCCGAATGCGCCGGCCATGGTGGCGTCCGCGGGCGTCACGCTCGGTGAGAAGACCGGCTGGTTCGGCGCCATGCGGTGGCGCTATCTCGCCTCCAGTCCGCTGACCGAGGATAACGCGTTCCGCTCGCAGCCGACCAGCATCGTCAATGCGCGGCTCGGTTACAGGACCGACAATGGCTGGCGCATCCAGCTCGACGTGCTCAATCTCTTCAACACCAAAGCGAACCAGATCACCTATGCCTACGGCTCGCTGCTGAAGACGGATTCCCTCTACAATCTCTGCTATGTGCAGCAGACCGCGCCGGCGGCGGTGTGCCGGAATGGCGTGATGGACTATGTGCTGCACCCGGTCGAGCCGCTGACCTTCCGGGTGACGATGGCCGGCGCGTTCTAAGGGCAATGCGATCGAAGTCCCGGTTCGGGGAGCGGCGAGCATTGATCTGGGTCAACAGGATCGAGCGAAGCCGACCGATATCTGTGCGAAGGCTGCATTGAGATGAGAGTCCGCCGTGAAGACGCTCCGCCAGCTCTTGTCCGCAGAAGATATCATCCAGCTCCTGATCCGGCTGGGCTTGCTTGCTCTGCTGATCATCTGGACGTTCGTCATTATCCGTCCCTTCGTGTCGATCCTGACCTGGAGCGCGGTCCTTGCGGTCGCGTTCTATCCCGCCTTCAGCTGGCTCGCGAAATTGCTCGGCGGGCGTCCCCGGACCGCGGCAGCGATCCTGACGCTCGTCGCGCTCGGCATCGTTCTGGGGCCGGCCGCCTGGCTCGGCGTGAGCGCAGTGGAGGGCGTGAAGGATCTGGCGAGCCAGCTCGGCACCGGTGATCTCGCCCTTCCGCCGGCGCCGGAACAGGTCAAAACGTGGCCATTGATCGGCCCGCAGCTCTATGAATTCTGGGATCTGGCCTACACCAACGTGCGAGCGGTGTTGCGTGAGGTGGCACCCTATTTGAAGCCGCTCGCGGGGCCGCTGCTGTCATTCGCAGGCGATGCCGGGCTTGGCACGCTTCAGTTCCTGGTGTCCGTCTTCGTCTCCGGCATTCTCCTTCCCTTCGGGCCGCAACTCGTGGCGGTGACCCGTGGTTTCCTGTCGCGGATCGTGCCCGAGCAGAGCGAGCATTTTCTGGCACTTGCGGGTGCGACTATCCGGGCGGTGGCGCAGGGCGTGATCGGCGTCGCGATCATTCAGGCCTTGCTGGCCGGTATCGGTTTCAAGCTCGCCGACATCCCAAGCGCCGGCCTGCTGGCCTTCGTCGTCCTGCTGCTGTCGATCGTGCAGATCGGCCCGCTCATCGTCCTCCTGCCCGTGGTCATCTGGATCTGGACGGACAAGGATGTGACGACGGCGTTGCTGCTGACGGTGTTTCTCGTCCTTGTCGGCTTCCTCGACAACATCCTGAAGCCGCTCGTGATGGGACGCGGTCTGACCACGCCGACGCTGGTGATCCTGATCGGCGTGATCGGAGGAACGCTGGCACACGGCATCATCGGACTCTTCATCGGGCCGATCATTCTATCGGTGGCCTGGGAACTCGCCGTGGCGTGGATCCGTATCGACAGCGGCGCGCCGGTGCGAAAAACGACAGGCGACTGAAGCTGTTGCCTAGCCGAGCTGAAGCACCAGATGAACGGTCTGCGGGTCACGGCGCGCGGCCGGTTTGAAGCCGGACCTTTCGAATACGCGCAGCATTGTCGTATTCTCGGGGAGGACTTCTGCCGTCAACTCCTGCAGTCCGCCGTCGCGCGCGATCTGGATGAGGTGCCGCATGAGGAGCGATCCCAGCCCGCGCCCCTGGTATGAGTCGATTACGACGAAGGCCATTTCTGCGACGCCCGGCTCGAACACGATGAATCGGCCACCACCGACAATCATCTCTCCGTCACTGCCACGGACAAGTGCAGCGAGCGCGACGTGATTTTTGAAGTCGACCTGCATGAAGAAGGCCCGTTCCTTGTCGGAGAAGTGGCGCTTCATGGCAAAGAAACGCCGCTGCAGAGACTGCGGGCTTGTCTGCTCGATCGCGGCCAGCATCTGCGCCTCGTCGTCCGGCCGCAGTGCCCTGATCTCGACCGGGCTCCCGTCCTTCAGAAGCTCCCGGGCTGAATAGTTTTCCATATCTGCCATGGGGCGTCCCGATACCGCCTCTCGGACGTGATCGCCGAGCGTCATATCTCGACATCGCTTTAAGGGGGCCCCGATGTTGACCTAGATCAACGCTCGCCGGCGGCCCCGCACCTTGAATGACGCAGCGCGACAGCGAGGTCGGAACATGTCCATGGACAAAGCACAGCAACTGGACAAAGCACAACTGGACAAAGGACAACTGGACAAGCCACAACTTCCCGGCGGCCCCATGTCTGGGCTGGTTGCGTCGGCCGTCGAATATCTGGTGGATGCGGGCCAGCGCAGCGTGCTCTTTCTGGACATCATGCGCCAGCGCGGTGACCAATACCGGGAACATGTCGCACAGACGGCGCCGCACGTGCTGCAATATGCCGCCGAATTGATCGTGGACGGCCGCAAGCTGGACGAGCCGGTCAATTACGCGTTGGTGCGCATCGTTCCGCCCAAGGGTGTCGAAATCGACATGAAACGGCGGCCCTTCATCGTGGTCGATCCACGTGCGGGCCACGGGCCGGGCATCGGCGGTTTCAAGGCCGACAGCGAGATCGGTGTCGCGATGAAGGCGGGACACCCCTGCTATTTCATCGGCTTCCTTCCCGAACCGATGCCGGGACAAACCATCGAGCGCATTGCGCGCGCCGAAGCGCTGTTCATCGAGAAGGTGATCAGCCGCCATCCCGACGCAGACGGCAAGCCCTGCGTGATCGGCAATTGCCAGGCCGGATGGGCGGTCATGATTCTGGCTTCGCTGCGACCCGAACTGTTCGGGCCGCTCGTCATTGCCGGCGCGCCTCTCGCTTACTGGGCTGGCGTGCACGGCAAATATCCGATGCGATATTCGGGCGGGCTGCTCGGCGGAAGCTGGCTCACGGCGCTTGCGAGCGATCTGGGCGGCGGCAAGTTCGATGGCGCCTGGTTGGTGCAGAACTTCGAGAACCAGAATCCATCGAACACGCTCTGGACCAAGCAATACAACGTCTATTCCAGGGTTGACACCGAGGCGGATCGCTATCTCGAATTCGAGCGCTGGTGGGGCGGGCACGTCAACCTCAATGCGGAGGAGATCCAGTTCATCGTCGACGAGCTGTTCGTCGGCAACAATCTCGCGGCCGGCAAGATCGAGATGTCCGACGGCAGGAAGGTGGATCTGCGCAACATCCGCTCGCCGATCGTGGTGTTCTGCTCCAACGGCGACAACATCACCCCGCCGCAGCAGGCATTGCACTGGATCCTAGATTGCTATGCCGATGTCGATGAGATCAGGGCCTATGGCCAGACGATCGTCTATACCGTGCACGAGAGCGTCGGCCATCTCGGCATCTTCGTATCCGGCGGCGTCGCCAAGAAGGAGCACGCGGAATTCTCGAGCAACATCGATCTGATCGACGTGCTGCCGCCGGGGCTCTATGAGGCCACGTTCGAGGCGAGGGGGTCCGAGACCGTCAACGCCGACCTCGCGACCGGCCAGTGGATCATGCGCTGCGAGGCGCGGACACTCGACGATATCCGCGCCATGGGCGGCAATTCGCCCGAGGATGAACGGCGGTTTGCCGCCGCCAAGCGCGTCTCGGAACTCAACCTCGCGGCCTATCAAAAGTACGTACAGCCCTGGATCAAGGGCATGGTGACCCCGCAAATGGCGGAGTTGGCGCGCAACCTGCACCCGCTTCGGCTGCAGTATGAAGCTTTCAGCAGTCAGAATCCGTGGATGTCGGCGGTAAAGTCGGCAGCCAACGCGGTCGAGGACAAGCGCAAGCCGGTCTCGAAGGACAATCCGTTCCTGGCGTTCCAGGAACAGATGTCCAAGCAGATCGTTCACGCGCTGGATAGCTGGCGGGATTCGCAGGAGGCGCTGAGCGAAGCCATTTTCCTGAATGTCTATGGTTCACCGGCCTTGCAGGCGGCCGTCGGCGTCGATCCGAACGCCGAGCCATCCGGCCGGCGGGAGATGACGGCCGAACACCGGGCGATGTTGGAGAAGAGGATCGCCGAACTGAAATCGAAGATCGGCGAGGGTGGTCTTCGCGAGGCTGCGATTCGCGCGCTGCTCTACGTCGGCTCGGCGCGCGGCATGGTGGATGAGCGAAGCATCGAGGCCTTGCGCCAGGTTCGGCGCGACCATTCGGGACCCCGGATGACGCTGGCCGAATTCAAGATGCTGGTTCGCGAGCAATTCTTCATGTTGCTGCTCGACCGGAACGGAGCCTTGGCTGCGATCCCGAAGATGCTGCCCGACGACGTCAATCAGCGGCGCGGAGCTTTCGCGGCGATGCGCGAAGTGCTGTCCGCGAGCGAGGACATCACGGGCGAGCGGGCAAAACGGTTGAAGCAGGTTGCCGGACTCTTCGGTGTCGGTGAGGAAGGCGAGTCGAACGTCGCCCCTTTCGATTCCAAGGCAAAAGCGTCGTAGCCAAAAGCGTCGTAGCGCAGATTGGCAGAATTGGGAGTAGCACCATGGCGGCCGAGACGACGCAAACGCAAGCAGGCAGCAAATACGATCGTCTGATCGCGGCCGCCAAGGCCGCGCCTCCTACGCCGACCATCGTGGTCCACCCCTGCGACGAGACATCGCTGCGCGGCGTTGTCGACAGTGCAATCGCGGGCATCATCCGGCCGCTGCTGGTCGGTCCGGAGCGGAAGATCAGGGAGACGGCGAACCGGTTCGAGCTCGACATCGCCGGGTTCGAGATCGTCGATGCGCCGCACAGCGATGCGGCTGCAGCCAAGGGCGTCGAATTGATCCACGAGGCCCGCGGTGAACTGTTGATGAAGGGCAGTCTTCACACCGACGAATTGATGCGCGCCGTTACAGCCAAGACCGGCGGCCTGCGCACTGACCGGCGGATCAGCCATGTCTTCGTCATGGACGTGCCAGCCTATGCCGACACCATCTTCGTCACCGATGCGGCCATCAACATCTTTCCCGATCTCGACGCCAAGCGCGACATCATCCAGAACGCGATCGACCTCTACAATTGCTTCCGGAGTACGCCGCGGGTGGCGATCCTGTCCGCAGTCGAGACAGTCACGTCGAAGATTCCGTCTACGATCGAGGCTGCCGCGCTCTGCAAGATGGCCGATCGCGGCCAGATCACTGGCGGCCTGCTCGACGGACCGCTCGCGTTCGACAACGCGATCGATATCGAGGCGGCGCGGATCAAGGGCATCAAATCGGAGGTCGCTGGCCGGGCACAGATTCTGGTCGTGCCTGATCTCGAGGCCGGCAACATGCTGGCGAAGAATCTCGCTTACTTCGCCAAGGCGGATAGTGCCGGTATCGTGCTCGGTGCTCGCGTCCCCGTCGTGCTGACGTCACGGGCCGACAGCCCACGTGCACGGATGGCGTCGTGCGCCGTGGCCGCGCTTTACGCCCATGCACGGCGCCAGAAGGCGCCGACAATTGCCGCGTGATTGCCATGGACACGATCCTCGTTATCAATGCCGGTTCCTCGAGCGTCAAGTTCCAGGTCTACTCGGTCGAGGGTGAGGGTACCCTTCGTCGGCAGATCAAGGGGCAGATGGACGGCATCGGCAGCCGGCCGCGTTTGCGGGCGAGCGGAGCAAGCGGCGATCCCCTGGCCGATCGCGCCTACCCGATCGAGGCGATTCCGGACGTTCCGGCCGCGATGCAGGTCGCGGGCGAGTGGCTCCGGAACGAAGCTCGCATCCATCCGCTGGCTGTTGGACATCGCGTCGTCCATGGCGGACCGGAATACGAGCGGCCGGTCCTGATCGATCACGCCGTGGTGGGGCGTCTGGAACGCTTTGTGCCGCTGGCGCCGCTGCACCAGCCGCACAATCTCGCACCGATCCGTTCGATCCTTGCCAACTTTCCTTCGCTTCCGCAGGTTGCCTGCTTCGACACCGCGTTCCACCGCAGCCATGGGCCGCTTGCCGATCATTACGCGATCCCGCATCAGCTGCATGCCGAAGGCGTGCGGCGATACGGCTTTCATGGACTTTCCTACGAATACATCTCGAAGACCTTGCTGAAGATCGCGCCCGACAGCGCGAAACGGCGGGTGATCGTTGCGCATCTCGGCAGCGGCGCCTCGATGTGCGCGATGAAGGGCGGGCAGAGCGTCGAGAGCACGATGGGTTTCACGGCTCTGGACGGCCTGCCGATGGGCACGCGTCCCGGTCAGATCGATCCTGGCGTGGTGCTCTATCTGATTTCCGAGAAGGGCATGTCGCCTGCGAAAGTTCAGGACTTCCTCTATCGCGACTGCGGATTGAAGGGGTTGTCCGGCGTCAGCAACGATATGCGAGAGCTGGAAACGAGCGCAGATTCGCGCGCCAAACTGGCGATCGACTACTTCGTCTATCGGATCGGCCTTGCCGCAGGCATGCTGGCGGCCGCTCTGCAGGGCCTCGATGCTTTCGTCTTCACGGCGGGCATCGGTGAGAACTCCGCGACCATACGTGCACGTGTCGCGGAGCAACTCGGCTGGCTCGGCGTTGCGCTCGATGCGGCCGAGAACGCGCGCCACTCGCGGCTGATTTCCCGGCCGAGCAGCCTCATTCCCGTCTACGTCGTGCCGACCGACGAGGAACTGATGATCGCGCAGCACACGCTGGCGCTGCTGATGAATGGTCAATCGCAAAATGCAAGATCTATGAGGGTGTCATGATTCCCGTTTATCCGGAGACGAAAGTCGCGCTGAAAGGGAAGAAGGGCTTGGTCGTTGGCATCGCCAACGATCAGTCGATCGCCTGGGGCTGCGCGCGGGCGTTTCGCGCGCTCGGTGCCGATCTCGCCGTGACCTATCTCAATGACCGCGCCAGGAAGCACGTCGAGCCGCTGGCGCAGGCTCTGGAGGCGCCAATCTTCATGCCGCTGGACGTGATGGTCGAAGGCCAGACCGAGCAGGTGTTCGAGCGGATCGCGAAGGAATGGGGTCAGCTCGATTTCCTGCTGCATTCGATCGCCTTCTCGCCGAAGGACGCGCTGCACGGACGCGTGGTCGACGTTGGCCGCGAGGGCTTTCTCAAGACCATGGAAGTCTCCTGCTGGTCGTTCCTGCGCATGGCTCACCTCGCGGAGCCGCTGATGAAGAATGGCGGCACCCTGTTCACGATGACCTATTACGGCAGTCAGATGGTCGTGGAGAACTACAACATCATGGGCGTGGCGAAAGCGGCGCTGGAAGCGGCCGTCCGCTATGCCGCAGCCGAGCTCGGACCGAAGGGCATCCGTGTGCATGCTATCTCGCCGGGACCGCTGGCGACGCGCGCGGCGTCAGGCATTCCGGAGTTCGACGAGCTCATGGACAAGGCGCAGTCGAAAGCGCCGGCACGCAGCCTCGTCAGCATCGATGACGTCGGCCATGCCACGGCTTTCCTGGCGCTTGACGGTGCCAGGCTGATGACCGGCAGCGTTCTCTACATCGACGGCGGCTATCACATCATTGATTGAGGAGAGGCAGCGCCGCTTCGCAGGAGCCAACCTGGGCGGCCTGTTCAGCATCGGTCAGATCGGCTCACCTGGGCCGTGACAGCGTGTTTTTTTTCTGCACCGATTGGCTGGTCGCTTCTGACTTCCGATTGCGCTTGACGAGCTTCAGAAATGTCAACGGTACAGGCCCCAGCTCGTCACGACGCCTTGTGACCGCATGAAGTGTACGGCGCATGTTCGGACGCAGTTTGATCGCCACGAAACCTTGCCGATCCAACGGCAAGGCCAGTTCGGGCATGATGGTCAGCCCGAGCCCCTCGCTCACCATGCTGATCAGGGTTGCATTGTCGCGCACCAGGCACACGATGTCGGGATTGCTTGAGGCTGTCGCCAGGAGTTCCTGAACGAGCGTCTCGCACCCGCCCCCAGATAACAGCATGCGTTGCCCGTCCAAATCTCTAAGTGCAACCGATGATTTTGCGGCAAAGGCATGCCCTTGAGGTACCAGCACGACGTAATCATCCTGGAAGACAGGCAACGCGGCCAGCTCCGCGTGCGTGCGGCTGGTGAAGCCGATTTCAACGATCCCCGTCTGGACCCATGCGGTAACTTCGGGATCGGTTCCTTCGTAGAGCGTCACCGAAATATCGGGATGGGCAGCGCGAAGCTGACGAAGCCAGCCCGGTAACAAGCGTATCGCAGCACTCTGGACAACGCCGATACGCAAGTTGCCGCTCAGTGCGGCCGAGCGGCGGACGCTGCCTGCGAGGCGCTCGACCGCCGCCAGGACCGCGCGGGCCTCGGCCAACGCTGCAACCCCTGCGCTCGTCAACGTGACGCCATCGCGACCCCGCACAAGAAGCTGTGCACCGAGTGTCCGCTCCAATGCCGCCACTGCCTGGCTGACCGCTGATTGCGACAGGCACAGATGATCTGCAGCAATTGTGAAATTGCCTTTCTCCGCAACTCCGCAAAAGCACCGCATCTGGACCAGAGTGATATTAGGAAACAAGATAGTGCCTCATGCGTAGGATTAATTTGACTGATGCTATAGCGCCGACTAGCAATCCAGCAAGGCAATAAAAGCAGGGCTGAATTCTACGATGTCCACCGTTGAAGACGATCAATTGACTGTTGGTTTGGTCCAGATTGCGCCGGTCTGGCTCGAGCGCACGGCAACACTTGAAAAAGTGATCAATTATTGTGTGAAAGCGGCGCAGCGCGGCTGTGGTTTCGTCGCGTTTGGCGAGGCGCTTGCGCCCGGCTATCCCTTCTGGATTGAGCACACCGACGGCGCGCGGTTTGAGTCAAGCCTTCAGAAAGAGATTCACGCGCACTACCTCGATCAGGCGGTCCAGATCGAGGCCGGCCACCTTGAGCCGGTGGCCAAGGTTGCCAAGGAGCTGGGCCTTGCCGTGATGCTTGGGCTTATCGAGCGCCCGGCCGATCGTGGCGGCCACAGCGTCTATTGCTCGCGCGTCCATATCGGTAGCGACGGCAAGATCGCGTCGGTACATCGCAAGTTGATGCCGACGTACGAAGAGCGCCTGAGCTGGGCGCCTGGTGACGGCAACGGCCTCCAGGTACATCGCGTCGGCCCGTTCCATGTCGGTGGGCTCAACTGTTACGAAAACTGGATGCCACTCTCGCGTGCAGCACTTTATGCGCAGGGCGAAGATCTGCACGTCGCCCTTTGGCCGGGCAATTTGCGGAATACAGAGGGCACCACACGCTTTCTTGCCCGAGAAGGTAGGAGCTACGTATTAGCGGTGTCTGGCCTCATGCGGAAAAGCGACGTGCCGCTGAACAGTCCTGCAAGAGCAATGCTTGAAAAATGCCCCGACGTGCTGGCGAACGGTGGGTCATGCATCGCCGGACCGGACGGCGAATGGGTCGTTGCGCCTGTGACGGATAGTGAGGAATTGATCGTTGCAACACTTGATCAGCGGATCGTACGGCGCGAGCGGCAGAATTTTGATCAAGCGGGGCATTATTCGCGACCGGACGTGACACGCCTGGTGGTGAACCGTAGCCGACAAGCGATCGCATCGTTCAGCGCACACGCGGAATAGTGCTCGTGGGTATCGAGATCCATCATCTGCTCGACTATGAGCATCACCTTCCGACCGTTGCGGCATGGCAGCAGGCGGAGTTTGGCTATCTAAGCCCGAACGGCACCGTTGAGCAACGTGCCGAACGGCTAAGAAGCGCCATTGATAAAGCGCGGCTGCCGATCTCCCTCGTGGCGATCTCAAACGATGAGGGAGATCTCGTCGGCTCCGCAAATATCGTCGCGACCACGCTGACCCACAAACATCTCACGCCCTGGCTGTTGTCGGTGTTTGTGCCACGGACGCAACGCGGCAAAGGCATCGCCTCAAAGCTCGCTCTTGCTGCGATCTCGGAGGCGGATCGGCTCGGGTTCGACAGGATCTATCTTTTCACACCGAAGAATGAAGCCCTCTATGCGCGCCTTGGCTGGGAGACGTTCGAGCACACTGTGATCAACGGTGTCCCGGTTTGTCTGATGGCGAGAGCAACGCGACGAACCGAAGCAGACGCCGCCAGCGCCATAGGTCCAGTTGCAAGACTGGCTACCTAGTCCTGTCAGGAAAGGGTGGCTTGGCGGCTACCATGCTTCATCGAGCCCGAGATGCTCGAATACCTCGCGACGAAGCTCAACGAAGTGAGGATCGCCCCGATGGCGAGGATAGGGCTGGCTGTTGACGATTTCGGCCTTGATCCGCGCGGGTCGGTCGCTCAGCACGATAACGCGGCCGGCGAGCAAGAGAGCCTCCTCGACATCGTGCGTGACCAGCAGCGCCGTGAATCTCGAGCGCTGCCAAAGTGAAACAAGTTCCGCCTGCATCGCGATGCGCGTCAGCGAGTCGAGCTGGCCCAAAGGTTCGTCGAGAATGAGCAGCTTCGGGTCGTTGACAAGCGCTCGCGCCAGGGCCGCGCGTTGCGCCATGCCGCCGGAAAGCTGGTGCGGGTAGGCATTGGCGAAGCCCGTGAGCCCTACCAGACGCAACGCGCTTTCGACGCGTCCGCGATGAGTGCGCAGCAAGCCGCGGGCTTCCAGACCGAGCGCAACGTTGCTCCATACCGTCCGCCACGGATAAAGCGTGGGGTCTTGAAAAACGACAACGCGCGACGGATCGGGTGCGTCGATCTCCTTTCCCTCCGTTAGCAGGGAGCCGGCGGTTGGAGTGTCGAGCCCTGCGACCAGCCGCAGCAGGGTGGATTTTCCGCACCCACTCGGTCCCAGGAGAGCGACAAATTCGCCGCGGCCGACCTGCAGGTTGATGCGGTCCAATACCGGCAGGGGCTGCCCCTCGAAATTGAAGCGGTGGCTGACTTCGCGGAGAGTTAGCGTCGAGCCATGGATTGCGTGATCGCTTGCAATCGCCGCTACCATCGCACCAGACCCTTCTGCCAGGATAGCAGGCGGTCCCGCAAGCGAAACAGCAGCGTGATCAGCCCGGAGCACAAGAACGCCATGAGCAGCAGCGCGGCGTACATATTGGCGTAGGCCGCCCAACCCTGTGCCCATTGCAGATACCAGCCGAGCCCCGCCTTCACGCCCAGCATTTCGGCGACGACAAGAACCGCAAACGAGTTCCCCAGACCCATAAAAAGCCCAACGAAGACATGCGGCATTGCCGCCGGAATTGCAACCTTGAGCACGAGGAAGCGCTGGGTTGCACCCAATGTCCGCGCAATGTCGTAATAGGCGCTCTTCACGCCGGCGACGCCCGACCAGGTGAGCACGGTGACCGGAAAGCCGGTGGCGAGCGCAATCAGGAAAATGCTGGCGCTGAAGCTCGACGGGAAAACGAAAAATGCGAGTGGCAGCCAAGCCGTCGCGGGCAGCGGCCCGATGAACCGCAAGACTGGATGAATCCAATAGCCGGCGAGCGGCGACCAACCGATCGCCACGCCGGTCACGAAGCCCACGGTCGCACCGAGGACATAGCCAGTCGCGAGCAGACGAGCTGAGGCGAAGATGCCTTCGGCCAGCCGCTTCCAATCGTCGATTGCGACTTCGACGATCGCCTGCGGCGGCGGAAAAAACGGTAACGGCAGCCATCCGAGCTTTGCTGTGACGACCTCCCAGGCAGCCAAAAACATCGCGAGCGCGAACAGCCACGGAGAAAGCCGCTGGAGCCGCTGAAAAGCGACGAAACGAACACTCGCAAAGGCCGCAAAGGCAAGGGCAACGGCCAATGCGCCGCAGGCAATGGCGAAGGCGCCCGTGTAGGCCCAATCGCTTTCGAGCTTATCTGGCCAGAACGCAGTGAGCGCGGCGACCATGGACCACGCGGCGGCCACAGACAGGCCGCCGATCAACGACCGACTGGTCGAACTTTCAAAAAAGCCGAAAGCCGATTTCTCTGATGGCCTCGGCACTTCATCGATGACCGAGCTCACTGCGGATATTCCCAATCGGCTTAGCTTAGAACGTCAAGATAGATCCGCTCGGCGAACTTCGCAGGATCAGTGCTGCGCTTGATGACGTTCACTGCCTTGAGTTCATCTGTGTAAAGTAAAAGCTGCTTCTTGAGCACCATCCCGACGGGATGATTGTGGTGAGTATGGCTGCGATACATGGTGGCGAGATCCTCTATGGACCCCTTTCCGCCGTAGCCCGAATAGATTGCTGCGGCATCGGCCGGATCGTCGGCAACTCGGTCCGCCGCCTCCAGTATCGATCGTGTCAGGGCAGCCGCGACCGGCATTTCGTTGCGGGTGAGGCTGCCACGTATCGCGAGAACGCAGCAGGTGCGGTCGGCGAATTCGCCCGTCAAGTTCGTCGCGATCTCGTTGAGCTTGCCGTCCTTGAGCCACAGATAGGGCAGCGGGTCGATCTCGGCCAGCGCCTGTACTTCGCCCTTATCGACGGCAAGCGCGAGCAGATTGGCCGGATACTGGCGCCACTCCACCTCTTGGGCAGGGTCGATGCCCTTCTTGGCGAGATAGATCGAGAAGAAGTTCTTCGCCGGGCTGGCTTGATCGCTGATCGCGATGGCCTTGCCGCGCAGGGAGTCCAGGCTGTCAATGTTCGCAGCCTTGGAGCCGAGGAGGCGGATGCAGCCGCCATGCACACCAGCGGTCAGCCGAACGTCGAAACCTTGTTCCAGCGGTTTGAGCCAGCGCAGGGCCAATCCCAAACCGGCATCCGCCTTGCCAGTTGCAATCGCCTCCAACAACTGGTCGGTCGAACCGCCGAAATTGACGAAATCGACATCGAGGTTGTGCTTGGCGAAGATACCCCGTTCTTTTGCGACCGGCGCAGCGACCGTGCACGCCGCATTCGCGTTCCAGGCGAGTTTGAGTTGGCGGGGCGGGCCCTGCAGCTCTTCACCGTTCGCTGCGACCCGGCAAATCAGTGGCTCGCCAGCAATATAGGACAGCGATCCAGTCCCGGATGCCGTCAGCGCGCGAGCCGCTCCGAACATACCAAACGGCGCCGCGGCGCCGAGCGTGCAAGCCAAGGTTAGCACCGAGCGGCGGGAGAACGCACCTCGCTGCGCTTCGGACAGATCTTTCGTCGAGCTGTTGTCAATTTCGCGCTTTTCCATGTGTTGCTCCCAAACTCGCGTGTGAATGGAATAAACCCATCGGAACCGGGTGGCGCTTTGCGGAGCCTTAGCTCGCTTCTCTTTTTCTTTCTTGTTTGGGCATCATCCGAGCCCGTTGGCTACACAGGTGTGAAGCACTTCACACTAACGCAAAAAATTGGAAGGAGATAGCTGCGCGACGATTGAGGCTCTCGTCAATCGTGTTGACCTACTGGCGGCAAGCAGTACGGGTTGGGTTCCGCGCTCTTGATCGAGGTCGACCTTTCGCGTCGCTTGCTTGATCGCGGGGATGCCATCAATGTTGCGCCGGGACCATTCTTACGAGGAGGTCGCATGATTACCGCCATTGTACGATACAAACTACCGCCGCAGATCGACTACGCCGCGTGCCGCGAGCACTTTCACAAGATCGCACCCAACTTCCGCGAGGTGACGGGGCTGATCAGCAAGCACTTCATCTGGTCCGAAACCGGGGTTGCTGGCGGCGTGTACCAGTGGGAGCGCATCGAGGACGCCAAGGCGTTCTACAGCGGACCGTGGCTCGATGGCATCATCCAGCGCTACGGCGTGAAGCCGCAGATCGATTTCTACGAGGTCTTTGCGGTGACCGACAATGCGCGCGACAAGGTTGAGCTGTTCAAGGCGGCCAGCGATGATCGTGTGACGCGCGACGCGCCGTTCGGACAAGCTCGTTGAATCTCTCGGACTCCACGGCAGACGAAACCAATGGCGGAGCATTCATCTGCCCAACGGCCAGCGAGATCGTCCACGGCTGCACGAGGCTCTGATTTGACCGATGGGCCAAGTGTTGCTGCCCGAAGGCGTCATGCCGACAACCGCAAGTCTACTTTGTATGGGGTTGTTTTTCAGTTTTTGTTTTCAGCGGTAATGCAGGGCGATCAGCTCGGCGACGCAGGCGGGCTTCTTGCCACCCTCGATCTCGATCACGAGGTGATAGTTCACGCGCAGGCCGTCGGGCGGCACGTCCTCGGCCTCGGCGACGGTGACGCGGCCGCGCAGTCTTGAACCTGCGGGGACGGGAGCCAGATAGCGTATCCGGTCTGCGCCGTAGTTGAGGGTGTTGCGCAGGCCTTTCAGGCCGATCACCGAGCGGATGAAGAGCGGTGCGAGTGCCAGCGACAACAGCCCGTGCGCGATGGTCTTGCCGCCCGGCATCTCCTTGCTCGCGCGCTCCTGGTCGACATGGATCCACTGCTCGTCGCAGGTCGCCTCGGCGAACTGATTGATGCGATCCTGGGTGATCTCGATCCAGTCGCTGGCGCCGATCTCGGTGCCGACGGCGGATTTGATCTCCTTGAAATCGCTGAATACCCGCATGGTCCGACCTCGTCAGATCTTCATTTCCGGTACGTTGTCGGGAACGGCGAGCTCGGCATCCGTCACGGCCATCACTTCGCCTACGCTCACACCTGGCGCGGTTTCGAGGAGCGTCGCCCTGCCGTCGGGAAAGCCGATCACGGCCATGTCGGTAACGACGAGGCTTACCGGCCGCGCCGACGTCAGCGGCAGTGTGCACTTGGCGACGATCTTCGACTTGCCCTTGGCCGCGTGCTGCATGGCGACGATCACGCGCTTGGCGCCGCTGACGAGATCCATCGCCCCGCCCATGCCCGGCACCATCTTGCCGGGGATCATCCAGTTGGCGAGGTGGCCGTGGGCATCGACCTGAAGGCCGCCGAGCACGGTGACATCGACGTGGCCGCCGCGGATCAATCCGAACGACATCGCGCTGTCGAAGGTGCAGGCGCCGGGCAAGGCGCTGATTGGGCGGCCTCCCGCGTCCGTCAGCGTCGGATGGGCCATGCCTTGCTCCGGGATCGGGCCGGTGCCGATGAGGCCGTTCTCCGATTGGAAGAACACCTTCAGATCGGGCGGAACGTAGTTGGCGACCAGCGTCGGGATGCCGATGCCGAGATTGACGAGATTGCCGCTCTTCAGCTCCTTGGCGACGCGCCGGGCGATGATGGTCTGTGCATCCATGATCTCACCCGTTCGTAATGAGGAAATCGACGAGCGGCGCCGGCGTCACGACGTGATCGGGCGCGATGACGCCGACCGGCACGATGTTGTCCGCCGTGACAATGACGGTGTCGGCGGCCATCGCCATCACGGGATTGAAATTGCGGGAGGTGAGGGCGTAGGAGAGGTTTCCGAGATAGTCGGCGAGAAAAGCATGCACCAGCGCGAACTGCGCCCGCAGCGCAGTCTCGAGCAGGAACGGCTTGCCGTCGACCTCGATCTGTCGCTTGCCTTCGGCAACCAGTGTGCCGACCCCGGTCGGGGTCAGAACGCCGCCGAGTCCGCATCCGCCCGCGCGAATGCGCTCGACGAACGTGCCCTGGGGAACGAGATCGACAGCGATCTGGTTCGCCAGCATCTGCTGCTGCGCTTTCGGATTGAGGCCTATATGGGTTGCCGTCAGCCGCGAGACCAGCGCGGCATCGAACAGCTTGCCGACGCCTTTGCCGGGTGTGGCCGCGTCATTTGAGATCAGCGACAGCCCCGTCTTCTGCTGCCGGACGACTTCATCGAGCAGGCGCTCCGGTGTCCCGACACCCATGAACCCGCCGACCATGACGCTCGCGCCTGCCGGAATCATTGCAACGGCTTCTTCGACGGAAACGGCCTTCATGGCGGCAACTCCGATGCGACGCGAGGGCAGCAGCGGGTGGATGTTTGCCGGCCGTCACCGCGGTGCTTTGATTTGCATCAAGGATTCTCGTCATTTGAATCGCCGACGGCGATGCCGACGCTCTGCAGCATGTCGCGCCACAGCTTGCGCACCTCGGTGTGACGCCGTTCGAGCGCGGTGTTGACGGCGTCGCGAAATGGCACGAGGTCGGGACCCTTCAGCGACAGGATTTGTGCCTGGAGCAGGCGGCTGCTTTCGAACTCGATACGGCGCAGTGCCATTGCGAACGGATCCTCGGGATTTGCTTCGGCCGGCAACAGTGCTGCGGGCCGGATCGCCGCATGAACGGCGTGGGCGAGCGTCGCAAGACCGGCTGCCACTGCCAGGGGCCAGTCCGAAATTTCGTAGACCGGTGCCGGAAACCAGGCGCTTTCCCAGGCTACGGTCATATAGCCAAGGCCCGGGTCAGGCGCCCAACTCGTCGCGCGCATCAGCAGCGAGACGATCTCGGTCTCGCGGAAGAGCTGCGTGTTCAGCTCGGTCTGCCAGGCGGATTCGAGCTTTGTCGGCAAGGTAAATGCGGACTGTCGCGCCAGCGCACCGTGGGCGGAGATAAGGAATGCGGCGACACGCGTTTGCTGGTGGGGTGGCACGCGCCCCTCGGCATCGAGTGGTCCGAAGAAGCCGGTCATGGCGCGGTCCTCTGCACCGGAATCGCGCGCATGTGATCGTAACCTGCCGGGAACGGCATGAGCTCGCCGCCGGGCTCTTCCGGCGCGACCCAGACCGCCTTGTTGCCCTGCCACCGTCCGGCGAGAACATCTTCGGCGAAGCGCGCCAGCAGATCGGCGGTGAGGGTGCCCTTCTCGAGCGTGAAGGCGTGATAGGCCCGCGGGATGATCACCAGCGAGCTGTTGGGGATTTCGACCCGCAGGGTCTCGTGCAGGGCCCGCGGCGTCAGGAAGTCGAACTCGCCGTTCAGGATCATGGTCGGGAGCGTGATCGAGGAGAGCTTCGGCGTCAACGGCTGGAAGTCGAGAAAAGACTCCATCAGGTTCTGGAGCGCGTAGACATCGTTGACGAGCCAGCCCTGCCGCTTGACGCTGTCGAGCTTGCCCAGAAGCGGCTTCAACCACTGGTCGGACAGGTTCATCGGCAGCAACAGGTCCTGGAGATAGCCGGTGCCACCCAGGATCAGGCCGGTGCGCAAGGCGCTGCCGATCAGCTGCAGCT
This sequence comes from Bradyrhizobium ingae, assembly GCF_055791185.1. Lineage (NCBI taxonomy): Bacteria > Pseudomonadati > Pseudomonadota > Alphaproteobacteria > Hyphomicrobiales > Nitrobacteraceae > Bradyrhizobium > Bradyrhizobium ingae. The sequence continues at coordinate 308,102 of NZ_JBVUBB010000003.1, forward strand.
GTGGGGACATCTCAGCAAAGCAGCTCATCGGCACCAGGCCGGTGAGCCGCTCGCCGTGCTCGATCGCGTAGCGCAGTGCAATGAGTCCGCCGAAGCTGATGCCGCTGAGGAAGATCGGGCCACCGCCGAGCTCATCGATTAGGCAATGAAGCGCGGTAACCTGATCGTCCTGATTGATGAACAGGGCCGGTTTGTCCGAGCCGCCCTGGCCGAGCAGATCGAAAGTCGCCACGCGGAAATGTCGGGCGACAAGAGCTTCGCGATAGGCAGCCCAGAGCTCGGCATATTGCGTGAGACCGTTAACCAGAACATAGGCGGGGGCACCCGGCGGCCCTTCGAGCTCATAGCGTATCCGATATGAGCCGTGACTGAGGAAGGGCATTGCGACGACCGGCTGCCGTGTCTGATCGCTGCGATCTTCAATCTCCGGTCAGGGATTCCATTGAGCTAAATCAAAGCTCTTCCGGGTGACGTGACTAGCGTTTTCGCAAAACACCGCCAGGAGGAATCCGCCATGACCGGGAGAGATCTGCTCAAACGTTGCCTCCTCAGCCTGATCGTGTTGCTGGTCGGCACGGCGCTCGCTGTCGCGCAACCCTTCACCCGCCGCTCATCGCAGATGCAGCATGATGGGCTGAAGAAGACCTACGAGATCGCCAACTTCCGCCTCGGCGGCAAGTATGATCTGTCCGATCCGTCCAAATGGGAAAATGGCGGCGAAGGCGGCGTGACGCTGGAATCGCTCGGTGCCGGCAAGCTGCGCGCCTCGTACATCGCGATCGGCAAGGCGCGGCGCAATGCCAATGACGAGATCACAAACGCCGTCGTCATCAACTCGTACTACTCCGGCGACTCCACCGACATGTTCGAGCAGTGGGTCAAGGGCGCGGCCTTGTCAGGTGGCGTGCCCATCATCGGGCCCGGCCGGCCGATCGATACCGATCGCTACTTCGTCATCATGGTCGATCCGCTCGGCACCTGGGGCGACAGCAAGCCCTCCGACGGATTAGGGGTGAAATTCCCGCAATACAGCTACTTCGACATGGTGCAGGCGAACTACCGTCTGCTGCGCGATCATCTGAAGGTCGCGCGCGTGGCGCTGGTGACCGGCGTCTCCATGGGCGGCACGCAGACCTATGTCTGGGGCGTGATGCATCCGGAGTTCATCAACGCGCTGATGCCGATCGGCGGCACCACGCAATCCGATGCCGGCGACCCCGTCGGCAACTGGACTTTCCAGATGATGACGGCCGCAATCGAGTCCGACCCCGTGTGGCAGTCCACGAACGGCGATTACTACAAGTTGCCCAAGGAAGAGCACCCCATGCCGGGCGTTGCATTCGGGTGGTCCATCCTTGGAATGACCGGGTACGACTTTGGTTATCGCACGACCCAGAATTTCACCGCAGTCCAGCCCGAGATATTCTACTGGGATCCGCCCAATGAGAAGGCGGGATTGAACGTTACCAACCGTGCCAAACTCTATGACGCCGTCGATCTGGTTTGGCGCAACCGGGTCGGGGAAACTCACAACATCAATGCCGATCTCGGCCGCATCCAGGCGCGTACGCTGGTGATGCACATCACCAACGACCTCTGGCTGAACTTCAAGCTCGCCCAGCAGGCCGTCGATCGGGTGCCCGGTGCAGACCTCATCGCCGAGGAAAGTCCGGTTGCCCATTATGGCGTCTTCCCTCTCATCAACAACCGCAAGAACGATCCGAAGTTCGTCGCCTTCATGGATGACGTCGCGAGCCTGGACCGCGCGCAACAATTCGTCGACAAGAACTATCGCGTGCCAGGTGTTGCCGAGAACATCGATCCCACGAAATCGTTCTGGAAGGATTTCGTGACCTATCCCTATCCAGTCAAATTCGCCAACGCCAAGGACAAGAGCGGCAACTCCTGGCAGATCGGCTACATGGATGAATATGCCGGCACCGCCAAGGATCCGAAGGTCCTCGTGATCATCCACGGCAAGGGCGCGTTCGGCGGGCACTACGGCAATATCATGCAATACGCCTTGCGTAGCGGCCTGCGGGTGATCGTGCCCGACCTGCCGCATTACGGCATGTCCGGACCCGGTAATCTCGACAAGAGCCCGGCCCGCACCATGCAGGACATGCGTGAGGTGATCTACGACCTCGTCGTCAATCAGCTCGGCGTCAAGAAGGCCTACTATCTCGGCCATTCGCTCGGCGGCCAGTTCGTGATGGGTTACGCCCTGACCTGGCCGGATACGGTGCAGGGTCTTGCACTGGAGGCGCCGTCGGGCCTCGAGGAATATCCGCGCGATATCACGGTCGCCAAGGACAAGAAGCTGCGCCTGTTTGATCCAGCGTTCGACCACGACTTTGACAAGTGGAAGGCGACCTGGGACCAGACCGGAATCCTCGCTGCCGAGAAGGCGCGCGATGAGCAGAGCATCCGCGACTTCTTCTACTTCAAGAAGCGTGATCCGAACACCGGCGCGGTGTCGGCGGCCAAGAGCGGTTACTTCTTCAGCGACAGCGAATATGCCCGCTTCCACACCGAGCAGCGCGTTGGGCTGACCAAGGGCAATCCGAAGGAGCTCGAGCAATGGTGCAACGTCTTCATCTACGACATCTACACCATCGGCGCCGAACTCCAGCAGGATGACCCGAAGAACCTCTACGAGCGGCTTACCCAGATCAAGGCGCCGATCTTCCTCGCATTCGGCGACAAGGAACCCTTTATCCCGACACCCGCGTTCAACGGGCTGACGGATCTGGGGCGCGACGTCATCTCGCCGTTCATGACGAGGATGACCAATGCCGGAAACCGGCCGATGCTCAAGATCTATCCGGAAACCGGACATTTTATCCATACGGACAATCCGGTCGAGTTCTCGGTCGACGTCGTGGACTTCGTAACCAAGGGTAGCGTCGATACGTCGTCGCCGCTCGGCATCGACCGCATGATCAAGGGCGCCGTGGTATCGGCCTTGCCGGTAGCACCGACCCCGGCTGGTGCCGCGCCGACGGCCGGCCTGAACAAGTAGGCCCGCTCATGCCAAGGGTGCAGGCGGGCGAGGTTCAGTTGAGCTGGCGAGAGTGGGGAGAGGGCGACGTCACCGTCGTCTTCATCCACGGCAATCTCGCCAGCAAGGACTGGATCGAGCTCGCCGCGCCGATGTTCCCTTCAGGCCTGCGCGTGATCGGTATCGATTGGCGAGGCTGCGGCGACAGTGACCGGCCGAAGCCCAAGGTCGACTATTCGAACTACTCGATGCAGCAGCATGCGCAGGACATGCTCGCGGCGCTCGATGCGCTGGGCGTCAGCTATTGCCACCTTGCCACGCATTCGACCGGTGGCATCATCGCGGCGCGAATGCTCTTGATGCAACCGCAGCGCTTCGGACGCGTGTTCGCGCTCGATCCGGTGACGCCGCTCGGCTTGGCTTTCAATGCCGATCAGATCGGGCTTTTCCGCGCAATGATGGCGAGCAAGGAGCTGACGCGGACCGTGATGGCGACCGCGGCCTCCTCGCTGTTCGTGCCCGAGAGCATGGCGCCAAACGAAACTCCCCGGTTCCGCGCGGGCGTAGGAGAAATCCAGACTTTGTTCGACCGGATCATCGAACAGACCTTCGGCGTCTCTGAAGGCATCTGGATCGGAACGCCCATAAACCTCACCAAGGAAAAAGAGAGCCGGGAGCTGGAGCGCCGCATGGCGGAGATACCGCATCCGCATCTCGTCCTGTGGGGCGAATGGGACGGCTGGATCCCACCCGTCGACCTGCGCGCCATGGCCGAGGCGATGCCGGACTGCCGGCTGGTGGTCGTGCCCCGCGTTGGGCATTCTATGAATCTCGAGCTGCCGGCTCTGTATGCCGGCTATTTTGGGGCTTGGTTCGGCGGGCTAGCGGCATAACCCCTAAGGAGCAACATCATGGCGGACATCCCATCGACCGAGAATATGCGCGCAATGCTGAGCGAAGCGCTTGGTCGTCTGCGCAAGGCCAATGCCGAATATTTTGAGCTGCTCGAGAAGGGCCTGAGCTCCTCGCCGCTGCCGATCGCGGGCCACGCCAAGGAGTTCTGCGATCACATGCAGCGCAACGTCATCGCGACTTTCGATCTCGGCGACAAGCTCATCCAGGCCAAGGACATGCAGGAAGCGCTCAAGATCCAGTCCGAGTTCTTCCAGGACCAGATGCGCTCCCTGACCGACCAGGCCAGAGGCATGGGCGAGTCCGCGATGAAGGCGGCAAGCGGCATGTTCACGCCGAAGGCATAGGCGAAGTCTCATCCAGCCCCTCCGCCATCCGGCGAAACGTGAGAGGATGATGGCGCTTCAATTCCTGGCCGGTACCATCATCAGCCTCGTCAACATCATGATTCACGCGCTGGTGACCGTTGGCGCCATCGGCATCGCGCGTAGGGCGGGGCTGCGTCACTCAACGGGAGCACGGTTGCATTTGATGGCGGTCATGGTCGCAACCGCGGCTGCCCTCATGGTGGCGCACACGCTCGAGATCCTCGTCTGGGCGCTCGCATATCTGGTGGTTGGTGCGGCGCCCGCCGGGAGCGAGTTCCTCTATTTTGCCTTCGTCAATTATACCACGCTCGGCTACGGCGATATCACGCCTGTCCCGGACTGGCGGTTGCTCGGCCCGATGACTGCGATGAACGGCATCCTGCTGTTCGGCTGGTCAACCGCCGTGCTGTTCGAGGTGTTGCGCAAGACGCTGGAGCATCTCGCCGCGATCAACGCCAAGGGTTTCAGTTCTGGAGATCGAGACTAGCAAGCTGCTGGCGGTCCAACAGCACGATCTGTCGCTGGGTGTTGCCGACGAAGCCGAGGATGCCGAGCTCGTGCAGGTGCGATATCGCCCGCGAAACCGTCTCAAGGGTGAGGCCGAGATAGTCGGCGATATCGCGCCGCGACATCGGCAAGGCCAGGACTCCGGCGGCAGTCAGTCGCGTATCCATCTCGATCAGGAAGGCCGCGACCCGTTCCAGCGATGTCTTGCGGCCGAGCAGCAGCATGTGATCTTCGGCATGCTGCAGATTGGTCGTGGTCATGCGGAGCAGGCTCTTGGCCACCACCGCGTCGCTCTCGGCTACCGTCTCCAGGCTCTGCCGCCTGATCAGGCGCACGGTGGTATCGACGACAGCTTCTGCGGTGAAGCGATGCGTACGGCCATTCTCGAGCCCGAAGATATCGCCGGCGAGGTGAAACGCGCCGATCTGACGACGTCCGTCCGACAGCAGCTTGTAGCTGCGCACCGCGCCGGTCTTGACCTGGTAGATATACTCGGCGGGCTCCTTCTCGCCGTAGATCTCGTTGCCCTTCTTGTAGGTAAACTCGCTCAAACTGACGATCGGATTCGAATCACTGTTCATTCCGAGATCGTGCAGAGAGTTGGGGCGGGGCAGGGGATCGGTCGTGATGCGTACGAACATGGGCCAACTCCTCATCCATCGCTGAATTGGTCTCAGTCGATTCATGGCGAGGAATGTGCCGCGCAATCCCACTCCCGCTTGGGTTGCTTTACGACGAATGCGGCATTTCCAGCCATTGTCTCGAGGGCCATTGTACCAAAGGACAAGCGCTGCAATATCTTGCGCAGAGTGAGAAAAGGCGATTGTTATAAAATGCATTTGATACTCTTGGTACTACATCTTATGGATTGTTCGCTATGCCCGGTATCATCCATATGGACAACTTGATCGCCGGTTGACTCTGCGTCTCAGTGCGGCGGAAACTCCAATAGTCGTCGCGGCAAAGAGGTGAAATTGCCTGGGCTGGTGCACGTGGTCGACGACGACGCCTCGTTTCGGACGGCGATCGAACGCCGTCTGAGACTTGCTGGCTATGACGTCGCGACCTACGCGTCGGCGCAGGATCTGCTTGATCGGTTGCCTGACCCTGCCAAGCTGGGATGCGTTCTGCTCGACGTGCAGATACCGGGATTGAGCGGTCCAGAGCTGCAACGTCGTCTGATCGAGCTTGGCTCGATGCTGCCGATCGTCTTCCTCACCGGCCACGCCGACACGGCAACGACAGTGCGAGCCATCAAGGCGGGCGCCGAGGATTTTCTGACGAAGCCGGTCTCGTCGGAGCAATTGATCGATGCGATCGAGCGCGCCATGGCTCGGCACGAGACGGCACGCAGCGAGCGCAGCAAGCTCGACTCGCTCACGGCGCTGGTGGACCTACTGACTCCACGCGAGCGGCAGGTGTTCGATCTGATCGTGCGCGGCAAGATCAACAAACAAGTTGCTCACGAGCTCGGAACCACCGAACGCACCGTGAAGGCGCATCGCCATCAGGTGATGGAAAAGATGCAGGTTCATTCACTCGCGGAACTGGTTTCGATCGCCGAGCGCCTCGGCATGCTCGATCCCAAGGGCGATCGGCACGGCTAGTCGCTCCGCGCTGTCTGCCGGTTTCCAAAAGTAACTATACCTGGGGACAATATGAAGGCGCGGCAATGGCGTGTTCTGTGAAGCACGCACGCCTTGTAAGCGAACCTCGTTAGCAAGTCCTGCGAGCGGCGTTTTCACCTAGCCAACAAGAGGACTGTTCACGTGCCGACCCGCAGATCCGTGTTCGTTGTTGACGATGATGCGTCGGTGCGCATCAGCATCAAGCGGCTTCTGCGCGAGCACGGCTTCACGACGCTGCTGTTCGACTCCGCGGCCGCGCTGCTTGACCATGGTGAGTTCGAGAGCGCCATGTGCATCATCATCGATATCGACCTGGATGATCATTCCGGCATCGACCTGCGACGGAGGATCGCCGACAAGGGCGTATCGGCACCCGTGATCTATATCACCGGAAATGATTGCGAGAGTAATCGCTCGGCTGCGGTCGCATCCGGATGCGCGGCGTACCTGACCAAACCCTTTACCGCGCAATCACTCGTCGATCAGATCGAACGGGCTCACGAAAACAGGATCTAGACCGGTTTTGTCGGATCATTCCTCGATATCCTGCTCCAGCGTCTTTGCGGGCGCACCCTTGTGAATCGAAGCGAATTGCGCCAGGGGTATCGACGTCGTCAGCGCCAGAAGATTGGCATCGACGACCTCCAGGACCAGTGCTTTTCCTGCTTCCATCTCCCTGATGATCTTTGGATCTGCGACGTCAGCCGCGATGCAGGCGTTGGTGAGGCACCAGGTATAGGGCACCAGGTAGGGGCTACCCTGATCGACGGTCAGCTTGACGGGGTATTGCAGGTACATGCCAACGGGAACGAACAGTTGCAGCCGAGCCGTCCGGTCGCCTTCGCGCTCGATCAGGTCTGCCCGCATTGCCATTTGACCGGTCGGAAACTTTCCGGTGATCGATGTCCGGCACAACATCGGCGCACCGCCTGGCTTGAAGCAGAGCTTTTGCCAATCCCCGTAGGTGATGTCTTTGGCTTCGCGCTGGCCGCGCGTTGCGACTTCGGCTGGTTTGTCGATTTGCGCCTTCTTCCGCGTGGCCGCACCGGGCGTCGTGGCGACGCCGGCGATGGCGGCAACCAGGACGCCTGCGAGACAGTAACGAGCTTTTCCCATGGTTTCGTCTCCGAGCCTCGAACCATTCCGGTTATCTCTGCGCGTCAAGAAATGTCGTCACCAGCGGCGACCAGATCGGGGTCGTATCGGGCGAACCGATGAAGGCCGAAGGGCGGCAGCAAATGGTATTCGGCGTTGCCACCGGCGGCGACGAAAGCCTCGTGCATGCGTTTCGCCAGAACCGGCCCGAAGTAAGTGCCGCGGTTCATGATCACGAGCGGGAAGGGGCCGTCTCCCACCGGGCCTACCACGTAAGCGAACATCGGCAACGGCAGCGGCAGTGCCCAGATCTCCTCTTGAATGGGACGATCGTCGGCCGCAACGACGCTCGACGGCGCAAGCAGACCGAAAAACACAAACAGCAGCAGGGCTGTTAGGCTTCGTAAGGTTTGCTGACACATGGCTCAGCTCTCGGTGGAGATGATCCGCCTGGTGGTGCTCATTGAAGTACTTCCCCGGGGCGTGTTTGCAGGAAGTCAGTCCTGATAAGCGGCAGGATGCTTGATCCAGATCAATCCCTGCCGGCCGGATGACCATGCCTATGGTCGGACATGAATTCTCCGGACATCGCCGCCTCTCCGTCGGTTCGCCGCGACAAGACAGTCGACGTTGCGCGGTCGCCGGCTTTCGCCGGCCGCGGCTTTCTTGAAGCCAATACCCGGGTGATCCATGGCGTGATGGCCAACGCACAGACAGACAATCTTCTGCTATTGCGCGGCGAGGTTCAACGTGGTGGTGGGCGGCCATGACGGAGGTGCCCGGTCAGTTGACCAACTGGTTCAGGTTCTTCCCTCCGGTGCGATGGCTTGCCAATTATCAGGCGGCATGGCTGCGGCCGGACGCGATCGCCGGCATCACGCTCGCGGCTTATGCCATTCCGGTCTCGCTCGCCTATGCCGCGCTGGCCGGCCTGCCGCCACAGGTCGGCGTCTACGGCTATCTGCTTGGCGGCATCGGTTATGCGTTGCTTGGCTCGTCACGGCAGCTCGCTGTCGGCCCGACCTCTGCGATCTCGCTGATGATCGCCGGTACCGTGGGCGCACTGGCTGGCGGGGACGCGGTGCGATACGCGCAAATTGCAAGCCTCGCAGCCTTCGCGGTAGCGGTCCTGTGCTTCATCGCCTGGCTGTTCAAGCTCAGTGTTCTCGTCCGCCTCGTCAGCGACAGCATCCTGGTCGGCTTCAAGGCCGGTGCCGGCCTCACCATCATCATGAGCCAGTTGCCAAGTCTGCTCGGCGTCGCCGGCGGCGGTCACAACTTTTTCGACCGCGCCGTCAAGCTCGCCAGTCAGCTTGGTGAGATCAATCTCCTCATCCTGGCGATTGGCGCCGTCGCGCTCCTGCTCCTCCTGCTTGGCGAGCGCTTTCTGCCGGGACGGCCGGTCGGCATCACCATCGTGGCGCTGTCGATCGTCGTGGCGACACTCCTCGGCTTTGCGTCCCATGGCGTCCCCGTGACCGGCAAGATTCCCGAGGGGCTGCCGGCGATCGGACTGCCGACCTTTGGTCTTCTGGAATTTGACGATCTCTTTCCGCTCGCGGCAGGATGCGTGCTGCTGGCCTACATCGAAGGTGTCTCGGCCGCGCGCAGCTTTGCGGCCAAGCATGGCTACCCCCTCGACGTGCGGCAGGAGTTTCTGGGACTTGGCGCGGCGAACCTCGCCGCAGCGTTCGGTCACGGGTATCCCGTCGCCGGCGGCCTGTCGCAATCCGCGGTCAATGACAGCGCGGGCGCGCGGACGCCGTTGGCTTTGGTCATCTGCTCGGTGACGCTTGGCCTGTGTCTGCTGTTCTTCACGGGGCTGTTGACCAACTTGCCCAAGGCCGTGCTCGCGGCCATCGTGTTTGCCGCCGTCTACAGGCTGGTCGACATTCGCGCGCTGCTGCGAATGTGGCAGGTCAGTCGGATCGACTTCTACGCCGCGGCGATTGCGCTCGTGTCCGTGCTGCTGCTCGGCATCCTGCAAGGCGTCCTGCTGGCATCCATCGCCTCAATCTTTCTGTTGCTGGCGCGCGCCTCGCAGCCGAACGTGGCATTCCTCGGCCGGCTGCCCGGCAGTGGTCGTTACTCCGACAGCGCGAGACACCAGGGCGTCGAGCCGCTCGTCGGCGTCATCGCCTTCCGGCCTGAAGCCTCGCTGCTTTACATCAATGCCGAGACAATCCTCGATACGGTCCTGATCGCGCTCAAGAAGTCGTCGGACATCCGACTCGTCGCATGCGATCTCTCGGCATCGCCCTATATCGACCTCGCCGGCGCGCGCATGTTGTGCGATCTAAACGACGAGCTTGCGACGCGCCGGGTCGCTTTCTGTATCGTCGGTGCGCATGCGCAGCTGCGCGACCTGTTGCGGGCCGAAGGCCTGGCGGAGAAGACCGACAGTGGCCAGTGGTTGCGCTCGCTCGACAGCGTTCTGGGTGAGAGACAGCCCGACGCGAACCAAAGAACGTTCTAGTCTCCCGACTGGCTTCTTATCGCATGCCGGTGTTGTGTTGCATTGCGAAGGGGCGCTCGCGCAGCCAGAAGCGTCATGACATCGTGCGCGACCGTTGACTTGGATCAATGGAGCCTGCCGCGCCCCAACTCACGATCTCGTATCACCATGCCTCAGGGATCGGGAGACAGTCATGTCCAAGGACACGAAGCCCGCGCAGAAGCGTATCGATCAGTTCTTTTCCGGGCCTGGAGCGCGGGCAGATGACTGGCGAGATCTGGTGGAGGCCGCGAAGGCATGGGCCCGCGGCGGTGATCGTGCGAAATACGATGCGGCGCTCGCCGATCTGTCGGTGACCGAGGAGTTTCACGGCTATCCTGGCCTGCAACTGATGGCGGCATTGCGAGAGGCTGCCTCTGGCGGCGATGCGGCAACATCACTGGCCCTTGCGACGCGGATTACACAGGCGCTGGCCACGCGATCGTTCCGGCAGCATGCCGGCGACTGGAGCGCGAAGGAGGACGGCAATGGCGATGCTCCGGAGCTGGTGTCGCCGACCTTCGGCGCCCATGCGGCGCGCCGGCCCTATTTCGAAACCCTGATCGTCACCGGCGTGTCATCCGGCAACTGGCCGGCGCTCGTTGCGGAATGGCGCAAGCTGCGGCGTCCGGTCGACCAGTTCATCTATGAGCCGGTCATCGTCGGCAGTCTTGAAGACGCCTTCTGCGCGACGATGCTCAATCCAAATATCGCGGCGGTCATCATCAACGAGGGCTTTGGCCTGCGTTCGCGCCACAATGCGCCTGTGCTGCGCTCGATCACGAGCACTGCCGGTCTCAACGACGAAACCGATGCATCAGCGCTCCGGCTCGCCCAGATCATCAAACGCGTTCGTCCCGAGCTCGATCTCTACATGATCTCGAACCGCGACGTGGAGGAAATGGCTGGCAATCCCGAGGCCAACGTGGTTCGCCGCATCTTCTACTCCGTCGAGGAGCTTCTCGAGCTTCATCTGTCGATCCTGGAGGGCATCCAGGATCGTTACGACACGCCGTTCTTCGACAATCTCAAGAAGTACGCCCAGCGTCCGATCGGGACGTTCCACGCATTGCCGATCGCCCGTGGAAAATCCATCTTCAAGTCCGACTGGATTCGCGACATGGGCGAGTTCTACGGCCCGAACCTGTTCCTGGCCGAGAGCAGCGCCACCACCGGCGGCCTCGACAGCATGCTCGAGCCGACCGGCAACATCAAGAAGGCGCAGGAGAAGGCGGCGAGGGCGCTCGGAGCTGATCGCGTCTTCTTCGTCACCAACGGTACCTCGACCTCGAACAAGATGGCGGTGCAGGCACTGCTCGCGCCCGGCGACATCGCGATCGTCGACCGCAACTGCCACAAGTCGCACCATTACGGCATGGTGCTGGCCGGCGCCCAGCCGCTCTATGTCGAAGCTTTCCCGATGACGGAATATTCGATGTACGGCGCGGTGCCGCTGAAGACGATCAAGCAGGCGCTACTCGGGGCCAAGGCCGACGGCCGGCTCGACCGCGTCAAGATGATCGATCTCACCAACTGCACGTTCGACGGCCACATCTACAACACCCGCCGGGTGATGGAGGAGTGCCTCGCGATCAAGCCGGACCTGATCTTCCTGTGGGACGAGGCCTGGTTCGGCTTTGCGCGGTTCTCGCCGTTCCTGCGCCGGCGTACCGCGATGGGTGCCGCCAACGAGATCGAGGCGTGGATGCGTGATCCGAAGTCGGTCGCGGCCTATGAGAAGCAGCAGGCCGAGCTCGGCAAGAACCCGTCGGAAGAGGTTCTGCTCAAGACCCGGCTTATCCCTGACCCGCGGCAGATACGCCTGCGCGTCTATCAAACCAACTCGACCCACAAGTCGATGTCGGCGATCAGGCAGGGCTCGATGCTCTCGGTCAAGGATGTCGAATTCCACACGGTCGAGCAGCAGTTCAAGGAGGCCGTGTTCACGCACGCTTCCACCAGCCCGAACCAGCAGCTCATTGCCAGTCTCGACATCTCGCGCCGGCAGATGGAGCTGGAGGGCTATGGCCTCGTTGCCAACGCGATGGAGATCGCGTTCGCGATCCGCCAGGCGGTCAACAACAATCCGTTGATCTCAAAATACTTCCGGATCCTCGGCGCTGACGTCATGGTGCCGGCGCAATACCGACAGAGCGGCTTCACAGACTATCTTTCGGCCGGCGTGAACTGGGTGAATACGCTCAAGAGCCTGGACGAGGACGAGTTCTGCCTCGATCCGACCCGCATGACGCTGGTGTGCGGCATGGCGGGCTACGATGGCACCCAGTTCAAGGGCATCCTCGCCAACGAGTACAACATCCAGGTCAACAAGACCTCGCGCAACTCGGTCCTTGTCCAGTCCAACATCAACAACACCCGCAGCGACGTCGCTCATCTCATCCGCGTCCTCGCCGAGATTGCGGGCGAGGTCGATCGCGGCCTTGCGCAGGGCGGCGCCAACGGGAAGAAGGCCTTCGAGGCCCGGGTGACGAGCCTGATGAAGGACGTGCCCGACTTGCCGAACTTCTCGCATTTCCATCCGAGCTTCCGCGGCGATGCCGGCACCAAGACCAACGAGGGCGACATCCGCAGCGGCTTCTATGCCGCCTATGACGTGGCCGGTTGCGAACACATCCGCCTCAACGATCCCGAGATCGACCGGCGGCTGAAGGCCGGGCCGGAGCTCGTCTCGGCCAACTTCGTGATCCCGTATCCGCCGGGCTTCCCGATCATGGTGCCGGGACAGGTTATCACGCAGGAGACCATCGACTTCATGCGCAAGCTCGATGTGAAGGAGATCCACGGCTACGACGCCAAGGAAGGGCTGAAGCTCGTACGCACGGAAGCCCTGGCGAAGATCGGCAGGCCGAAGCCGGGTGCGCAGCCGAAGCTGAAGGCCGCTTCTTGAATAGTTCGACGTCAACCAAAGGGGAAACCAAAGTCATGAGAAAATTTGCCATCCGCGCCGCTCTGGTCGCCTTGCTTGCAGGCGTTGCAGGTTTCAGCACGCCGTCGCAAGCCGAGACAGGCCAGGTCGCAGTCGTCTTCACCAAAGGCGGGCTGATCGTCGGGGTCGGCGGCGGCGAGGGTGTGCTGACCTTGCGCGGCAAGCACTATCCGTTCACGGTGTCGGGCATGAGTGTCGGTTTCACGATTGGCGCCTCGACGACGAAATTTGTCGGACGAGCTCTCAATCTCAAGGGGCCAGCTTCGATCGAGGGCTCATATGCGGCAGGTGGAGCGGGAGGCGCGGTTGCCGCGGGCGCCGGTGCCGTTCAGCTGCAAAACGCCAACGGCGTGATCCTGCAACTCTCCGGGCCGAAGGTTGGTGCCGAAGTGTCGGCTGCGGTCGGTGGAGTTACCATCCGGCTGAAATAGCCTTCGGTGATCGGGCCGCATCCACGCGGCCCGACGGAACACTGTGTTTTGTTCAAATGCTCCGGTTCCGTTGATCTAGGTCAAGTTCTGGCACGACCAGCGCCCGACGGTATCGTCAGGTGCTGGTCGCTTGTCGCGCGGCATCATCGAAGAGCGAACGACGGCACCCCGATCAATGGAGGACACGCCATGCTTCGTTATCTTCTCGCTGCTCTTGCGGCGCTCGTTCTTCTCACGACCTGCCTCGTTCCGGACGATGCCTTCGCCCGCCGGGGCGGCGGCGGCGGTGGTGGTGGCTTCCGCGGTGGCGGCGGTGGTTTCCACGGCGGTGGTGGCATGCGCGCAGGCGGTTTTCATGGTGGCGGTATGCGCGCCGCCGGCGGGTACCGCGGCGGTGCCGTTCACGCCGGACGCATTAGCGGTGGCGGTTATCGCGTCGCCGGAGGCGCGCGTCCGAGCCATCCGATAGCCGGTCGTCCGGGCCGTCCGATCGCCGGCCGTCCAGGGTATCCGGGGCGTCCGATCGCGGGCTATCCCGGTTATCGTCCGGGCTATGGCTATGGCTGGCGCGGGCCAGCTTATGGTGCCGCCGCCGTTGGAGCCGCAGCGGCCGGTGCGTACGGTGCCTACGGCTATTACAACAACAACTACAACAACTACGGCTGCTATCAGGACTCCTACGGCAGTTGGGTCTGCCCGCAGCAATATCCCTATAATTATTGAGGCAAGAAAGGTCGCATCAGGCCGCCGGCGCGCGGCCTGATGCGCTCAATCTCAATAGCGCTCCTCGACGAATTTCAGCCCGCGCAGGCTGGCCTGGTCGTTGTAGCGCCCCTTGTCGGAGCGGGGCGGCAGCCTGATCTTGTCTTTCTTCACGCGCCTATAAGGGATCGCCTTGAGCAGGTGCGCGATGCAGTTCAGCCGCGCCCGCCGCTTGTCGTCGGAGCGGATGATGTGCCAGGGCGCATGCTTCGTGCTGGTCTTTCTGAGCATCAAGTCGCGGGCCCGCGAGTAGTCGTACCAGCGCCGGTAGGATTCCAGATCCATCGGGCTCAGCTTCCACTGCCGCACCGGATCATCGATGCGGGCCCTGAATCGGCGCTCCTGCTCGTCCATCCCGACCTCGAGCCAGATCTTGACCAGGATGATGCCGCCTTCGATGACGTATTTCTCCATCTGGGGGCAGAGATCGAGAAAGCGATCGTGCTCGGCGGGCGTACAGAAGCCCATCACATATTCGACGCCGGCGCGGTTGTACCAGCTCCGGTCGAAGATCACGATCTCGCCGCCGGCGGGAAACTGCTCCATGTAGCGCTGGAAGAAGAGCTGGGTCTTTTCACGATCCGACGGCGCGGGAAGGGCAACGACGCGAAACACGCGCGGGCTGACCTTCTCGGTGATCGCCTTGATGGTGCCGCCTTTCCCCGCGGCATCCCGGCCCTCGAAGAGGACGATCACGCGCAGCTTCTTCTCCCTCACATAGTCCTGGAGATGGCAGAGATCGACCTGAAGCTTTTCGAGCTCCTTCTCGTACTCCTTGCGCTTCATTCGTTTGTCGGACTCGTCATCCTTGGCCATGCCTGTCCTTTCGCTGTTTCAGCTCCGACGCGGCCGAATGGCCGTCAATCGTCTCCCCAGGAGATGGTGACGCCGATATCGCCCGGGACGCCGCCGGGAAAATCGATGATCTGGTAGGCGATGCGATAGCCGCGCGGCTTCAAATGGTCGGTCCAGAGCTGGAAGATTTCCTTGGGAATGCCGGTCAGCGTGTTCTCCCAGCCCTTTTCCCGCTGATTGATGGCGCGGCCCTTGTCGGTGCACAGAGTGTTGGGGAAGCGATAGACCTGGACCTCGGTCAGGCCATTTCGCACTGCACGCTGGATGATGGTCGAGGCGAGCTTGATCTTCTCCTCCTCGGTCTTGCCGGACGGCTTGCTCAGCCGGTCGATCAGGGCGTGCTTTTCGGCTTCGGCGGCGGCGGCAAGGCGGGCATATTCTTCCGCCTTCTGGGCCTCCTTGAGGGCTGCTTCTTTCCGGATCTGCGTGGCATTGGGAATGAGATCATCGAGGCCGGGCATGGCTGACGGCTCCTGATTGAATGTTTGCAGTTCGGCGTCTGCCGAAAGCTAGGCCCGGCGGCGACCCATTTCTTGATTCAAATCAAGCAAAACCCACACCGGGGTAGTCAGACTGGTCGCAACGCGATGTGCAACTTTCGCTCCTGACTAGGGAGAGACCATTGAACGATCAGCTTCATCCGATGGCTCCGCACCATCTCCCGTTCTATCTCGCGCCAGGAAGCGGGGTCGACCCGTTGATGGTGGTGATGGGAATATTCCTGATTGGCACCGTGCTCTGGGTCGGCACGCTCTATTGGAAGCTGCACAGCCTGCCCGAGCGGATGGCGCACAAATCGCAGAAGCTGCAGTTCGAATTTGTCGCGGTGCTCGGCCTGATCTCGCTGTTCACGCATATGCATATTTTCTGGGTGGCGGGCCTGTTGCTTGCGCTGATCGACATCCCGGATTTCGGCACACCGCTGCGCAGCATCGCCGACTCCGTCGAAAAGATCGCCGATGCGACGCCGGGAGAGGCCGGCGCGACCACATCGACCTCACAAGCCGGCGACGCCGTCAGTCCGGCACCGGCAGACAAGGCCGGTGTCGCGAAGGAGAAGGAGCACAGCCATGTTTGAGCTCATGTTCTGTTCGCTCCTCACCATCGTGCCGGACTATCTGTACCGCCGCTATGTCCAGGGCAAGCGCTTCGGCAAGGAGATTACGTTCTTCTCCGTCTGGTACGAGCTGCGATGGGGCATCACGGGTTGCCTGATGCTCACGGTGTCGCTGATCACCATGATCTTCTATTTCCATCCGGCGACCGATTCTGCGACGCTCTATTTCCGCACCGTGCCAATCCTGCCCGAGGGATCGGGGCGGGTTGCCGAGGTCAAGGTCGGCTTCAGCCAGGACGTGAAGAAAGGCGACGTGCTGTTCACGCTGGACAGCTCCAAGCAGCAGGCCGCTTACGAGACCGCGCGGCGGAAGGTCGCCGAGGTCGATGCGGCGATGGCCTCGGCGCAGTCGGATGTCGTCAAGGCCGAAGCCCAGATCCAGGAAGCCAAGGCCAATTGGCAGCAGGCCAAGGACGAGCTCGACGTCAAGAGCGAGTTGCAGCGTCGCAATCCTGGCATCGTGCCGCAACGTGACATCGAAAAGCTCCAGGTGCTGGTCGATCAAAGGCAGGCCGGGATCGATGCGGCGACCGCCGTGAAGGAGTCGGCCGCCTTGCAGGTCTCGACACTTTTGCCGGCTCAGAAGGCCAGCGCTCAAGCCGCCCTCGAGCAGGCCCAAGTCGATCTCGACAAGACGATCGTCCGAGCCGGGGTCGACGGCCGGGTCGAGCAGTTCCTGCTTCGCGTCGGCGATGTCGTCAACCAGCTGATGCGGCCGGCGGGCGTGCTCATTCCGGAGGGCGCCGGCAGGAAGGTGCTTCAGGCCGGCTTCGGTCAGATCGAGGCGGGCGTGATGAAGGAAGGCATGGTGGCGGAAGCGACCTGCATATCGAGGCCCTGGGTCATCATCCCGATGGTCGTTACCACGGTGCAGGACTACATTGCGGCAGGACAGTTCCAGGGCGGACAGCAACTGCTCGAGGCGCAGAACGGTCCAAAACCCGGTACGATCCTCGTCTTCCTGGAGCCGCTCTACAAGGGCGGGCTCGAAGGCGTGACGCCCGGTAGCAGCTGCCTCGTCAACGCCTATACCAGCAATCACGAGGAGATTTCCGCCGAACATACCAGCACCGGTCGTGCCATTGCGTTGCACGTCGTCGACGGCGTCGGCCTCGTTCACGCGCTGCTGTTGCGGATCCAGGCGCTGCTGCTGCCGATCAAGACGCTGGTGCTGAGCGGCCATTGACCTCGAGGGAGGCTTCCGCAAAGCCGTTGGCCGTCGCCCGTTTTGCGCTAGAATGAGGCGAAGGTGCAGCCGATCGAAGCTGCTGAGGAAGAGGATGAGCGGGCGCATCCCGATCATTGCTGCGGTCAGGCGGGGCTGGCCGGCGGCGGTCGCACGGCTCTGTCTGTGCGTGCTGGTCTTGGCCCTTGCCGGGCTCGGACCGGCGAGCGCTGCCGATCAGGGCCAGCCCAAGCGCGTGCTGCTGTTGCATTCGTTCGGACGGGAGTTTCGTCCGTGGAGTGAATTCGCTCGCACCATCAAGGCCGATCTCGAGCAACGCTCGCCCTGGCCACTGGACATTCAGGAGCACACGCTCCTGACGGCACGGTTCAACAATCCAGGTCCTGAAGAGCCCTTCGTCGACTATCTGCGCTCGCTCTATGAAAGTTGTCCGCCCGATATCGTCGTGAGCGTCGGCGCGCCGGCGGCACGATTTGTCCAGAAGTATCGCAAGCAGCTTTTCCCCGACACGCCGATGGTTCTGAGCGTGGTTGAGCAGCGTCTGGTGGATCGCATCGGATTAACTGACAACGACACCGTCGTGTCGGTCCAGAACAATTTCAAGACGACTTTCGCCAGCATCCTTCATGTCCTGCCGGATACGCAGAAGATCGCTGTTGTGCTGGGCGCGTCTCCGCTGGAGAAATTCTGGCTCGACGAGGTCAAGAAGGATGCGACGCCGTTCGAAAGCAAAGTGTCCTTTGACTGGTACGCGGGACTCTCCTTCCAGGAAATCCTCCACCGTGCCTCCGCGCTTCCGCCGCATGCCGTCCTGTTCTTTGGCCTGATGTCGGTCGATGGCGCAGGCATCACGCATGAAGGCGATTCTGCCTTGCGCAAGTTACGCGCTGTGGCAAATGCTCCGATCTTTTCCTATCAGGATGCATTCTTCGACGGACAGACCGTCGGCGGTCCGATGCACTCCACGGCCGAAATCAGCCGAAGTGTCGTCAGCGCCGTCATGCAGATCCTCGGTGGCGAAAAGCCCGGCAACATCAAGATCGAGCCGATCCAGTTTGCCCCGCCGCGCTATGACTGGCGTGAGATGCAGCGCTGGGGCATCAGCGAGAGCAACCTGCCTCCCGGCAGCGAAATCTTGTTTCGCGAGCCGAGCGTATGGGAGGTCTACCGTTGGCAGATGGTGCTGATTGCGGCCGTGATGCTGATGCAGGCCGGACTGATCAGCGGACTGCTTCACGAACGCTGGCGTCGCCGCGTTGCGGAGGTCGAGTCCCGGCAGCGCCTCGCGGAGCTCGCACATGTCAATCGCTACGCGGCAGCCGGAGAGCTGACCACGTCGATCGCTCACGAATTGAACCAGCCGCTCGGCTCGATCCTCACCAACGCCGAAACCGCCGAGCTCATGCTGAAGGGGGTTTCGCCCAATCTCGACGAGATCAGGGAGATCCTCGCCGATATCAGGCGCGACGATCAGCGGGCCAGCGAAGTGATCCGCAGGCTGCGCAGCGTGTTGAAGAAGACGCCGTTCGAAATCGCGGACATCGACCTGAATGAAACCGTCGATGAGGCAATCGGGTTCCTGACCGCCGTGACCGACCAGCACAGGATCGCCCTGAAGTTTACGCCCGCCGCAAGTGCGCTGCGCGTCAGGGGCGATCCGGTCCAGCTCCAGCAGGTCATTCTCAACCTGATCATCAATGCGATCGACGCGATCTCGGAGGCGGAGGCGAAAATGCGCGAGGTGACCGTGACGACGGCGCTGTCCGGCTCCTTTGCAGAAATCAGGATCGGCGACAGCGGACCCGGCATAGCCGCCGGCGATCTCAAGAACGTCTTCAATCCCTTCTTCACCACCAAGCCGCAAGGCATGGGCATGGGGCTGGCCATTGCCAAAACCATCATCGAGGCTCATCGCGGACAGATCGTTGCGGAGAACAGGCTGTCGGGTGGTGCGCTGCTTACGATCAAGCTGCCGCTTACGCGCTAGGCCGAAACGGATCGGTTGCCGAAGTTTCGCGCCGCAGCAACCCTGCAAACGCATTCTTTGATCTCTATCAAAGGAACACTGCGGTCCTGGTCCGATGCTACCTGCCGAAATGCCAAGGGAGGTTGTGGAATGTTTCGCTCCGGCAAGACGTTGATCGCGCTTGCGCTGATGATGGCGATGCCCGTCGCCGTGTCGGCGCAGACACCGGCCGCTCCGAGCACCTCGGCGCAGCCGGCAAGCCAGGCGCCGCCGGCTGCGGAGCTTTTGAAGCCGGAGCAGCTCGAAGCGCTGGTCGCGCCGATCGCGCTCTATCCGGACGAACTGCTCGCCAACGTGCTGGCGGCATCGACCTATCCGCTGGAGGTCGTGCAGGCCGATCGCTGGCTGAAGGAGCGCAAGAGCCTGAAGGGCGATGCGCTGAAGGCGGAGGTCGAGAAGCAATCGTGGGACGACAGCATCAAGGCTCTCGCGAGCACGGCGGATGTTCTCGCCATGATGAGCGACAAGCTCGACTGGACCAAGAGCCTCGGCGACGCCTTTCTCGCGCAGCAGCCGGACGTGATGGATGCGGTCCAGCGGCTGCGCAACAAGGCCTATGACAACAAGAAGCTGGTCACGACCAAGCAGCAGAAGGTCAGCGTCCAGACTCAGGACAACAAGCAGGTGATCGTCATCGAGCCGGCCGAGGCAGGTGCGATATACGTTCCCTATTACGAGCCGGCGACCGTCTACGGCGCGTGGCCTTATGCCGAGTATCCGCCGTACTACTTTGGATATCCGTCCTATATCGGCGCGGGCGTGATCGCAGCGGGGCTCGCTTTCGGCACGGCGTGGGCGATCGGACGCTGGGGCAACTACTGGGGCGGCGGCTTCAACTGGGGCAATCGCAACGTCTACGTCAATCATCGGACGACCAACATCGCAAACGGCTGGCAGCACAATCCGGCGCATCGCCAGGGTGTGCGCTATAACAACGTGAACGTGCAGCAGCGTTTCGGCAACAACAACATCAAGGCCGGCGCTGCCGACCGGATGGATTTTCGCGGCCGCGACGGTCAGCAGGTGCTGAAGCCCGGACAGGATCGGCCAGGCGCGGGAGACCGTGCGGGCGACCGCGCAGGCGATCGAGCGGGAGATCGCGGCGGCGATCGTGCAGGTGACCGCGGCGGAGATCGCGCCGGCGCTGGCGATCGCGCCAAGGGTGGCGGGGACCGTGCCAAAGGCGGTGGCGACCGAGCTGGTGCGAAGGGCGGTGGCGACCGCGCGAAGGCCGCCAACCGCGGCGGTGCTGGCACCGGCAATCGCGCCGCCAATGCCAACCGTGGTGGTGGCGGCAATCGCGGTGGCGCCATGAACGTCTCGTCCGGCCGCGCCGCGGCCGCGGCGTCGGCACGCGGACGCTCGAGCATGGCGAGCATGCCCCGCGGCGGCGGTGGCGCGAGCTTTGCCGGGCGCGGCGGTGGTGGCGGAATGGCGATGCGTGGCGGCGGCGGAGGAGGCTTTGGCGGAGGTGGGCGCGGCGGCGGCGGCGGTGGCCGGCGCTCGGATATCGCGCTGAAGCACGACATCGTCCTGCTCGGTCATCTCGCGAGTGGCCTCGGCTACTACCGCTTCAGCTATCTCGGCAGCCATAAGGCCTATGTCGGCGTCATGGCACAGGAGGTCGAGCGCGTGATGCCTGACGCCGTGACCCGCGGCAGTGACGGGTATCTACGCGTCTACTACGAAAGGCTTGGTCTGAAATTCCGTACCTACAGCGATTGGCTCGCCGACGGCGCAAAAATTCCCGCGGAGGTGATGCCATGATCGGTCTGAAGTCGCTTCAACGCGCGGTGTTGCCGGCCATGATGGGGCTCGTGCTGTTCAGCTTGCCGTCGCAAGCGCAGCAATCCTATCCGACCCCGGAGGATGCAGCCGCTGCGCTCGCCGCGGCCGTGAAGAGCGGGCCCGGCGATATCCTGAAAGTGCTCGGCCGAAACGCCGACGACATCGTCTCGTCCGGTGACGAGGTTGCCGACGGCGACATTCGTCAGCGCTTCACGTCGATGTATGACGCCAAGCATGCGATCAAGGCGGAGGGCAACAAGAAGGCCACGCTGATGCTAGGCCCGGATGATTTCCCGTTCCCGATTCCTTTGGTCAACTCCAGAAAGGGCTGGGAATTCGACGTGGATGAGGGGCGGATCGAGGTGCTCTATCGCCGCATCGGCCGCAATGAGCTCGATGCGATCCAGGCCGCGCTCGCCTATGTCGATGCCCAGAATGACTACGCCGAGAAGGATCGCGGCGAAGGCGTCGGCGTCTATGCGCAACGCATCGTCTCGACCCCCGGAAAGAAGGATGGGCTGTTCTGGCGCGACGATAATGACCCGAGTCCGCTCGGCGAATTTGCGGCGGAGGCCTCGCGTGAGGGCTACAAGATGGAAGGGCAAAGTGCGCCCTATCACGGGTACTACTTCAGGATCCTCAAGGGGCAGGGGCCCAACGCCCCCGGCGGCACCCTCGATTACGTCGTCAAGGGCAAGATGATCGGCGGCTATGCGCTCGTCGCCTATCCCGCCGAGTACGGCAATTCCGGCGTCATGACCTTCGTGGTCAATCACGGCGGCACCGTCTACCAGAAGGATCTCGGGCCGCGCACCGAAAATATTGCCAGCCGCATGATCCTGTTCAACCCGGACCAGACGTGGAAGAAAGTCGATGCCACGAAACAATAGGAGAGTGGCGGGGCGTTCCTTCGGATTCTGCCTGGCGGTGATGACGTCGCTCGCCCTGCTGGTTCCGGTGACGCCTTCGTTCGCGCAGGCCGCCGGCCACGTTCGCGTCAAGTTCGCGAAAGCAGCATTGCTGGTGGGCGGCGGCGCCGGCAGCGGCGTGCTGACCTGGCGTGGCCGCAACTATCCGTTCAGCGTGTCCGGCCTGAGCCTTGGCATCACGGCCGGCGCCACGATCAGCCGCCTGGATGGCTGGGCTTCGGGCATCCGCGAGGTTAGCGATTTCACCGGCACCTATAGCTCGGTCGGCGGCGGTTTTGCCCTGGTCGGTGGTGTCAACGGTGTGCATCTGCGCAACGAAAAGGGCGTCACGATCGTGCTGCAAGGTCCAAAGGCAGGCATGGAAGTCGCCGCCAATCTCAGCGCGATCACGATCTCCATGAAATGAGCCGGGGCTGAATACGTCCCCATCCGGCTTTCCTTGAGCATGCGAAGCTGGCCTCCAAGTTGGAGGCGGCTCTGGTCGCGTGACACTGCCGCAGATCTTTCGGGGAGCATTCGCGCGCAAATCGTCCATCCGCGCGCCGCCGGTTGCGAGGCGTGATCGCGTCGATCATGTGCGGCTCCCCCGTGAATAACATGATGTTAGGTTTATCGCACAACAGGGTAATTGTGTTAGTTCGCCGAAAGCCTATTGTCGCCCTCAACCAGACACGTTCCGGCAGTCGACAAGCGCACGCGAAAGGCCGCTGCGCGGTCGGACATGACTGCCCAACACATCGATGAAGCCCGCTCACGGGACGCCAGCAAAACAGGTCGGAGGAAACTTGCACATGACCACGGCTCGCGCGATCCACGACATGGGTCAATCCAAGAAGGCTGCTGCGAGCGGCTGGATTGGATCGGCGCTTGAATATTATGACTTCTTCATCTACGCGACCGCGGCGTCGCTGATCTTTCCGCAGATATTCTTCCCGTCAGACAATCCTACGGTTGCCATCGTCGCATCGCTGGCAACGTACGGCGTCGGATATGTGGCCCGGCCGATCGGTGCCTTCGTCCTCGGGCACTGGGGCGATACCCACGGCCGGAAAACGGTTCTGATCGTCTGCATGTTCCTCATGGGCATCTCGACGATGGCCGTCGGCATCCTGCCGACATACCAGCAGGTCGGCATCTGGGCGCCGATCCTGCTCGTCACCTTGCGTCTCGTGCAGGGTTTTGCCGTTGCCGGCGAGATCTCCGGCGCAAGCTCGATGATCCTCGAGCATGCGCCATTCGGGCGACGCGGATTCTATGCGAGCTTCACGCTTCAGGGCGTGCAGGCGGGACAGATCCTTGCGGCGGCGGTCTTTCTGCCGCTCGCGGCCTACATGCCCACCGAGGCCTTCAATAGCTGGGGATGGCGGATTCCCTTCCTGCTCAGCTTCTTCGTTATCGTCGCGGGCTACATCATCCGCCGCGAGGTCGACGAGACCCCCGCTTTCGCCAAGGAGGGTGAGCGCGGAGAGACCCCGCGGGCGCCGATCATTCAGGCCATCAAGCTGAACTGGAAGGACATGCTCAGGGTCATCTGCATGGCACTGATGAACGTCATTCCGGTGGTCGCGACGATCTTCGGCGCAGCCTATGCCGTCCAATCCGCCTACGGAATCGGTTTTGCGAAGGACGTCTACCTCTGGATTCCGGTCCTCGGAAACATGCTCGCCGTGTTCGTCATTCCCTTCGTCGGCAACCTGTCCGACAAGGTCGGCCGTAAGCCTCCAATTATCATCGGCTCGCTCTGCTCCGGTCTGCTCGCGTTCGGCTACCTCTATGCAATCAGCATCAAGAATGTGCCATTGGCGATCCTGTTGTCGCTGTTGATGTGGGGTGTGGTCTATCAGGGCTACAACGCGATCTTCCCGAGTTTCTATCCCGAGCTGTTTCCGACGCGCACCCGGGTGTCGGCGATGGCGATCTCGCAGAATATCGGAACGACCATCACCGCGCTGCTTCCCGCTCTGTTTGCGACAGTGGCACCTCCCGGCTCGGCCAACATCCCCCTGACGGTGGGCGCTATCGCCTTCGGCATCACTGTCATTGCGGCGCTTGCAGCCGCAACTGCCAGGGAAACATACAGGATCAGCATCGACGATCTTGGCAATCCGAGCGCTGTTCCAATGCCAAGAGCAGACTATGATCGCAAGCGTGCGGAGACTGCGAGCGGGGCTGCCATTTCACCGGCATGATCGCGATCTTCGACCGGCTGCATGTCGGCTACCAAGGAGTTGAAAGATGAATCCCGTTGTTGTTGCTGTTGCGATCACCGGTTCCGTTCCGCGCAAGAAAGACAACCCCGCGGTGCCGATCGTGCCGTCCGAGCAGATCGAATCGACTCACGCGGCCTTCGAGGCCGGCGCGACCCTTGCGCATATTCACGTTCGCAACGACGACGAAACGCCGTCCTCCGATCCGCAGCGTTTCGCCGCGGTGCAGGAGGGGATCAAGAAGCATTGTCCGGGGATGATCGTTCAGTTCTCGACCGGAGGCCGCGGCCGCGATCCGTCCGCCCGCGGATCGGCGCTCTATCTGAAGCCGGACATGGCGTCTCTATCGACCGGATCGGTGAACTTTCCGACGATCGTTTATGAGAATAGCGCCGCCCTGGTCGAGCAGCTCGCCACCGGCATGAAGACGGGCGGCATCCGCCCCGAAATCGAGATATTCGATTTGTCGCACCTGCATGGCGCGCGCCGCCTGATCGAGGCGGGACTGATCGACGAGCATCCCCACGTGCAGTTCGTCATGGGCGTCAAGAACGCCATGCCGGCGGACGAGCACGTGCTCGACATCCTTCTGGCGGAGCTCAAGCGGCTGATGCCGAAAGCGACCTGGACCGCGGCAGGCATCGGGCGCCATCAAGCCGAGGTCATGGGCTGGGCGCTGTCGCGGGGCGCCGATGCGGTTCGCACCGGGCTCGAGGACAACATCAGGATCGACAAAAACCGTCTGGCCAGAAGCAACGCGGAGCTTGTGACCCTCGCCTGTGAGGCGGTCACGCGCCACGGCCGACACGTCGCGACGCCGGCGGAGGCACGATCGGCGCTGAAGATCGCGAGGTAGATCACACGATCAACCGTCCCCGCCGCGCCGCGATCCCGATCGCGACTTCGGCGCCGGCGTTGAATTCGAGGCGATCGGCTTCGATGCCGTCGCTGAAGATGACGCCGTTTTCCGGCATCAGCGAGCGGATACGCAAGCGTTCGGAGGCGGTAAGGCTGCCGCAGACGAGGTTGGTCTCTGAATGCCGGCTGGGGAAGGGCTCGCGCACGGCAAAGCGCAGCTCCGCCGCGTCCCAGGGCAGGGCGGCGTAGGCGACGGGCTCTGACGGCTGGCCGAACTGCCCGGCGATCGCAAGCGAGCCGGTGACGATGCTCTTGAACCAGGCGGTTGAGCCGAGCCCCGTCGACACGATCAGTCCGCTGGAAGACTGTCGCTCCTTCGTCTCGCCGGTCGCAATCTCGTAGATCGCGGAGGTGTGCGTGCGGGCGCCGATGAAGAGGTCGTTCACGGCATGGAGCGCCTGCCCATCGGAGAGCCGCGCCTCTGCCATCGTCACCGCCTGGCTGTCGCGCTTGTCGGCTGCGACCTCCGGCAGGAGCTTTGCGAGGTCGCGCGGCGCGAAGGGCAGGAGGATGCCGTCGTAGCGCGCCGGGTCCGGGTTGAGCCCGATCAGCGGATGGCCGTCGAGATATTTCATGGTGTTGGCAACGACGCCGTCCTGACCGAGCGCGACGACGATGTCGGATGGCGCGAAGATGAAGTTCGGCAGGAAGCTGCGCTCGATCATCTGGTAGCGTCCCCATTGCTCCAGTACCTGGAGCGCGAGGCGCTGTTGCGCATGATAGACCTCGTGCTCGCGCTCATAGTCGGAGAAGTCGGCGCCGAGATGCTCGACATAGAAGCGTGCCTGCGCCGCGGTCAGGTAACGCGCGACCAGGTCCTCCAGCCTGGTCTTGCGCGTCACCAGCACGATCTTGCGGTCATTGCCGGCGGGCATTGGCGGCCTCCGCCTTGGGCTTTTCCATCAACTGGCTGAGCAGGTCCGGCGAGACGTTGAGCTGGCCGATCTTCTCGGCCTTTTCGGCGATGCCGGTGAAGGCCTGCGCGATGAGCTGGCCCGGCTGCATGCCGGCAGAGGCGAGTGCCTGGATCACGCGGGTGTCGACGCCCTCGAAGATCTTCATCAGCGCGCCGACGCGATAGGCCTCGGCATCCGCCAGGGTGCGGGTGTTCTCGGCGTTGAGCTCGACAAAGTCCTTGCGCCTGCCTTCGAGCGCGATGTCCGCGACCATGCCGGCCTGGCGCAGCTCGTTCTTCTTGGCGGCGACGCTGGCTTCAGCGTCCATCTGCGTCTCGCGGATCGAACGCTTCTTCTGCTCGACCGCGATCTCGGTGTCGAGCTCGCTCTCACGAATGGCGCGCTCCTGCTCGACCGCAAAGTTGCGGCGGGCGAAGATCGCTTCGTCCGCGTTCTTCAGGATCGCCTCGCGCGCTTCCGCCTCCAGCGCCTTGGCGGTGTCCGGCGTCGGCTTGATGCCGCGGATGGAGACGCCGAGGATTTCGAGGCCGAGAGAGGCGATGTCGGCGCGCGCCCGCAGGCCGGTCGCGATGATGTCGGCGATGCGGTCGGAGGCCTGAAGCGCCTCTTTCAGCGTCAGCTCCTTAACCGCCTGCTGGGCGAGCACCTCGACGGTGCCGAGGATGCGCTGCGGCAGCTTTTCCGGATCGTCGGTCTCATAGGTCTTGCCGTCGCTCTTCAGCGTGAAGTCGAGCATCGAGGCCGCCTTCTTCGGCTCGCTGACGCGATAGGTGACATGACCCTGGACGGTGATGGTCTGAAAGTCGCGTGCGATCTGCTGGAAAATGAAGGAGGCGTCGCGGCTGCCGATGGGAACGGCGACGAGCGAGGTGGCCGGCGCATAGTAGAACGCGGATAGTCCGGGGCCTTCGGCGACCACGGCGCCGGCACGGTACTTCATGAGATAGGTGGTGGGCTGGGCCTTGATGAACCGGACGCCGAACATGGTCTTCTCCTAATAAGTTTGTCAGGGCAACTAAGTAAGTTGCACTGTACAACTAAGTGGGTTACTGTCAAGCGAAAGGCGAGGGGAGGTCGCAATGGCGACGAAGGATCAAGCCCAGGGCATTGAAAGTTCGGGACAATTGGATTTCCCGCGGCCGCTGGCCACGGTCGATGTGGTGATCTTTGCGATCCGGAACGAGTGTCTCCACGTCCTCCTAGTGCAGCGGCCGGCGGGGGCGGGCGAGCCGTTTCCGCTGGGCTTCGCACTGCCGGGCGGCTTCGTCGATGTCGCCAAGGACCGCGATCTCGGGGCCTGCGCAGTGCGCAAGCTGAAGGAGAAGACCGGCGTGACCAGCCCCTATCTGGAGCAGCTCGGAAGCTGGGGCAGCGCCACGCGCGACCCGCGGGGCTGGTCGGCAACACACGCCTATTTCGCGCTGATGCCGGAGGAGGCGGGCCGGGCCGCGCTCGCTTCCGACGCGCAATGGTTTCCGATCATTGCCGGCAGGATCAAGCCGAAGCTTGCCTTCGACCATGGCGACATCCTCACGGCCGCCGTCGAGCGCCTGCGCAACAAGGTCGAATACACCTCACTGCCGGCCTACCTGATGCCGGCTGAATTCACGCTGCCCGATCTTCAGCGGGTCTACGAGATCGTGCTCGACCGTCCCCTGGAAAAGAGCGCCTTTCGCACGCGGATTCTCTCGGCCGACATGATCGAGCCGATCGCCAAGATGCGGCGTGGACCGAACCGGCCAGCGCAGCTCTATCGTCTGAAGAAGGGCAAGGAGCCGGTGTATTTCGTGCGCACGTTCAATCCGCCGGAATGAGCGGTCTTGCGTGTCGCGGGTTAGGCGAACTGGCGAGCTTTTGGCGGCTCCGGCGGATCTACGACAAACCCTTCGCAGACGATGAGGCCGTCGATCAGCCTGAACTCTAGCCTGTCGTAGCCCGGCATCGTCTCGCCGGGCTTCGGCGGCAGCAGGGCGATGCGACCCTGAATGCACAGCACGGATTGCCCGGCGCCATGCCACATCCTGATTCCGGTCTCCTTCCAGCGCCGGCGAATGAGCGTCTCGCGGTCACAGAGGTCATCGGGTTTCGCGGCGGCAACCGGAGCGGCATCGGCCTTGGCCGAGACCATCTCGACCGGAGCCGTTTCGATGGTGTCGGCCTCGACGAACTCAGCCTCGACCGCGTCGGTCTCGACAGCGGTGGCTGCAAAAGTATCCGCGGCGTCGGGATCGCCCGTGCCCGTCTCGAAAGCTTCGAGAGAGGGGGCAGTCTCGACTAGCTCGGGTTCAATCGTATCGGGCTGAGCGGCCTTGCTCTCGGTCTCGATTTCAAGGGGCGCGGTCTCGATCGCGTCGACCTCGATCATCTCGGTCTCGGCGGAACCGGGCGGGAGAACATCCGTCTCGACAGCAACGCCCTCGGAAAAATCCTCCGACGGCGTGACATCAACCGTCACGTCGTCGGCGCAAAGCGCGACGGTTTCGACTTTCTCGGCCTCAGCCGTATCGGCCTCGGCGCTTGCGGCAAGAGGTGTCTCAGCAGACCCGCTTTCAGCTATCTCGGCCTCAACGGGGAGATCACCGTTTTCAACGGTATCGATCTCACGCCCGGAGAGGTCGTCGGACGCCGTTGCGGGAAGGACGGCATCGCATTCGCTGAGTGTCACCGGCTCATCTGCATCGGTCTCGGCACCGCCAGTCTCTGCGGTTGCGGTCTCAGCGGCGTCCGCCGAAGGAGCCTCCATCTTCTCAGCCTCGGCGCTTGCGCCAACAGGCGTCTGAGCAGACTCGGTTTCAGCTATCTCGGCCTCAACGGGGAGATCATCGCTTTCAACGGACTCGATCTCACGCCGGGAGAGCTCGTCGGATGCGATTGCAGGGGAGGCAACGTCGCATACGCTTGTCGTGACCGGCTCATCTGCGGCGATCTCTGCGGTGTCAGTCTCAGCAGTCGCGGTCTCAACGACCTCAGTCGCAGGAGTTTTGATCTCCTCAGCTTTGACAGTGTCGGTCTCGATTGGCTCGGCCGCAGCGATCCCGGTTCCACCCGGGGCCGCGGGCACGGTGTCGGCTCCAACGGTTTCGGCATCAACCGTGCCGCGCGCGACATCGTCCTTCGCGACGTCAGCGGCTGGTGCCTGAAACTCGCTGACGACAGCAGGTTCGTCGTTCGTTCGGCCACGCAATAGCGACTTGAACTTCGCGAACGCAAATTCGACCGCTGGAATGCGGCGCAGCGCTATCGCCAGTCTCGTGAGGACTGGGAGCGGTTTGGGAGCGTACTCGGCCTGAGACATCAGTGATTCTCGAAACGAGCAAGAGTTGCCCGCGCTGTGCGAAGCTGTCAAATCGCGCTGCTGGCCGTTGTCATCGTGTCAATGCTGTTGTGGCGGATAGGGTCATACCGCGTTCGCAGTGCAGCGCCGGGTGGAGATGGTGTATCCGGGAACGACCGGATCGGTCGGATCCGGCCCTGGGGCGGAATGCGTCGCTTGAAATTCGATACGAAGCTGATTGGCGTCATGGCGGTGCTTGCCGTCACCCAACTCGTCGGATGGGGGACGATCGGGCTCCCCACCATCGTCGGTCGCGATCTCGCTGCCGATCTCAACATGAGCCTTCCGGCGGTATTTGCGGGAACGTCGGTTCTGTACGTCGCCATGGGGCTGTGCGCGCCCTGGCTTGCAAAGTCCTTCACGCGGCAAGGCGCGCGCCGTGTGATGATGGCAGGCACGCTCGTGACTGCGCCGGGCTTTGTGCTGCTATCCTTCGCTCAGGGGCCGATCCTTTATTTCGCATCGTGGATCGTCCTCGGTGTGGCCGGCAGCGCCACGCTTTCGACGGGCGCCTATATCATGCTGAACGAGGTCGCCGGAGTGCGTGCAAAGAGCGCGATCGGCGCGCTCATGCTGGTGACGGGCCTTTCCGGCAGCATCTTCTGGCCAACGACGTCCTTTCTGAGCGGGCTCGCCGGCTGGCGCGGAACGTGTCTGATCTATGCGGCCATGATGGTCGTCGTCAGCCTGCCTCTCCTGGCCTTCGGCGCACCGCACCGGCGCAAGGCGGGCGAGGAAGTCGCCGTGAAGGCGCGGGACGTGCCGGCTTCTCCAGTTTCCAGAAGCACCTTCCATCTCGTCACATCAGCGGTCGCGCTGAACGCCTTCGTGAATTTCGGCTTGGGTGCGGTCTTCATCGAGCTCTTGAAGGCGGAGGGGCTGTCGCCGGCGGAGGCCGTCGGCTTCGGCTCCATGCTGGGCGTGATCCAGGTCAGCGCGCGCGGCGTCGATTTCCTTGGCGGTGGGCGCTGGGACGGCATCACAACCGGACTGGTTGCGGGCACGGCGCTGCCGCTTGCGATGTTGCTCCTGATGGCCGGCAATGGCGCATATTGGATCGTTGCGCTCTTCATCCTGCTCTATGGTCTCGGCAGCGGCGCGATGGCGGTGGCGCGCGCGACGATCCCGCTCGTCTTCTACGACCAGACCGAATTCGCCAGGGCGATGTCGATGATCGCTCTGCCGGTCAATCTGTCCGCAGCGGTCTCGCCGCCGGTCCTCGCAGCCCTGCTGGTCCATTTCGGCAGCCGCGGCCTGCTCGGCCTGACCATGCTCTGCTCATGCGCAACGGTGCTGATCCTGATCGCGCTCGGCCGCCGACGGCCGGGTGCAGCGACGGCAGCCGCGGCGTAATATCGTAGGACTGCCCCAGGCGCGGATGGCCGCATGCCGACAGTGCAACGCTCTGGCCCCTGAAATAGTGTATCCGCAGGGAGCGCGGCCCGGCCTTGGCCGCCGCGCCAACATCAGTTCCCGGAGGAAACCCTATGTCGGCCTTGCCGCTCTCAGGCATCAAGATCCTGGACCTCACACGCGTGCTCGCCGGGCCCTTGTCGGCCCAGATGCTCGGCGATCTCGGCGCGGAGGTGATCAAGATCGAGCGGCCCGGCACCGGTGACGACGCACGCGCCTTCGGCCCGCCTTACCTGACCGATCCCGAGGGCAGGGCGAACAACAACAATTCGTTCTACCTCTGCGCCAACCGCAACAAGAAGTCGGTCACCGTCAACATCGCCAAACCCGAGGGGCAGGAGATCGTCCGCCAACTGGCGAAGGAGGTCGACGTCTTCATGGAGAACTACAAGGTCGGCGATCTCAAGCGCTATGGCCTCGACTACGAGACGATCAAGGCGATCAACCCCGGCATCATCTATTGCTCGGTGACCGGTTTCGGCCAGACCGGCCCTTACGCGCCGCGCGCCGGCTACGATGCGATCCTGCAGGCGATGGGCGGCCTGATGAGCGTCACCGGTCATATCGACGGCGAGCCTGGCGAGGGCCCGATGAAGGTCGGCCCGTCGATCGTCGACTACATGACCGGCATGAACACCTCGATCGGGATTCTCTCGGCGCTCTACCATCGCGACGTCAATGGCGGAGAAGGACAGCACATCGACGTCTGCCTGTTCGATACCGTCATCGCATCATTGTCGCATTGGCTGCAGATCTACCTCGTCAATGGCAAGATGCCGCCGCGCCGCGGCACCTGGGGCAATGGCGGCATGCCGGCCGGCGTGTTCCGTTGTACCGACGGCGAGCTGATGCTGGTGGTCGGCAATGACGGCCAGTTCCAGCGGACCTGCGCCGTGCTGGGCGAGCCCGAGCTCGCGAGCGACAAGCGCTTCATCAAGAACAACGACCGCGTCGTCCACGGCAAGGAGATCATGGCGATCTTCGCCGGCCTGTTCCTGAAGAAGCCGGTGGCTTACTGGCTGGAAAAGCTGGAGGAGGCCGGCGTGCCGTCAGGTCCGATCAACAATTTCGAGCAGGTGTTCAGCGATCCGCACGTCCAGTCGCGCGGCATGCGGGTGAAGGTCAATCACAAGTTCGAACCCGAGCTGTCCCTGATCCGCAACGCGCTGACGTTCTCGGAGACACCCGTAACGGACTATCGCGCGCCGCCGCTGCTCGGGGAGCACACGCAGGAGGTGCTCGGCGGACAACTCGGCTATGATGCGGAGAAAATCGAGGCCTTGAAGAAGCAGGGCGTGATCTAGGGCATATTGCATGACCAGCGGCAAGACTATCATCACCTGCGCGATCACCGGCAACCTCACGAAGCCCGAGCAGTCGCCTTATCTGCCGATCACGCCCGAGCAGATCGCGACATCTGCGCTCGAAGCGGCCGAAGTCGGCGCGGCCATCGTCCACATCCACGTGCGCGATCCCGCGACCGGGCGCCCGTCGATGTCGATCGACCTCTATCGCGAGGTCGTCGAGCGCATCCGCGCCCGCAACAAGAGCCTGGTCGTCAATCTCACCACCGGTCCGGGTGGACGTTTTGTTCCCTCGCACGATGATCCCCGCGTCGCCGGTCCCGGCACGACGCTGCTCCAGCCGGAGAAACGCGTCGAGCATATCGAGCTGCTCAGGCCCGACATCTGTACGCTGGACCTCAACACCATGAACTCCGGTGGCGAGGTCGTGATCAACACCCCGCGCAACGTCCGCATCATGGCCGAGCGGATGAAGGCCGCCGGCGTGCTGCCGGAGATCGAGCTGTTCGATTCCGGCGACTGCCACCTCGCGCGCGATCTCCTGGCCGACGGCACGCTGAAAGGGCCCGGCCTGTTCTCGCTCGTGCTCGGCGTAAAATACGGTTTCTCCGCAACATCGGAGACGATGTTCTATGCCCGCAGCCTCCTGCCGCCGGGTGCGATCTGGTCCGGCTTCGGCGTCGGCCGCGCCGAATTCCCGATGGTCGCGCAGGCTTGTCTGCTCGGCGGCCATGTCCGCGTCGGCATGGAGGACAATCTCTATATGTCCAAGGGCGTGCTGGCGAAGACCAATGCGGAGCTGGTCGCGCATGCGGCGGGCATTTTGAAGAGCCTGGGTGCTAGCATTGCGACCTCGGATGATGCCCGCGCGATGCTAGGGCTGACGTAACACAGTCGGTTCCCAGGGGCCGGCGTTCCCTTGTCCACAGATGATCCGTAGTTGCCCCGGCTTTCGTCGCAATCCGGACTCGTATTCGATCGCTTCATCTGACGAACTGGAGTTCGGCAGGGAGGAATCGAATGTCCTACACAATCGGCTATCAAGTGAAGAACCAGAAGGCAGTTCTGGCGACCGAGGCGGCGACGGCCAACCAGGCCGTGGCGATCGTCGCGGCGCTGCATAAGGCCGCCGACGAAATCAAGTTCATCCGCTCACCGCAGGAGGGCGAGATGGGTATCGAAATGCTGCTCCTGCTGGCGAAAGAAGAAGCCGAGGAGATGCCGCAGCGGATGTGATGCTGCTCTTAGCCTCTCCCCTTGCGGGAGAAGTGCGCTCGCGAAGCGAGCGCGGGTGAGGGGTCTCTCTCCGCGAGCGAACCCCTTGCATTTTTTTTGGCGGATCCACCCCCTCATCCGGCGCTAGAGCCGATGCGAAGCATCGGCATTCCTAAGAACGGCGGCCGACGGCCGCCTATGCCACCTTCTCCCGCAGGGGAGAAGGTGCGCGCTCTACCGCGCGGCGGCCTTGGCCGGGGCCTTGCCCTCCGCCTTGCCGGCCGTCAGCCCCATCACGGCCATCCCGACCACGCGCTCGATGATGCCGTCGACGTCGTCGAGATCGCACTTGTCGTCCGACAGCTTGGTCAGCCGCTCGCTCTCGCGGATGGTGTGGTGCGCCATGGCGAGCGCGAAGTGCAGGCCCCAATAGATCTCCTCATCGCTCCGGTCGGGCAGGGCGCGGCGCATCGCGGCGGCGAATTTGCGCAAGTGGTCGATCTCGCGGTTCTTGATGCGGCGGATCGGCGGCACGGATTCGATCGAGGCGCGGATCATGAAGCGCGCCGCGGTGGAGCGCTGGTTCGCCGGCCCCAGGCAACCGTGCAGGGTCGGACCGACAAGGGCGCGCAGGATCACGTCGATCGGCGCCCGGCCGCCACCTAGTTCTTCCGCCGTCTTGAGCTCCGCCAGGCGCTCGCGATTGAGGGCGATGCTCCGCGTCACGAACAGTTCGGCGATCAATTCGTCCTTCGAGCCGAAATGGTAGTTCACGGCCGCAAGGTTCACGTTGGCATCGGCGACGATGTCGCGCAGCGTCACATCGCCGAAGCCGCGATCGGCGTAGAGCCGCTCGGCGGCGGCGAGAATGGCAGATCTGGTCTGATCGCTGGCCATGGGTGCCCTCAGGGGAGGGAGTTGCAATTCAAACAGTTGTATGAAACTATCGTTTGAAGGCCGGGAAAAGTCAATCCGCAATCAAGACCCATTCGCAACAGCGACTGCGGGTTCCGAAGGGCGGCCCCCGAGCCCCGCTTTCGCGGCTTGCAGGCCGCGCGATGCGGGAGGACAGTCCGGCACAAAGAATTGTTCAAAGAGAGAGACGAGGAGCGTCCCATGGACTTCGACATGTCCCCCAAGCAGAAGGAATGGCTCGAGCGCGTGCAGTCCTTCATGAGCAAGCACGTGCGGCCGGCCGTTCCCATCTACAATCAGCAGGATCATACGGGCGAGCGCTGGAAGGTCATCCCGGTTCTCGAGGAACTGAAGAAGAAGGCCAAGGCCGAGGGCCTCTGGAACATGTTCCTGCCGCCGTCGAAGGAGCATGACGACGATGAATTCCACGGCGCGGGATTGTCCAATCTCGAATACGCGTTGCTCTCGGAGCAGATGGGCCACATCTCCTGGGCTTCGGAAGTATTCAACTGCTCCGCGCCCGACACCGGCAATATGGAGGTGCTGTTCCGCTACGGCACCAAGGAGCAGAAGCGCAAATGGCTGCGCCCGCTGATGGACGGCGAGATCCGCTCCGCCTTCCTGATGACGGAGCCGGCGGTGGCTTCGTCCGACGCCACCAACATCGAAACCCGCATCGAGCGCGACGGTGATCATTACGTCATCAACGGCCGCAAATGGTGGTCGTCCGGTGTCGGCGATCCCCGCTGCAAGATCGCGATCCTGATGGGCAAGACCGACGTCAACGCCGCCAAGCATCAGCAGCAGTCGCAGATCCTGGTGCCGCTCGACACGCCCGGCATCAAGGTCGAGAAGATGCTGCCGGTGTTCGGCTTCGACGACGCGCCGCACGGCCATGCGCAGGTTCTGCTGGAGAACGTCCGCGTTCCCGCTTCGAACCTGCTGCTCGGCGAGGGCCGTGGCTTCGAGATCGCGCAGGGGCGCCTTGGCCCCGGCCGCATCCATCACTGCATGCGCACCATCGGCAAGGCCGAGGAGGCGCTGGAGAAGATGGTGAAGCGGCTGATGTCGCGTACCGCGTTCGGAAAGAAGATCATCGAGCACTCGGTGTGGGAGCAGCGCATCGGCGAGGCCCGCACCGATATCGAGATGAACCGCCTCTTGTGCCTCAAGGCCGCCGACATGATGGACAAGGTCGGCAACAAGACCGCGCAGCTCGAGATCGCCATGATCAAGGTCGCAGCTCCCAACATGGCGCTGAAGATCATCGACCAGGCGATCCAGGCCTTTGGCGGCGCGGGCGTCTCGGATGAAGCCGGTCTTGCCAAGGACTACGCGGGAATCCGCACGCTCCGCCTCGCCGATGGTCCGGACGAGGTGCACAACCGCGCCATTGCCAGACTTGAAATCCGGAAGTATGCAAACTCTCCCAAGCACTAAAAGGGAGGGCCTGATGGCGCTCCTGAACAAGATCGAGAAGGCTGTGAGGGAGCGTCATCGTGGCTGACGGCGTCAGGAAAGACGAGGAGTTCTCGGGCACCAAGCCCGTCGAGGAGCGGCATCGTTTCGACGAGTTGCGCCTCGAGAACTGGATGCGCGAGAACGTCGAAGGCTATCAGGGCCCGCTGGTCGTCCTGCAATTCAAGGGTGGCCAGTCCAACCCGACCTACCGGCTCGATACGCCCGGCCGTTCCTACGTGATGCGCCGAAAGCCGTTCGGCAAATTGCTGCCGTCGGCGCATGCGGTCGATCGCGAATATCGCGTCATCGCTGCGCTCGGAAAGCAGGGCTTTCCGGTCGCGAAAGCCTATGCGCTCTGCCAGGACGACGGCATCATCGGCGCCGCCTTCTACATCATGTCGATGGAGGAGGGCCGGGTATTCTGGGATCCGACGCTGCCGAGCCAGACAGGCGAGGCACGCCGACAAATCTTCACCAGCAAGATCGAGACGCTGGCGAAGCTGCACATGTTCGATCCTGCCGCGATCGGCCTTGGCGAGTTCGGCAAGCCCGGCAATTATTTCGCGCGGCAGATCGACCGTTGGACCAAGCAGTATCGGGCATCCGAGACGCAGCACATTCCGGAGTTCGAGAAGGTCGCCGAATGGCTGCCGCGCACCGTGCCGGAGCAGGCGCGCGTCTCGATCGTCCATGGCGACTATCGCCTCGACAACATGATTTTCCACGCGACGGAACCGCGCGTGCA
Organism: Bradyrhizobium ingae; assembly: GCF_055791185.1. Taxonomy (NCBI): domain Bacteria; kingdom Pseudomonadati; phylum Pseudomonadota; class Alphaproteobacteria; order Hyphomicrobiales; family Nitrobacteraceae; genus Bradyrhizobium; species Bradyrhizobium ingae. The sequence goes on from NZ_JBVUBB010000003.1 coordinate 344,577, forward strand.
GGCCGTGCTGGATTGGGAGTTGTCGACGCTCGGCGATCCCATGGCCGACTTCACCTATCTGCTCATGCAATGGATCATGCCAGGACTGGAAGGCGCAGACCTCAAGGCGCTCAACATCCCGAGCCTCGAAGAGGCGGCGCAGATCTACTGCAACGGCACCGGCATGAGTGTGCCCGATCTCAACTGGTACTTCTCCTACAATCTCTTCCGCCTCGCCGGCATTACCCAGGGTATCGCGGGCCGCATCCGCGACGGCACCGCCGCCAATGCCAAGGCGCTCGAATCCGCCAAGCGCACCGTGCCGCTGTCGAAGGCATCATGGGAATACGCGCAGAAGGCGGGAGCGGTGTAGGGAACGCCAGACGAAATAAGAGGCGCGGTTCGATTGAGCCGCGCTTTTTCTTTTGTTGCTCTGGCGTCTTCTTGCACGCCTCTCGTGTCCCGGACGCGGTGCAGCACGAAGTGCTGCTCCGCAGAGCCGGGACCCAGTCACGTCGCGAGCGAATTCAGCTCATCTGTCAAATCGCGCCAGTTCGGATTGAATTCTTCGATTAGTTTGACCTTCCAGGCGCGCCTCCAACGCTTCAGCGAATGTTCGCGCGTCCGTGCTTCGAGCACTGAATCGAAGGATTCGAAATAGACCAGCAGAGTCACGTCATATTGCCGCGTGAATCCAGGGACGAGCTTGGCTTTGTGCTCGGTCATTCGGCGAGCGAGGTCGTTGGTGACGCCAACATAGAGAGTCCCGTTTTCGCTTGCTCGCGAGTATGTAGACGAAGAAAGGCATGTCCGTGCAGCCGGCGTTGACGAGTGTTCTCGACCTAGGATTGCCTACTTGAACGGTGCGGCCAATCTTTCTGGGTTTCGGCTCTGCGGCGCGTCACTTCGTGCCGCGCCGCGTCCGGGACACGATATCTCTGTTATGCGGACATGGCGCCGTAGCTCGGGTGACCGAAGTGCGGGCTGATGGCGTCAGCTACCACCGGGCCGGCGGCGGCTTTCTATCGACATAGTCCTCGAACTCCCATTTTCCGACGCGGGCTCGTTGCTCGATCGTCATCGCGAGGCGTGGCAATTCGCCTTCGGCTTAGTCCATCGCGCAATGCCCAATCAGCCTCGCCACGAACTCCCCGCACTTCTCCAGCTCCGACATCTCCACGAACTCGTCCGGCGTATGCGCCTGCGCGATCGAGCCGGGGCCGATCACGACCGAGGGGACATCGGCCATGCTGGCGAAAAGGCTTGCTTCGGTGCCGAAGGCGACCTTGGCATGGTCGTTGCGGCCGGCGAGTTTTTTGGCGAGCGTGACGATTGCGTTGTCGGCTTGGGTGTCGAGCGCGGGATAATCGAGGATTTCCGCGAAGTCGATGCCGCACTCCGGGTGGCGTTGCTTCATCGCCGGCTCGATCTCCGCCTTGGCCCAGGCGACGATCGCATCCGTCACTTCTCTCGACTCGGTAATCCCGAGCCCGCGGCATTCGAACTCGACCGTGCAGGTATCCGGCACGATGTTGAGCGCGGCGCCGCCATGCACGATGCTGGTGAGCAGCGTCGCATGCGGGACATCGTAGAGGCTATTCTGCTCCGCCTTTGCCGCAAGCTGGACCGCGCGGCGACGGATCTCGGTGATCAGATCGGCCGCATATTCGATCGCGTTGACGCCGTCGGGCGCGATCGAGGAATGGCGGGCGAGACCCTTGAAGGTCGCGCGCACGCCGTGCTTGCCCTTGTGGCCGATGATGACCTTCATCTCCGTCGGCTCGCCGACGAAGCAGCCGAGCGGCCTGACGGGCTTCTTGGCAACTTCGCGCAGCATCGGCCGCACGCCGACGCAGCCGATCTCCTCGTCATAGGAGATCGCGAGGTGGATCGGCGTTGTCAGCTTCGCCTCGATCATCTCGGGAACCATGGCGAGGCAGACCGCTACAAAGCCTTTCATGTCGGTGGTGCCGCGTCCGTAGAGGCGTCCGCCGCGCTCGATCAATTTGAACGGATCGTGGGTCCATGTCTGGCCCGCGACGGGCACGACGTCGGTATGTCCCGACAACACGAAGCCTGGACGGTCGTTCGGGCCAACGGTGACCCAGAGCGAGGCCTTCTGCCCGGTCTCGTCGACGATCCGCTGTCCAGTGACGCCGAAGGATGCGAGATAGTTTTCGATGTAGGCGATCAGGGCAAGGTTGGAACGATCGCTGACGGTATCGAAGGCAACGAGGTCGGCGAGCAGTTTGCGAATACGATCGGGTCTTGGGCTCGGCATTGTCTGGTTCTTGGGAAGGAGAGGTGGCGGCTTAGCCGCGTGCACGAACCATACCAACAGCGGCGCCCGTCGGGCAAATCACGCGTACGACTCTTGCCGCACACTCAGTCGTCATGGCCGGGACATGCCCGGCCATGACGGAAAGGGAAACGCGCGCGCCTAAACCGGCTTGCCCGCGTACGGCATCGACGCGGTGAGACCGCCGTCGACTGGGAACGCCTGCCCATTCACATACGACGCCTCGTCGCTCGCCAGGAACAAGCCCATCGCCGCGAGCTCGTGCGGCTGGCCGGGGCGCTTGAGCGGGTTGAGCTGGCCGATCTTGTCGGCGGTGCCGCGCTCTTTCGCACGATCGAAGATCGGCTTGGTCATGCCGGTTTCGATCAGCCCGGGACACACCGCGTTGATGCGCACGCCGGTGCCGGACAGCGAATAGGCCGTGGTCTGCACCAGGCTGATCACGCCGGCCTTGCTCGCGGCGTAGGGATGGCCGCTGGCACCGGCCTTGAGGCCAGCGACCGACGCCGTCAGCACGATCGCGCCCGATTGCTGCTGCACCATGTGCGGCATCGCATACTTCACCGCGAGGAACGGGCCGATCAGGTTGACGCGCAACACCTCCTGCCAATGCTCCACCGTCTGCTCGGCGAGCGGCACGAGCCCGCCGGAGACGCCGGCATTGGCCCAGATGACGTCGAGCCGGCCATGCGTCTTCACTGCCTTGTCGATGACGGCCATGACGTCCTTCTCGGAACCCGCGTCGGCCATCACCGCCTCTGCGGTGCCGCCGGCGCGCTTGATCTGCTCGACCGTCTCCTTCACGCCCTCGGTGCGATCGACCGCAATCAGTCTTGCGCCTTCTTTCGTGAACAGCAGCGAGGCGGCGCGGCCGATGCCGCTGCCCGCGCCAGTGATGATGACGGATTTGCCTTGCAGGCGGCCCATGCGTTTCTCTCCTTTTGCTCACGCGCAGAGCTTGCCGCGCGACGGAATTTCAAACAGAATTTCAAACGGCAAAGTGTCTTGAGACACGTTCGCTACTCACGTACAGCGACATCAAACGGGATGGAAGGGTTTCGATTGTCCGATACCGACAAGCCAAAAGTCGTCACGACGCGGTGGTGGTGGGTTCGTCACGCGCCGGTGCGCAATGACGGCGGCAACATCTACGGTCAGAAGGATCTCGCCTGCGACACCAGCGATGTCGAGGTCTTCGAGGCGGTCGCAAAGATCCTGCCGCGCAATGCGGTCTGGTACTCGAGCAATCTGATGCGCACGCATCAGACGGCGGAAGCGATCTGGGCGGCGGGCTTTCCCAGACCGGCGACCATGATCTGGGAAGCGGATTTCGCGGAGCAGAATCTCGGCCAGTGGCAAGGCATGAATCGCGCCGCGTTCATCGCGAGCCGTCCTGCGGGCAGTAGCTGGTTCGCCGACATCAACGAGCCCGCGCCCGGGGGCGAAAGCTTCATGGACCTCTACAACCGCACCTGTCGCACCATCGATCGGATCAATCGCGAGCAGGCGGGACGGGACGTGATCGCGGTTACCCATGGCGGCACGATCAAGGCGGCGCTGGGGCTCGCGCTCGGCGGCCAGCCGGAGCAGGGATTGTCCTTCGACATCGACAATTGCTCGGTGACGCGTCTCGATCTTTTCACGACGCCCGAGCGCGTCGTCTGGCGGCTGCCGATGGTGAATCAGCAGCCGTGGATCGCGGATGACAGGCACAACGCGATGCATCAGCCCGCAGGGCCGGAAGTCAAGAAGCTCGCTTGAGTCGCAGCCGCGGCTCAAGCTTGCGAACAAATCGACGTCGTCACTTTGGGAGAGAAACATGACCTTGTTCGACATGAAGGGAAAAGTCGCCGTCATCACGGGATCGACGCGCGGCATCGGGCTTGCGATCGCAGAGCGCATGGCCGAGCACGGCGCCAAGGTCGTGATCTCCTCGCGCAAGGCCGACGTCTGCGAGGAGGTCGCGAAGGGGATCAACGACAAGTACGGCAAGGGGATTGCGGTCGCGATCGCCGCCAACATCTCCTCGAAGGAAAATCTGCAAAACCTCGTCGACGAGAGCAACCGCGCATTCGGCAAGATCGACGTGCTCGTCTGCAACGCCGCCTCGAATCCGTATTACGGTCCGCTCGCCGGCATCTCCGACGATCAGTTCAGAAAAATCCTCGACAACAACATCGTCGCCAACAACTGGCTGATCTCGATGGTGGTGCCGCAGATGATCGAGCGCAAGGACGGTTCGGTCATCATCGTCTCCTCGATCGGCGGCCTCAAGGGCTCGACCATTCTCGGCGCCTACGCGATCTCCAAGGCCGCCGACATGCAGCTCGCGCGCAACCTCGCCTGCGAATACGGCAAGCACAACATCCGCGTGAACTGCATCGCCCCCGGCCTGATCAAGACCGATTTTGCCAAGGCGCTGTGGGACAATCCGGAGAACCTGAAGGCCTCGACCTCGCGCTCGCCGCTGCTGCGCATCGGCATCCCCGACGAGATCGCAGGCGCTGCCGTGTTCCTGGGATCGAAGGCTGGCGACTTCATGACCGGCCAGACCATGGTCATCGACGGCGGCGCGACGATTAGTTGAAGTCTCGTGTCCCGGACGCGGTGCAGCACGAAGTGCTGCTCCGCAGAGCCGGGACCCAGGAGCCGAGAATTCGAGTTCGCTCAAGCATGGGCCCCGGACGCGGCCTCGCCTCACTCCACTGCAGCGTAAACCAGATTCCGCACCAAGGTCCGCGTGTAGTCGCGCTGGCCCGGGCCCTGGCTCATGAACACCGCAACCAAGTCCTCCTTCGGATCGATCCAGAAGAAGGTGCCGGCAATGCCGCTCCAGAAGAACTGGCCGACGCTGCCGGGGAAGGGCGCGATGCCGGCGTCCCGGCGTACGGCGAAGCCGAGGCCGAAACCGTGGCCGGGTGCGAGCAGTGTGCTATTGACCTTCACGCTCGCGCCGAGGTGATCGGAGGTCATCAGTTCCAGCGTCTTGCGGCCGATGATGCGCGCGCCATCGAGCGTGCCGCCGTTGCGCAGCATGAGCGCGAAGCGGGCGTAGTCCAGGGTGGTCGAGACCAGGCCGCCGCCGCCGGACTCCATCGCCGGTGCTTCCAGCATGTTGAAGAGGGCGATTTTGTCGCCGGTCCAGGGATCGGCCGGGAAGGGCTCGGCGAGGCGGGCGGCGTTGGCCTCGCTGGTCGAGAAGCCGGTCTCGGTCATCTGGAGCGGGCCGAAGACGCGCTCGCTCAGGAAGGCGCCGAGTGACTTGCCGCTGATGACCTCGATGATGCGACCCAGAATGTCGGTCGAGCGGCTGTAGTTGAATTCTGCGCCGGGCTGGCAGACCAGCGGGAAGCTCGCCACCAGCGCGGTGTGCTCGGCGTTGGTGATCTTGCGGCTGCGGACGCGGGACTCCTGATAGAGCTTGTGTACGGGACCATTGCCCTGGTGCTCGTAGGTGAGGCCGGAGGTGTGGCGAAGCAGGTCCTGAACCGTGATCGGACGATTGGCCGGAACCAGCTCAAGCTTGCCACCACTGACGACGCCGACCTGCGGGTTGCTGAATTCGGGGATGTACTTGGCGAGGGGATCGCCGAGCAGGACATGGCCCTCCTCGACCAGCGTCATGATGCCGACCGACACGATCGGCTTCGTCATCGAGAAGATGCGGAAGATCGAATCATGCGCCATCGGCGCCGGAGCCGCCGGGCTCTGCCGGCCCAGAGCCTCGAACCAGCCGATCTGGCCGCGGCGCGCCACCAGCACGGTCACGCCGGGAACCGTTCCCTTGTCGATCTCGCGCCTGAAGGCATCCGACATCGCCTGGAGGCGGGGGCGCGACAAACCCAGCGTTTCGGGCCTGGCCTCGGGCAAAGCCGGGGTCCGCGCGGCGGTTTTCGGCGTCAAGGCGGTCTGGGCGCTCATGGTCATTCCCGGATTGTTGTTCTTGTTCAGGATGAACTGTGGCCCGGAAGTCGCGGTGTGAACAAGCGCCTCGCTTTCGCTTCTCCCTTGCAAACCGGCCGCGCCCTGTGCTTGAAAGCGGCCTGACCCGTGGCGACGCAGGTCCTGTAGGAGTGTAGCTCAATTGGTAGAGCACCGGTCTCCAAAACCGGGGGTCGCAGGTTCGAGCCCTGCCACTCCTGCCAGCTAGCCATCGACCCGATCATCAAAAGACGGACCAGACGCCAGGCGGACCCAGGCGAGGTTCAGGTTCGGCTACAGCATTGGCGGCCGCAGTCGCGCGAACGAGCATGACGCTTGCCCGCTTTGGACCGGTTCGAAGCTCGGATCGCGCTTCATCAGGGACGGATAAACCCTTGATCCTGATCGGCTCTCGTACGGCTGCCTGGGGAACGGCGCCTGACGGGACGGGCTGCCCACACCTTGACCTTTGCCCCCATCCGCAGTAGATACCCGCCACCTGCAGCCGGCCCGTTAGACGCGGATTTCCGGCGCGGCCCTGAAATCCCCGAACAATCGAGCCCGGTTTCCGGCTCATCCTTCAAGCGAAGAGGGTTGGGCAGACGGCGGCTGTTCGGATCCCTTTAAATCTTTTCTCGTCTCACGACGGACGTTGGACATCAACGATGGCAGTCAGCCCGTTCAAGTTCTTGCAGGAAGTGCGCTCGGAGACCGCGAAGGTCACCTGGCCGACCCGTCGCGAGACGACGATCACCACGATCATGGTGTTCGTCATGGTTGCCTTGGCGTCGATCTTCTTCTTCGCCGCCGACCAGATCATCCGTTATCTCGTCACCCTTCTTTTGGGCATTCACTGATGGCAACAGCCGCAGCAACTCAATCGTCCGACAAGCGCTGGTACATCGTCCACGCGTATTCGAACTTCGAAAAGAAGGTCGCCGAATCGATCCGTGAGCAGGCCAAGCAGCGCAACCTCGAGGAACTCTTCGAGCAGGTGCTGGTGCCGACCGAGAAGGTCACGGAAGTGCGGCGCGGCCGCAAGATCGACGCCGAACGCAAGTTCTTCCCGGGCTACGTGCTGGTGAAGATGAAGCTGACCGACGAGGCGTTTCATCTGATCAAGAACACCCCGAAGGTCACGGGCTTCCTCGGCGCGGAAAACAAGCCGATGCCGATCTCGGAAGCCGAGGCGATGCGCATCCTGCACCAGGTGCAGGAGGGCGTGGAGCGGCCGAAGGCGTCGGTGTCGTTCGAGATCGGCGAGAACGTGCGGGTGGCCGATGGCCCGTTCGCTTCGTTCTCCGGTGTCGTCGAGGAAATCGACGAGGCGCGCTCGCGCGTGAAGGTCGCGGTGTCGATCTTCGGCCGCGCAACGCCGGTCGAGCTGGAATTCGGTCAGGTCGAGAAGGTCTGACCGGACTACGCGTGAAGCCTGTGGCTTTGCGTGAAATAGGCCGTGGGAGGAGAGGGGCGGTCGCCAGCCGCAACTGATCCCGACCACGAACCTGAAACCGCCAGTCTTCGGACCGGCACAACAGGAGTGATACATGGCAAAGAAAGTGACCGGATACCTGAAGCTTCAGGTCCCGGCCGGTGCGGCGAATCCTTCGCCCCCGATCGGTCCCGCGCTTGGTCAGCGCGGTCTCAACATCATGGAGTTCTGCAAGGCGTTCAACGCCCAGACCCAGAAGGAAGAGAAGAACACCCCGATCCCGGTGATCATCACCATCTATGCGGACCGTTCCTTCACCTTCGAGATGAAGACGCCGCCGATGTCCTTCTTCCTCAAGCAGGCTGCCAAGATCCAGTCCGGCTCGAAGGCGCCGGGCCGTGACAAGGCCGGCAAGGTGACCAAGGCGCAGGTGCGCGAGATCGCCGAAAAGAAGATGAAGGACCTGAATTGCGACACCATCGAATCGGCCATGAAGATGGTCGAGGGCTCCGCCCGTTCGATGGGTCTGGAAGTTGCGGGGTAACGGGCCATGGCAATCGGAAAGCGTTTGAAGAAGGCCCGCGAGGGCGTTGATCGCGAGAAGCTCTACCCGCTCGCGGAAGCCATCAAGATGGTCAGGGAGCGTGCCAAGTCGAAGTTCGACGAGACGATCGAGATCGCGATCAATCTCGGCGTCGATCCGCGTCACGCCGACCAGATGGTCCGCGGCGTCGTGAACCTGCCGAACGGCACCGGCCGCACCCTGCGCGTCGGCGTGTTCGCGCGCGGCGCCAAGGCGGACGAAGCCAAGGCCGCCGGTGCCGACGTCGTCGGCGCCGAGGACCTGGTCGAGAAGGTGCAGAACGGCACCATCGACTTCGACCGTTGTATCGCGACCCCCGACATGATGCCGCTGGTCGGCCGTCTCGGTAAGGTGCTCGGCCCGCGTGGCCTGATGCCGAACCCGAAGATCGGCACCGTGACCATGGACGTCACCGGTGCAGTGAAGGGCGCCAAGGGCGGTTCGGTCGAGTTCCGCGTCGAGAAGGCCGGCATCGTGCAGGCCGGCGTCGGCAAGGCCTCATTCTCCGAGGAGAAGCTGGTCGAGAACGTCAAGGCGCTCGCCGATGCGGTTTCCAAGGCGAAGCCGGCCGGCTCCAAGGGCACCTACATCCAGCGCGTCGCGGTGTCCTCGACCATGGGCCCGGGCGTGAAGGTCGAGCCGGGCACGATCCTCGGCTAAGGCAACAGATCAAGACATGCGGACAGGGGCGGAATTGGGCAACCGATTCCGCCCCTTCCATTTGTGAGGCGTCGTTCACGGGAAACAATGACAATGGCTGAGAAGGTCCTGATCTACTCGCGCTTCCCGAAGACGATGATGGCGCCCTTTGCCGAGCGGTTTGAATTGCTCGACACCGCCGGCAAGCCGGCGCAGGAGGTGTTTTCGAGCGATGCGCTAAGTGGCCTCCGTGCGCTGCTGACCGGAGGCGCGACGCCGCTCGGCGCGGCGGCAATGGACGCCTTGCCGAATCTTGGGGCGATCGTCTGCTACGGCACCGGTTATGACGGCGTCGACCTCAAGGCGGCTGCCGCGCGCAACATCGCGGTCGGCCACAGTCCCGGCGCCAATGCGTCCGCGGTCGCCGATATCGCAATGACCTTGATGCTCGCTGCCACCCGCCGGATCCTGGTTGCGGATCAATACGTCCGCAGCGGCGATTGGGCCGCATCAAAACCGACGCCGATGATGCGGCCCCAGTCAGGCATGTCCGGTCGTCGCATCGGGATCTACGGCATGGGCGAGATCGGCCGCAAGATCGCCGCGCGTTGCGCGGCGTTCGAGAGCGAGGTCGGCTATTTCAGTCGCACTCGCCACGACGTGCCCCATCAATATTTCCCCTCGCTGGAGGCGCTCGCCGATTGGTGCTCCGTGCTCATGATTGCGGTGCGCGCCGGCGCCGAGACCCGGCATGTCGTCAACGCCGACATCCTCAAGCGGCTCGGCGAAGACGGCTATGTCGTTAATATCGCCCGCGGATCGGTGATCGATGAGAAGGCGCTCGTTGCGGCGCTCTCCGACAAGACGATCGCCGGCGCCGGCCTCGACGTCTATGCGAAGGAGCCGCACGCGCCGGACGCGCTGACCGCGCTGCCCAACGTGGTGCTCGCCCCGCATATCGGCGGCCATACCCTCGAATCGCACGTTGCGATGCAGGGCTGCGTGCTGGCGAACCTGACGGCATTCTTTGAAGGCAAGTCGCTGCCTTACGCGGTCGAAGAGACCTGAAACGGCCCTTTTTCGCCACGGCAGGTGTCCGCGCCAATCGGTTGGAACTGGTGCGAATTTTGCTCTTGGCAAGGCCGTCAAGAGCGGTTAAAGAACCGCCTCCGGACGTGCTGGCGAGCTGCTGGCCCGTCCGTGCACGCATTCCGAAAACCCGACACGATAGGAGATCATTCCTTCTCAGGACGTCCGCGAGGATTTGCCCGAAAAGGAAGAGGCCTCATCAAGTTGGTGGAATGCGGGCAGAGGTCAGGCGGCATGCCGGCTGACCTTGTCCTGTCCAAGACTGCAGGCGCCCGCGGGAAATCTCGATTTCCCAACGGCTTAATCGCATGGCCTGCATAGACGGGTGAAGACCGGATTTCAGTTCGCAGCCACCTCCGGGCGGCTCGAAATGGGTTTGGTTCGGACCTCGACACCCCGTGGGCCCCATAAGGGTTCCGGGAGGGCAGGCTTTGAATTGTCGTCTTGCCCGGCGTGTCCGAAGGGTTTGGCCCCGAGGTTCAGGTTTGGGCGGGACGATGGGTGCAACCCGGCGGTCCCGCTTTCGTGCGACGACCGCCAACCGGAGAGAGCTTGCTGTGGAACGAGCGGCAAAAAAGGAAGCGGTCGAACAGCTCAATGAGGTCTTCAAGACCACGAGCGTCGCGGTCGTTGCTCAATATTCCGGCCTCACCGTTGCCCAGATGCAGAAGCTGCGCCAGCAGATGAAGCAGGCGGGTGCCTCGGTGAAGGTCTCGAAGAACCGTCTCGCCAAAATTGCTCTTGAAGGCACTGACGTCGTTGCCATCGGCCCCATGCTGAAGGGGCCGACCGTGATCGCGACTTCCAACGATCCGGTAGCGGCGCCGAAGGTCGCCATCGATTTCGCCAAGGCGAACGAGAAGTTCGTCATCATCGGCGGCTCGATGGGCAAGACCGTCCTGAATGTCGACGGGGTGAAGGCGCTTGCCTCGCTGCCGTCGCTTGACGAACTGCGCGGCAAGATCGTCGGCCTGCTTGTGGCCCCGGCGACCAAGCTCGCTCAGCTCGCGAACGCGCCGGCGGGCAAGCTCGCACGCGTCATTCAGGCTCATGCCTCAAAGGGCGAAGCGGCCTGACGCCCTTCGCAAATCTCAAACCCGAACCAGACTTACACTTAAGGAAACAGAACAATGGCTGACTTGCAGAAGATCGTTGACGACCTCTCGAGCCTCACCGTGCTCGAAGCCGCTGAACTCGCCAAGCTCCTCGAAGAGAAGTGGGGCGTGTCCGCCGCTGCCGCCGTCGCGGTGGCCGGCCCGGCTGCTGGTGGCGCTGCCGCCGCTCCGGCCGAAGAGAAGACCGAGTTCACGGTCGTTCTCGCTGCCTCCGGCGACAAGAAGATCGAGGTCATCAAGGAAGTCCGCGCCATCACCGGCCTGGGCCTGAAGGAAGCAAAGGACCTCGTCGAGGGCGCGCCGAAGCCGGTCAAGGAAGGCGTGAACAAGGACGAAGCCGACAAGATCAAGGCCCAGCTCGAGAAGGCTGGTGCGAAGGTCGAGCTCAAGTAAGCGAAGCTTGCTTCGATTCCGTCCCGGACAAGCGAGGCGAAGCCGAGCGCGATCCGGGATCTCGTCCAAGAACGTGGATGGCCGGGTTAAGGCCCGGTCAGAACGAGCAGAAGGCGAGGGTCTCAATGCAAAAGGCGTGCGACGGGGCATTCCGACGCAGGCTGAACACGAAAAAGTGTGGGGATTTGAGGGCTTACCCCTCGAATCTCCACTATTGTCGCCCCATATCGGGTCGACAGCACGAAAGCACGGTGGGCGTGGAAGGCGGAGTTTCCCGCAAGCCGTTGGGAGAGCAGGCTATTTCGGGCTTTTGCAGTCCGTGAAGACAATCGTTGTGACGAGCGGGTGCGCGTATGCGCCCCGCGCGTCGTTTTGCGTTTTGAAGATCTGAAGAACAGTTCAGGACTTTGACGGTCCGAGACTGGGTTTCCGATCCTCAAAACGGGTTCGAAAATTCAACCCGGGGAGCGGTGGCAGCCGTGTCCCGGAAGGCGCGCCCAGGGCGGGCGCCGAAATGAGAGGCCACGATGGCGCAGCAGACATTCACCGGTCGCAAACGCGTTCGCAAGTTTTTCGGACATATCAAGGAAGTCGCCGAGATGCCGAACCTCATCGAGGTTCAGAAGGCGTCCTATGACCAGTTCCTGATGGTCGACGAACCCACGGGCGGGCGGCCGGATGAGGGCTTGCAGGCGGTGTTCCGCTCGGTGTTCCCGATCTCGGACTTCTCCGGTACCTCGATGCTGGAATTCGTCCGCTACGAGTTCGAGCCGCCGAAATACGACGTCGACGAGTGCCGCCAGCGCGGCATGACCTTTGCGGCACCCCTGAAGGTGACGCTGCGCCTCATCGTGTTCGATATCGATGAGGAAACCGGCGCGAAGTCGGTCAAGGACATCAAGGAGCAGGACGTCTACATGGGCGACATCCCGCTCATGACGATGAACGGCACCTTCATCGTCAACGGCACCGAGCGCGTCATCGTCTCCCAGATGCACCGTTCGCCCGGCGTGTTCTTCGACCACGACAAGGGCAAGACCCACTCCTCGGGCAAGCTGCTGTTCGCCGCCCGCGTGATCCCGTATCGCGGCTCCTGGCTCGACATCGAGTTCGACGCCAAGGACATCGTCTATGCGCGTATCGACCGTCGCCGCAAGATTCCGGTGACGTCGCTGATGTTCGCGCTCGGGCTCGACGGCGAGGAGATCCTCAACACCTTCTACAAGCGGATCCTCTACAAGCGGACCAAGGAAGGCTGGCGCGTTCCGTTCGATGCCAACCGTTTCCGCGGCTATTCCACGACCTCCGACCTGATCGACGCCGACACCGGCAAGGTCGTGCTCGAGGCCGGCAAGAAGCTTACCGTGCGCGCCGCCCGCCAGCTCCAGGAGAAGGGGCTGAAGGCGCTTCGCATGTCGGATGAGGAACTGGTCGGCAACTACCTGGCCGAGGACCTCGTCAATCCGAAGACCGGCGAGATCCATGCGGAAGCCGGCGAGGAGATTACCGACAAGCTGATGAAGGCCCTCAACGAGCAGGGCTACAAGGAGCTGCCGCTGCTCGACATCGACCACGTCAATGTCGGCGCCTACATCCGCAACACGCTTTCGGCCGACAAGAACATGACGCGCGAGGACGCGCTGTTCGACATCTACCGCGTGATGCGTCCGGGCGAGCCGCCGACGCTGGATTCGGCGCAGGCGATGTTCCAGTCGCTGTTCTTCGACGCCGAGCGCTATGACCTGTCCGCGGTCGGCCGCGTCAAGATGAACATGCGCCTCGACCTCGATGCGCCCGACACCCAGCGCACGCTGCGCAAGGAAGACATCCTCTCCGTCATCAAGACGCTGGTGGACCTGCGTGACGGCAAGGGCGAGATCGACGACATCGACCACCTCGGCAACCGCCGTGTGCGCTCGGTCGGCGAGCTGATGGAGAACCAGTACCGCATCGGTCTGCTCCGCATGGAGCGCGCGATCAAGGAGCGCATGTCCTCGGTCGACATCGACACAGTCATGCCGCAGGACCTGATCAACGCGAAGCCGGCGGCTGCCGCCGTGCGCGAGTTCTTCGGCTCCTCGCAGCTCTCGCAGTTCATGGACCAGACCAACCCGCTGTCGGAGATCACCCACAAGCGCCGCCTCTCGGCGCTTGGACCGGGCGGTCTGACCCGCGAGCGCGCCGGCTTCGAGGTGCGCGACGTGCATCCGACGCATTACGGCCGCATCTGCCCGATCGAGACGCCGGAAGGTCCGAACATCGGCCTGATCAACTCGCTTGCGACCTTCGCGCGCGTGAACAAGTACGGCTTCGTCGAGACGCCTTATCGCAAGGTGAAGGATGGCCGCGTCACCGACGAGGTCGTGTACCTCTCGGCGATGGAGGAGGGCCGCTACACCGTCGCGCAGGCCAACGTGCCGCTCGACGCCAAGGGCCGCTTCACCGAGGACCTCGTGGTCTGTCGTCACGCCGGCGAAGTTCTGCCGGTGACGCCGGACAAGGTCGACTACATGGACGTGTCGCCGAAGCAGCTCGTTTCGGTCGCCGCGGCCTTGATCCCGTTCCTCGAGAACGACGACGCCAACCGCGCGCTGATGGGCTCGAACATGCAGCGCCAGGCGGTGCCGCTGGTTCGCGCCGAAGCGCCGTTCGTCGGCACCGGCATGGAAGGCGTGGTTGCGCGTGACTCGGGTGCCGCGATCGCGGCGCGCCGTTCGGGCGTGATCGACCAGATCGACGCGACCCGCGTCGTCATCCGCGCCACGGAAGATCTCGATCCGACCAAGTCGGGCGTCGATATCTACCGTCTGATGAAGTACCAGCGCTCCAACCAGTCGACCTGCATCAACCAGCGTCCGCTGGTGAAGGTCGGCGACATCGTCAAGAAGGGCGACATCATCGCCGACGGTCCGTCGACCGATCTCGGCGAGCTCGCTCTGGGACGGAACGTGCTGGTCGCGTTCATGCCGTGGAACGGCTACAACTTCGAAGACTCGATCCTGCTCTCCGAGCGGATCGTGAAGGACGACGTGTTTACCTCGATTCATATTGAAGAATTCGAGGTGATGGCCCGCGACACCAAGCTCGGTCCTGAGGAAATCACCCGCGACATTCCGAACGTCTCGGAAGAAGCGCTGAAGAACCTCGACGAAGCCGGCATCGTCTACATCGGTGCGGAAGTACGCGCTGGCGACATCCTGGTCGGCAAGATCACGCCGAAGGGCGAAAGCCCGATGACGCCGGAAGAAAAGCTCCTGCGCGCCATTTTCGGCGAGAAGGCCTCCGACGTCCGCGATACCTCGCTCCGCGTGCCCCCGGGCGTGCAGGGCACGATCGTGGAAGTGCGCGTGTTCAACCGCCACGGCGTCGACAAGGACGAGCGTGCGCTGGCGATCGAGCGGGAAGAGATCGAGCGTCTCGCCAAGGACCGCGACGACGAGCAGGCGATCCTCGACCGTAACGTCTACAATCGCCTCGCCGAGCTCCTCGAAGGACGGCAGGGCATCGCGGGCCCCAAGGGCTTCAAGAAGGACACCAAGATCACCCGTGCGGTGCTCGAGGAGTATCCGAAGTCGCAGTGGTGGCTGTTCGCCTCGCCCAACGACAAGCTGATGGCCGAGATCGAGGCCATGCGGAAGCAGTACGACGAGTCGAAGAAGGGGCTTGAACAGCGCTTCCTCGACAAGGTCGAGAAGCTGCAGCGTGGCGACGAGCTGCCGCCCGGCGTGATGAAGATGGTCAAGGTCTTCGTCGCGGTGAAGCGCAAGATCCAGCCCGGCGACAAGATGGCCGGCCGCCACGGCAACAAGGGCGTGGTGTCGAAGATCGTGCCGATCGAGGACATGCCGTTCCTCGAGGACGGTACCCATGCCGATATCGTGCTCAATCCGCTCGGCGTGCCCTCGCGCATGAACGTCGGGCAGATCCTCGAGACGCATCTCGGCTGGGCTTGCGCCGGCCTCGGCAAGCGCATCGGCCAGACGGTCGATGCCTATCTGTCGAAGCAGGACATGAAGCCGCTGAAGGAGACGCTGAAGAAGATCTACGGCGAGGACGAGACGATCAAGACGCTCAACGACAACGAGCTGATCGAACTCGGCCGCAATCTGAGCCACGGCGTGCCGATCGCGACGCCGGTGTTCGACGGCGCCAAGGAAGCCGACATCGAGGAGATGCTGAAGCTCGCAGGTCTCGACGCTTCGGGCCAGTCGACCGTCTATGACGGCCGCACTGGCGATCCCTTCGATCGCAAGGTGACGGTGGGCTACATCTACATGCTCAAGCTGCACCACCTCGTCGACGACAAGATCCACGCGCGTTCGATCGGTCCGTACTCGCTCGTCACCCAGCAGCCGCTGGGCGGCAAGGCGCAGTTCGGCGGCCAGCGTTTCGGCGAAATGGAGGTGTGGGCGCTCGAAGCTTACGGCGCGGCCTACACGCTCCAGGAAATGCTGACCGTGAAGTCGGACGACGTCGCCGGCCGTACCAAGGTGTACGAGGCGATCGTGCGCGGTGACGACACGTTCGAGGCGGGTATTCCGGAGTCCTTCAACGTCCTCGTCAAGGAAATGCGCTCGCTCGGCCTCAACGTCGACCTGCACAATTCCAAGATAGGACCGGCGCCGACCTCCGAGGCGGCCGAATAACGCGACTTATCGTGCCCGGCCGAGAAGGCCGGGCATTGGCGCCTCGTCCCGCGCGGTGAGGGCAGGGCGCTCCGCGAGTTAAGATTTTCGAATTTGCTGCCGGCTCGACCGGTACGCGAGGAGAAGACGATGAACCAAGAAATTATGAATCTTTTTAACCCGACGACACCGGCTCAGGTCTTCGACCAGATCCGGATCTCGATCGCGTCTCCAGAGAAGATTCTGTCCTGGTCCTACGGCGAGATCAAGAAGCCGGAGACCATCAACTACCGGACCTTCAAGCCCGAGCGCGACGGTCTGTTCTGCGCGCGCATCTTCGGGCCGATCAAGGATTACGAGTGCTTGTGCGGCAAGTACAAGCGCATGAAGTACAAGGGCATCATCTGCGAGAAGTGCTCGGTCGAGGTCACGCTGTCGCGCGTCCGGCGCGAGCGCATGGGCCATATCGAGCTCGCCGCGCCCGTCGCCCACATCTGGTTCCTGAAGTCGCTGCCCTCGCGCATCGGCCTGCTGCTCGACATGACGCTGAAGGATCTCGAGCGGATCCTCTACTTCGAATATTACGTCGTGCTGGAGCCCGGCCTCACCGCGCTGAAGGACCGTCAGCTGCTGTCGGAAGACGAGTATCTGAAGGCGCAGGACGAGTACGGCCAGGATTCCTTCACCGCCATGATCGGCGCCGAGGCGATCCGCGAGCTGCTCAAGGGCATGGACCTCGAGAAGCTCGAGGTCACCTTGCGTGCCGAGATGCAGGAGACCGACTCCGACATCAAGCACAAGAAGCTCGCCAAGCGCCTGAAGATCGTGGAGGCGTTCCGCCACTCCGGCAACAAGCCGGAATGGATGATCCTGACCGTCGTTCCAGTGATCCCGCCGGATCTGCGTCCGCTGGTGCCGCTCGACGGCGGCCGCTTCGCGACCTCGGACCTCAACGACCTCTACCGCCGCGTCATCAACCGCAACAACCGTTTGAAGCGGCTGATGGAGCTGCGCGCGCCCGATATCATCATCCGCAACGAGAAGCGCATGCTTCAGGAGGCCGTCGACGCGCTGTTCGACAACGGCCGCCGCGGCCGCGTCATCACGGGCGCCAACAAGCGTCCGCTGAAGTCGCTCGCCGACATGCTCAAGGGCAAGCAGGGCCGCTTCCGCCAGAACCTGCTCGGCAAGCGCGTCGACTATTCGGGCCGTTCGGTGATCGTGGTCGGTCCCGAGCTGCGCCTGCATCAGTGCGGCCTGCCGAAGAAGATGGCGCTCGAGCTGTTCAAGCCGTTCATCTATTCGCGGCTTGACGCCAAGGGCCTGTCCACCACCGTCAAGCAGGCGAAGAAGCTCGTCGAGAAGGAGCGGCCCGAGGTCTGGGACATCCTGGACGAGGTGATCCGCGAGCATCCGGTGCTGCTCAACCGCGCGCCGACGCTGCATCGTCTCGGCATTCAGGCGTTCGAGCCCGTGCTGATCGAGGGCAAGGCGATCCAGCTCCACCCGCTGGTCTGCGCCGCGTTCAACGCCGACTTCGACGGCGACCAGATGGCCGTGCACGTTCCGCTGTCGCTGGAAGCGCAGCTCGAAGCGCGCGTCCTGATGATGTCGACCAACAACATCCTGCATCCGGCGAACGGCCAGCCGATCATCGTGCCGTCGCAGGACATCGTGCTCGGTCTCTATTACCTCTCGATCCTGCGCGAAGGCATGCCCGGCGAGGGCAAGGTGTTCGGCGAGATGGCCGAGCTCGAGCACGCGCTGCATTCGAAGGTCATCCACCTCCACACCAAGATCAAGTACCGGTGGGAAGGCATCGGCGAGGACGGCAAGCCCGCCCGTCGCTGGATCGAGACCACGCCTGGCCGCATCATGCTCGGCAACGTGCTGCCGAAGAGCTCGAAGATCTCGTACGACATCATCAACAAGCTGATGACCAAGCGCGAGATCTCCGGCGTCATCGACCAGGTCTATCGCCACTGCGGCCAGAAGGAGACTGTGATCTTCTGCGACCGCATCATGGCGCTCGGCTTCTACAACGCGTTCAAGGCCGGCATCTCGTTCGGCAAGGACGACATGGTCGTGCCGCACGGCAAGTGGAAGATCGTCGACACCACCCGTACGCTGGCGAAGGATTTCGAGCAGCAGTACAATGACGGTCTGATCACCCATGGCGAGAAGTACAACAAGGTCGTCGACGCCTGGTCGAAGGCGACCGAGGAAATCGCCAAGGCGATGATGAAGGAGATCTCCGCGACCAAGAAGACGGCCAGCGGGGCGGACGCCGACATCAACTCGATCTACATGATGGCCCACTCCGGTGCGCGCGGCTCGCCCGCCCAGATGCGCCAGCTTGCCGGTATGCGCGGCCTGATGGCCAAGCCGTCGGGTGAGATCATCGAGACGCCGATCATCTCGAACTTCAAGGAAGGCCTCTCGGTGCTCGAGTACTTCAACTCGACCCACGGCGCCCGCAAGGGCCTCGCGGACACCGCGTTGAAGACCGCGAACTCCGGCTACCTGACCCGTCGTCTGGTCGACGTCGCGCAGGACTGCATCATCACGCAGAACGACTGCGGCACCAAGCTCGGCATCAAGATGCGCGCCATCGTCGATGCCGGCACCGTGGTCGCCTCGCTCGGCTCGCGCATCCTGGGCCGCACGGCCTGCGAAGACGTGCGTGACAGCTCGGGCAAGGTGATCATCAAGCGCGGTACGCTGATGGAAGAGAGCCATCTGGACGCCATCCAGCAGGGCGGCGTGCAGGAGGTGAAGATCCGCTCGGCGCTGACCTGCGAGCTTGTCAACGGCATCTGCGGCATGTGCTACGGCCGCGACCTCGCCCGCGGCACTCCGGTCAACCACGGCGAAGCGGTCGGCGTCATCGCGGCGCAGTCGATCGGCGAGCCGGGCACCCAGCTCACCATGCGCACCTTCCACATCGGTGGTGCGGCGCAGCTCAACGAGCAGTCGTTCGTCGAATCCAACTTCGACGGCAAGATCGTGATCAGGAACAAGGCCATCGCCCGCAACAGCGAAGGTCACCTGATCGCGATGGTCCGCAACATGGTGGTGGCGATCGTCGATGCCGACGGCACCGAGCGTGCGACGCACCGTATTCAGTACGGCTCGCGGCTGCACGTCGACGAGGGCGACAACGTCAAGCGCGGCCAGCGTATCGTCGAGTGGGATCCCTACACCCGTCCGCTTCTCACCGAAGTGGAAGGCACCATCGGCTTCGAGGATCTGGTCGAAGGGCAGTCGATCTCGGAAACGCTGGACGAGGCCACCGGTATCGCCAAGCGCGTGGTCATCGACTGGCGCTCGACGCGCGGCGGCTCGGACCTGCGTCCGGCCATCGTGATCAAGGGCAAGGACGGCAAGGTGCTCAAGCTCGCCCGTGGCGGCGATGCCCGCTACATGCTGTCCGTCGACGCCATTCTCTCGGTCGATATCGGAGCCAAGGTGGCGCCGGGCGACATCCTCGCTCGTGTCTCCACCGAAAGCGCCAAGACGCGTGACATCACCGGCGGTCTGCCGCGGGTGGCGGAGCTGTTCGAGGCACGGCGTCCGAAGGATGCGGCGATCATCGCCGAAATCGCGGGTACCATCCGCTTCGGCCGCGACTACAAGAACAAGCGTCGCATCTCTATCGAGCCGATGGACAAGACCGATGAGCCGCGCGAGTACCTGATCCCGAAGGGCAAGCACATTCACCTTCAGGACGGCGACGTCGTCGAAAAGGGCGACTTCATCGTGGAAGGCAACCCGGCGCCGCACGACATCCTGGCGGTCAAGGGCATCGAGGAACTCGCGGCCTATCTGGTCAACGAGATCCAGGAGGTCTACCGGCTGCAAGGCGTGCTCATCAACGACAAGCACATCGAGGTGATTGTCCGTCAGATGCTCCAGAAGGTGGAAATCACCGACCAGGGCGAGACCGACATGATCTCCGGCGAGCAGGTCGACAAGATCGAGTTCGACGCGCTCAACGAGAAGGCGAAGGAAGAGGGCAAGAAGCCCGCTACGGGAACGCCGGTTCTGCTCGGCATCACCAAGGCGAGCCTCCAGACCCGCTCGTTCTTCTCGGCGGCCTCGTTCCAGGAGACCACCCGCGTCCTTACCGAGGCGGCGGTCAACGGCAAGGTCGATCCGCTCGAGGGTCTGAAGGAGAACGTCATCGTCGGCCGGCTGATCCCGGCGGGCACCGGCGCCTCCATGGCCAAGATCCGCGAAGTCGCCATGAAGCGCGACAAGCTGATCCTCGACGAGCGCGAGAAGCAGACCTCGGTCGTCTCGCCGGCGCCCGAAGCGGAGCCGGTGGCTCTGCCACCTGCGGAATGATGGTTCATCCGTACGATTACCGATGACAATGAAAAGGCCGGCTTTTGCCGGCCTTTTTGCTGCTTTGTTTCCCTGCTGCGGTGCAGGGACATCGTTTGTTCATCTTTCCTTCAGCCTGAAAAGCGCTTCTGTTAGGAGAGCTTAGACCGGTGGTCCCGTGACGGGGGCAGGGCCGGAGACCACGGAACTTATATGCTTGACCTCGCAATCGTAGGCGGCGGCCCCGGCGGGCTGATGAGCGCCTGGTATCTGAAGCGCAAACTCGGCGATCTCTGCCGTGTCACCATCTATGAGGCGTCCGATCGGCTGGGCGGCAAGGTCGTCACGCGCAAATTCGATTCGGCGCCTGCGATGTATGAGGCCGGCGTTGCCGAGATCTATGATTACTCGATGACCGGTCCGGATCCCCTGCGGGAGCTGATCCAGCACTTCGGGCTTCAGACCATTCCGATGGACGCCGAGCAGGTCCAGTTCGGCGGCGAGCTGCTGACCGACGTTCCCGGCATGCGTCGCAAGTACGGTGCCAGGACCGCGGCCGCGATCGAGGGGTTCCGCAAGCGCTGCTCCGACCTGATGTCGCCGATCGAATATTATGAAGGTGTCGGCGCGCACGACAACGAGCATCCCTGGGCCTTCAAGACTGCCGAGCAGGTGCTCGAGGAGGAGGTCGAGGACGAAACGGCAAAGCGCTTCTTCAAGGTGATGGCGCGCTCCGACATCGCGACCGAGAGCCACAACACCAACGGGCTCAACGCGCTGAAGAACTACCTGATGGATATCGATGGCTATATCGGCCTCTACTCCATCCAGAACGGTAACGAGCAGCTCATCGAGTGCCTGCAGTCGGAGGTCAACGCCGACATCCAGCTCAATCACCGCGTCCTCACCGTCGGCAAGGCGCCGACAGGGCGCTACCAGCTCAAGATGATGAACGGCAAGGGGCCGGAGACGCGCGACTTCGATCTCGTGCTGGTCTGCCTGCCGCATTCCTGGCTGGCCACGCTCGGCTGGGAAGGCGAGCAGCTCCGCAAGTCGATGGTCAAGCACGTCTCCTATTTCGACCGTCCGGCGCATTACCTGCGTGTCTCGATCCTGTTCGACACCCCGTTCTGGGGCGACAAGATCGGCGGCGCCTGGTTCATGTCGGAAGCCTTCGGCGGCTGCTGCGTCTATAACGAGGGCGCGCGCCATGACGTCGGCAAGCACGGCGTGCTCAACTGGCTCATTCCGGGCTCCGATGCGCTGGCCTTCGCCAATCTCTCCGATCAGGAGCTGATCGATGCTGCGCTGAAGTCGCTGCCCGCCGCGTTCGGCGATGCGCGTGCGCATTTCGTGGAAGGCAAGATCCACCGCTGGCTGTCGTCGGTGAACGCGTTGCCGGGCGGCCTGCCGGTGCGTGACGTCATGACCAATCACCGGCCCGAACCGAAGGAGCATCCCGGCATCGTCGTGGTCGGCGACTATCTGTTCGATTCGACGCTGAACGGTCTGCTCGACTCCTCGGACGCTGCGACCGACATCATCCTGACCGAGATGATGCGCCTGCGCCGCGCGCGCAGCCAGAGCGAGACGCCGCTGTCCGACAAGATCGACCGCGACTATTTTGACAATTACCGCGGCCAGGGTCCCTATGGCCAGGCGTGGCGCCAGTTCACCGACCCGGACTATCTGATGAAGCTTATCGGCATCGTCTGGGGCAAGGCGAAGGGCGCCAAGCTGCTGGTCGCGGGGTCTGCCAGCGGCGAGCTCGTCGGCGCGCTGCGCGAGCGCGGGATCGACGCCTTCGGCATCGAGAACAACCGCACCATCCACGCCAGGACACCGAAGGCGCTCAAGAAATACAATAAGCTCGGGTCGATCGTGGACATGCCGTTCAAGGACGGCGCGTTCGATTTCGTATTCGAGACAAGCCTCTGCCACGTCTCCGAGAAGCAGGTCGTCCGCGCGATCAGGGAATTGAACCGCGTGGTCAAGACGGGCCTCGTGTTCGGCTCAGTCACATCCGACATGGCGCCTGGCTTGATCGACCGCTACGACCTCTTGCGCGGGGTCAGGAAGCTTGGCACCTGGTGGGAATGGTCGGAACTGTTCTTCGGCAACGGGTTCGACCTGTCGATGCACCGTAACGACTGTACCGATGCACTGTGGACGGCGACGCTCGCCGCCAACAAGGGGCCGGGGCAGTGGTATGCCGACGCCGACAGCTTGCGCTATTCCTTCTTCGACAAGGTCGAGGACGACGACTAGAACAGACGAATTCGCCAATTGTTTTGCCGAATTCATTCTGATCGCATAGAATCGGTGACATAGCGGGCTCCCCGTTATCTCCCTCGGTTTCTCTGCGGTCATGCCGGCCGTCAGCATCGGTTGGTTTCATGGCGCAAAGGCCTCTCTCGTCGGACAAGCCCAGGCTCGCGGCCGCGGATGATGCGGCGGAGCTCAAGGACAAGCACGCCTCTGCCGGCAAGCCGGACGTTACCGACGACGACGAAGACGACGACGAGGAGGAAGACGAGGACGATCTTCCTGAACTCGATGATGATGATGAGGACGAGGAACTCGTCGTCTTCACGGCGCGCGAAGCCGCCGGCGCGCTCGCAACCATCCTGGGCTTCGTCAAGCCCTTCCTTGTAAACTACAAGCGGATCCTGGCATTCGTCTCGTTCGGCGTCATGATCGAGACGCTGTTCAACGTCATCATGCCGCTGAGCCTGAAGTTCCTGATCGACGACGCTCTCGGCGAAGAGGACTTTCAGGCGCTCTACAAGATTCTGGGCGTGCTCGCGGTCGCCGGCATCTTCACCTCGATCGTCGCGGTCTGGTACGAACGATGGGACGCGCGGCTGGCGGCCTGCATCATCTCCGACGTGCGCAGGCGGCTGTTCGAGCATGTGCAGGACCTGCCGGCCGCCTATTTCGGCCGCACCAAGCGTGGCGAGATCCTGTCGCGCTTCTCCGTCGACCTCTCGGCCTTCGAGGGCTCGGTCAAGACATTTGTCAACAGCGCCGCACTGCCGTTCATGGAGCTGATCGCCGGCATCATCCTGTTGCTGTTCCTGAACTGGCAGCTCGCCGTGGTCGCGCTGCTGGTGTTCCCGATCACGCTGATCGGGCCGCGCATTCTCACCCCGAAAGCGGTGCAGGCAAATTACGAGCAGAAGCTCAACGAGAGCGGGCTGCTCGGCATGGTGCAGGAGAACGTGGCGGCGCAGGCCGTAATCAAGGCGTTCAATCTGCAGCGCAAGATGTTCGGCTTCTTCACCTTCCGCAACAATGAGACCCGCAACAAGATCGCGTCAGCCGCATTCCTGTCGACCATGGTGGAGCGGACGGTCACGATCTCGGTGCTGCTCCTGCATCTCGTGGTGCTCGCGATCGGCGCGTATCTTGCGACCAAGGGCCAGATTACGATCGGCACCTTCGTCACTTTCGAGAGCGCGTTCTGGGAGGTCTCCTACAACATCGCCCACGTGATGCACTTCATCCCGGTGTCGATCTCCTCGGCCGCCGCCGTGCGCCACATCCAGGAGCTGCTGGACGAGCCGACGCGCGGCGCCGACCGTCCCGGCGCGCCGGACCTGCCGCGCATCACCAACGACATCACCTTCGATCATGTCACCTTCCAGTACGAAGGCAGCCAGACGCCGGTCCTGGACAACCTCAGCCTCAAGCTCAAGGTCGGCAAGCGCATCGCGATCGTCGGGCCCAGCGGCTCCGGCAAGAGCACGCTGCTCAATCTGATCCTGCGCCTCTACGTGCCTGACGAAGGGCGCGTCACCATCGACGGTGTCGATGTGCGGAAAGTGACGCTGGATTCGCTGCGCCGGAGCATGGCCGTGGTGTTCCAGGAGAACATGCTGTTCAACATGTCGATCCGCGAGAACATCCGGCTCGGCAAGGAGGGCGCCACCGACGAGGAGGTGGAGGAGGCGGCGAAGAAGGCGGAGATCCACCGCTACATCATGAGCCTGCCGCAGAAATACGACACGCCGGTCGGTGAGCGCGGCGATACGCTGTCGGGTGGCCAGCGCCAGCGCCTCGCGATCGCACGCGCGGTCATCCGCAATCCATCGGTGCTGCTCCTGGACGAGGCGACCTCGGCCCTCGACCAGACGACCGAGGCTGCGATCAATCGCACGCTGCTGAAGGTCGCCAAGGGCCGCACCATGATCTGGTCGACCCACCGTCTGACCTCTGTCGTGGAGATGGACGAGATCATCGTGATTTCAGGCGGCCGTGCCATCGAGCGCGGCTCGCATGCCGAACTGCTCGCCAAGAACGGCAGCTATCGCAAGCTGTGGGACGACCAGATCCACCAGCCGCATGGCGCTACGGCTCAGGTCGACGACGATGACGATACTGACGACAACGATGATGATGACGAGGACGACGACGAGGAGGATGGCGAGGAGGAGTGACCGAGGAAGTTCGGCTCGAGGCGAACCGGTCGCGTCACCCGCCGGACCACACCTTGGGCAAACCAGGCCACGAAGCGCGCCCAGCGATGCGCCGTCCGGTAGGGGCTCGTTGAGATCGACAGCGCCTTGGCGCAGATCTGGTCGACCGTGTCGGGGATTTCCGCCCGGATCGCGTTGACGAAGGACTCATAGCGGAAGCCGAACTGCCGGCTCGGCGCCTTGTCGAGCAGAGGGCTGAATCGCGCGATCCAGTTCTCACCGCAGAACGTCGCGCGGCGCAGCACTGATTCTGCGATTCCGGTCCGCCAGAAGCGCTCGAGCTTGGTGTCGCCGCTGATTTTCTCGACCCGGAAGTCGGGTGGACACTCGCTGTGGGGGTCGATCAGGACGGTCTGGACGCCGACGCGACCCAGCATTGCAGCAGCGGTGGAGCCGGCCATACCCCGCCGATGATCGCGATGTCGGTATACCGCACCGGTATTTCTCCACCCCAACGCGGAACCCTGGCGCATGAACAGGAAAGAAAACCTTAGCGCGCGCCATAAAAGTATATTTTGCCCGGGTATAAATTGATGCCCGCCCTGGCGGAACGCTGGCCCGGGACCTACATCAACGAGGCGGCGAGGGCGCCGAACGAGCCAATTCTTTAAGCGCGAGAAGCCCTTCGCTTGCCGTGGTTTCACCTTGACTCAGGTGATTCCCGCTTATAGAAAGCGCGTCACTTAACGACAGGCGGTGAGCATCGCCAACGTCGGAACGGGCCACCCGCCCGATCCTTTTGGGATCTTAAAGCGGGCACCAACCTCGACGAATGCCGCTCAAACGCTGTCGATCATAGCTAGGCAATGCCAGTGCGATTTTAGTTCTCTAGAGCTCGTTCTCTTGAGATCAAACTCGGATGCATGACCTCGGTTCGCAGCCGTCGGCTTTATGCTGATCGGCCTCAAGACTGCGGTCCTCTGTGGCGTCGAAGCGCTTTCCGCTCGGTAATGGAGCGGTTGGCGCAATTTCGCTTTGTGCGGATCGCTCCGCGCCAGGCGGCCCCATCGGGCGGGTAGTCCGGAAGAAGAATTTGCGGGCCCGAAAGGGACCGCGGCAGAACAAAGGGTAAGGCCAGGATGCCGACGATCAACCAGCTGATCGCTCAACCGCGTGAAGTGCAGAAGTCGCGCAAGAAGGTGCCGGCGCTGCAGCAGTCGCCGCAGAAGCGTGGGGTTTGCACCCGCGTCTACACGACGACCCCGAAGAAGCCGAACTCGGCGCTTCGTAAGGTTGCCAAGGTGCGCCTGACCAACGGCTTCGAGGTGATCGGCTACATCCCAGGTGAGGGCCATAACCTCCAGGAGCACTCGGTGGTCATGATCCGCGGCGGCCGCGTCAAGGACTTGCCCGGCGTGCGCTACCACATCCTTCGCGGCGTTCTGGATACCCAGGGCGTCAAGAACCGTAAGCAGCGTCGTTCGAAGTACGGCGCCAAGCGTCCGAAGTAAGCGGGAACCTCGTCCATGTCTCGTCGCCACTCTGCTGAAAAGCGCGAAGTCCTTCCCGATCCGAAGTTCGGGAACATCATCGTCACCAAGTTCATGAACTCGGTGATGTACGCCGGCAAGAAGTCGGTCGCGGAAGGCATCGTCTACGGTGCATTCGGCATCATCGAAACCAAGACCAAGCAGAACCCGCTCGGCGTGTTCGAGCAGGCGCTCGAGAACGTCATGCCGACCATCGAAGTGCGCTCCCGCCGCGTCGGCGGCGCGACCTACCAGGTTCCGGTCGAGGTCCGTTCGACCCGCCGGCAGGCGCTGGGCATTCGTTGGCTGATCTCGGCCGCGCGCGAGCGCAACGAGAAGACGATGACCGAGCGGCTCTCGGCGGAGCTCCTGGATGCGTCGAACAACCGGGGGAACGCCGTCAAGAAGCGTGAAGACGTGCACCGGATGGCCGAAGCCAACCGCGCCTTCTCGCATTATCGCTGGTAACGGCGACATCTAACGGACTTGCAAGGAACGACCCATGCCCCGCCAACATGCCATCGAGGACTACCGTAACTTCGGTATCATGGCGCATATCGACGCCGGCAAGACCACGACGACCGAGCGCATCCTCTATTACACCGGCAAGAGCCACAAGATCGGCGAAGTGCACGAAGGTGCCGCGACGATGGACTGGATGGAGCAGGAGCAGGAGCGTGGCATCACGATCACCTCCGCTGCGACCACCGCGTTCTGGGCCGGCAAGCGCCTGAACATCATCGACACGCCCGGCCACGTCGACTTCACGATCGAGGTCGAGCGTTCGCTCCGCGTGCTCGACGGCGCCGTCTGCGTGCTCGACTCGAACCAGGGCGTCGAGCCCCAGACCGAGACGGTCTGGCGCCAGGGCGACAAGTACAAGGTTCCGCGGATCGTCTTCGCCAACAAGATGGACAAGACCGGTGCCGACTTCTTCAAGTGCCTGTCCGATATCGTCGACCGCCTCGGCGCCAAGCCGATCGCGATCCAGCTGCCGATCGGTGCCGAGAACAACTTCAAGGGTCTCGTCGACCTCGTGAAGATGCAGGGCGTCGTCTGGAACGATGAAGCGCTCGGCGCGAAGTACGACTATGTCGACATCCCGGCCGACCTCGTCGACCAGGCCAAGGAATACCGCGAGAAGATGGTGGAAGCCGCCGTCGAGCTCGACGACGATGCCATGGCCGCCTATCTCGACGGCAAGGAGCCGGACGAGGCGACGCTGAAGAGGCTGATCCGCAAGGCGGTCTTGACCGGTGCGTTCTATCCCGTGCTGTGCGGCTCGGCCTTCAAGAACAAGGGCGTGCAGCCGCTGCTCGACGCCGTCGTCGACTATCTGCCGTCGCCGCTCGACGTGCCCGCGATCAAGGGCACCGACGACCGCGGCAACGAAGTCGTGCGCAAGGCGGACGACAAGGAGCCGCTGGCGCTGCTCGCGTTCAAGATCATGGATGACCCGTTCGTCGGCACCATCACCTTCTGCCGCATCTACTCGGGGGTTCTTCAGAGCGGCACCGGCGTCGTGAACTCGACCCGCGAGAAGAAAGAGCGCATCGGGCGCATGCTGCTGATGCATGCGAACAACCGCGAAGACATCAAGGAAGCCTATGCCGGCGACATCGTCGCGCTGGCCGGCCTGAAGGAAGCGCGCACCGGCGACACGCTGTGCGACTCCGACAAGCAGGTGATCCTGGAGAAGATGGAATTCCCCGAGCCGGTCATCGAGATCGCGATCGAGCCGAAGTCGAAGGCCGACCAGGAGAAGCTGGGCGTGGCGCTGGCGAAGCTCGCTGCGGAGGATCCGTCCTTCCGCGTGTCGACCGACCAGGAGTCCGGCCAGACCATCCTCAAGGGCATGGGCGAACTCCATCTCGACATCAAGGTCGACATCCTCAAGCGTACCTACAAGGTCGACGCCAACATCGGTGCGCCGCAGGTTGCGTTCCGTGAGCGCGTCACCAAGAAGGCCGAGGTCAAGTACACCCACAAGAAGCAGACCGGTGGTACCGGTCAGTTCGCCGAAGTGTCGATCGTGGTGGAGCCGAACGAGCCCGGCAAGGGCTATGAGTTCGAGTCCAAGATCGTCGGCGGCGCGGTGCCGAAGGAATACATCCCCGGCGTCGAAAAGGGCCTCAATAGCGTGATGAGCTCTGGTGTTGTCGCGGGCTTCCCCGTGGTCGACGTCAAGGTTCAGCTCGTCGACGGCAAGTATCACGACGTCGACTCCTCGGCACTGGCCTTCGAAATCGCATCGCGCGCGGCATTCCGCGAGGCCTTGCAGAAGGGCAAGTCCGTCCTGCTCGAGCCGATCATGAAGGTCGAGGTGGTGACGCCGGAAGACTACACCGGCTCGGTCATCGGCGACCTGAATTCCCGGCGCGGTCAGATTCAGGGTCAAGACATGCGCGGCAACGCCAACGTCATCAACGCGATGGTGCCGCTCATGAACATGTTCGGTTACGTGAATAACCTGCGCTCGATGAGCCAGGGGCGCGCAACCTTCACCATGCAGTTCGATCACTACGCAGAAGCGCCGGCTAACGTGTCGGCAGAAGTCCAGAAGAAGTTTGCCTGATTGTCGTCGGTCTCGAGCTGACGATTGAACGGAGAGTCAAATGGCCAAAGCAAAGTTTGAACGTAACAAGCCCCACTGCAACATCGGCACCATCGGTCACGTCGACCATGGCAAGACGTCGCTGACCGCGGCGATCACCAAGATCCTCGCTGAAACCGGTGGTGCGACGTTCACGGCGTACGACCAGATCGACAAGGCGCCGGAAGAGAAGGCGCGCGGCATCACCATCTCGACCGCGCACGTCGAGTACGAGACCAAGAACCGCCACTACGCGCACGTCGACTGCCCCGGCCACGCCGACTACGTGAAGAACATGATCACCGGCGCTGCCCAGATGGACGGTGCGATCCTGGTCGTGTCGGCTGCTGACGGCCCGATGCCGCAGACCCGCGAGCACATCCTGCTCGCCCGCCAGGTCGGCGTGCCCGCGCTCGTCGTGTTCCTCAACAAGTGCGACATGGTCGACGATCCGGAGCTGCTCGAGCTCGTCGAGCTCGAAGTCCGCGAGCTGCTCTCGAAGTATGAATTCCCGGGCGACAAGATTCCGATCATCAAGGGCTCGGCGCTCGCCGCTCTCGAAGACTCCGACAAGAAGCTCGGCCACGAGGCCATCCTCGAGCTGATGCGCAACGTTGACGAGTACATCCCGCAGCCGGAGCGTCCGATCGACCAGCCGTTCCTGATGCCGGTTGAAGACGTGTTCTCGATCTCGGGCCGCGGCACCGTCGTGACCGGCCGTGTCGAGCGCGGCATCATCAAGGTCGGCGAGGAAATCGAGATCGTCGGTCTGCGTGCGACCCAGAAGACGACCGTCACCGGCGTCGAAATGTTCCGCAAGCTGCTCGATCAGGGCCAGGCCGGCGACAACATCGGCGCGCTGCTCCGCGGCACCAAGCGCGAGGACGTCGAGCGCGGCCAGGTGCTGTGCAAGCCGGGTTCGGTCAAGCCGCACACCAAGTTCAAGGCTGAGGCCTACATCCTCACCAAGGACGAGGGTGGCCGTCACACTCCGTTCTTCACCAACTACCGTCCGCAGTTCTACTTCCGCACCACCGACGTGACCGGTGTCGTGCACCTGCCGGAAGGCACCGAGATGGTGATGCCGGGCGACAACATTGCGATGGAAGTGCACCTGATCGTGCCGATCGCGATGGAAGAGAAGCTTCGCTTCGCGATCCGCGAAGGCGGCCGTACCGTCGGCGCCGGCGTCGTCGCCTCGATCATCGAGTAATTACGAGACTAGAGATTGGCGAGTAGCGGATGGCAGCATTCGCTATTCGCTATTCGCCACTCTGATTGAAGAAAGACCACGGCAATGAACGGCCAAAATATTCGCATCCGTCTCAAGGCGTTCGACCATCGTATCCTCGATACGTCGACCCGTGAGATCGTGAATACGGCGAAGCGCACCGGCGCGCAGGTTCGCGGACCCATTCCGCTGCCGACCCGCATCGAGAAGTTCACCGTCAACCGTTCGCCGCACGTCGACAAGAAGAGCCGCGAACAGTTCGAGATGCGCACCCACAAGCGTCTGCTCGACATCGTCGATCCGACCCCGCAGACCGTCGATGCTTTGATGAAGCTCGACCTGGCCGCCGGTGTCGACGTCGAGATCAAGCTCTAAGATTTTTGGATCCCGTTCGCGAAAGCGGACAGAAAGAACAGGAAGCAAGCCGATGCGCTCCGGAGTGATCGCACAAAAGGTCGGGATGACGCGGGTCTTCACGGAGACCGGTGAACATATCCCCGTGACCGTGCTGAAGCTCGGCAATTGCCAGGTCGTAGGCCACCGCACCGAAGAGAAGAACGGTTATGTCGCGCTCCAGCTCGGAGCCGGCAGCCGCAAGACCGTGTACATGCCCAAGGCAGAGCGCGGCCAGTTCGCGGTCGCCAAGGTCGAGCCGAAGCGGCAGGTCGAGGAGTTCCGCGTCACTGCGGACGCCATGATCCCGGTCGGCGCCGAGATCCTGGCCGACCACTTCGTCGTCGGCCAGTTCGTCGACGTCACCGGCACCTCGGTCGGTAAGGGCTTTGCTGGCGGTATGAAGCGCTGGAACTTCGGCGGTCTGCGTGCGACGCACGGTGTGTCGATCTCGCACCGCTCGATCGGTTCGACCGGCGGCCGTCAGGATCCCGGCAAGACTTGGAAGAACAAGAAGATGCCCGGCCACATGGGTGTCGACCGCATCACCACGCTCAACCTTCGCGTCGTTCAGACCGATGTCGAGCGCGGCCTGATCCTCGTCGAAGGCGCCGTCCCCGGCTCCAAGGGCGGCTGGATCCGCGTGCGCGACGCCGTCAAGAAGCCGCTGCCGAAGGAAGCTCCGAAGCCCGGCAAGTTCAAGGTTGCCGGCGGCGAAGCCGAGGCTGCGGCCCAGCAGGAGGGTGCGTGAGATGGAATTGAAAGTCACCACCCTTGAGGGCAAGGAAGCCGGCTCGGTCCAGCTTTCCGACGCCATTTTCGGTCTCGAGCCGCGCGAGGATATCATCGCGCGCTGCGTGAAGTGGCAGCTCGACAAGCGTCAGGCCGGCACCCACAAGGCCAAGGGCCGCGCCGAGATCTGGCGTACCGGCAAGAAGATGTACAAGCAGAAGGGCACCGGTGGTGCTCGTCACGGTTCAGCCCGCGTGCCGCAGTTCCGTGGCGGCGGCCGTGCCTTCGGTCCGGTGGTGCGCTCGCACGCCTCCGATCTGCCGAAGAAGGTTCGCGCGCTCGCGCTGAAGCATGCGCTGTCGGCCAAGGCCAAGGACGGTGATCTCGTCGTGATCGAGAAGGCCGCGCTCGAGGCCGCCAAGACCAAGGCGCTGCTCAGCCACTTCTCGGGCCTCGGTCTGACCAACGCGCTGATCATCGACGGCGCCGAGCTCAACGAGGGCTTCGCGGCGGCTGCCCGCAACATCCCGAACATGGACGTGCTGCCGATCCAGGGCATCAACGTCTACGACATCCTGCGCCGTCAGAAGCTCGTTCTGACCAAGGCCGCCATCGATGCGCTGGAGGCGCGCTTCAAATGAAGAAGAACATCGAGGCTCGCCACTACGACGTGATCCTGTCGCCGGTCGTGACCGAAAAGGCGACGATCGCCTCGGAGCACAACAAGGTTCTGTTCAAGGTGGCCGCGAAGGCGACCAAGCCGCAGATCAAGGAAGCGATCGAGAAGCTGTTCGACGTCAAGGTCAAGAGCGTCAACACGCTGGTCCGCAAGGGCAAGGTCAAGGCCTTCCGCGGCAATCTCGGCTCGCAGTCGAACACCAAGCGCGCGATCGTGACCCTCGAAGAGGGCCACCGGATCGACGTCACCACCGGTCTGTAAGGTCGTACGACGATGGCACTGAAGACATTCAATCCCACGACGCCGGGCCAGCGCCAGCTGGTCATGGTCGATCGTTCGGCCCTCTACAAGGGCAAGCCGGTCAAGGCGCTCACCGAAGGCAAGAAGTCCTCGGGTGGCCGCAACAACACGGGCCGCATCACCGTGCGTTTCCGTGGCGGCGGGCACAAGCAGACGCTGCGCACCGTCGACTTCAAGCGCGAGAAGGTGGACGTTCCCGCCACCGTCGAGCGGCTGGAGTACGATCCGAACCGCACGGGCTTCATCGCACTGATCAAGTATCAGGACGGCGAGCAGGCCTACATCCTGGCGCCGCAGCGCCTGGCCGTGGGTGACACCATCATTGCCGGCAACTATGTCGACGTGAAGCCGGGCAACGTCATGCCGCTGGGCAACATGCCGGTCGGCACGATCATCCACAACATCGAGACGAAGATTGGCAAGGGTGGCCAGCTCGCGCGTTCGGCCGGCACCTACGCCCAGCTCGTCGGTCGCGACCAGGACTACGTGATCATCCGCCTGAACTCGGGCGAGCAGCGCCTGGTGCATGGTCGCTGCCGCGGCACGATCGGCGCGGTGTCGAACCCGGATCACATGAACACCTCTATCGGCAAGGCCGGCCGCAAGCGTTGGATGGGCCGTCGCCCGCACAACCGCGGCGTTGCCATGAACCCGATCGACCATCCGCACGGCGGTGGTGAAGGTCGTACCTCGGGCGGTCGCCACCCGGTCACTCCGTGGGGCAAGCCGACCAAGGGCAAGAAGACCCGCACCAACAAGTCGACCAACAAATTCATTCTCCTAAGCCGCCACAAGCGGAAGAAGTAAGGAACGCCGGACATGGTTCGTTCAGTCTGGAAAGGCCCGTTCGTCGAGGCGTCGCTGCTCAAGAAGGCAGATGCGGCGCGTGCGTCCGGCCGTCACGACGTCATCAAGATCTGGAGCCGTCGCTCGACCATCCTGCCGCAGTTCGTCGGCCTGACCTTCGGCGTCTACAACGGTCAGAAGCACGTGCCGGTGGCGGTCAACGAGGAAATGGTCGGTCACAAGTTCGGCGAGTTCTCGCCGACCCGGACCTTCCATGGCCACTCCGGCGACAAGAAAGCCAAGAAGGCTTGAGGATTAAGTCATGAGCAAACCTAAGCGCGAACGGAGCCTCGCCGACAACGAGGCCAAGGCGGTCGCCCGGATGCTGCGGGTGAGCCCGCAGAAGCTCAACCTGGTGGCCCAGCTCATTCGCGGCCGCAAGGCGTCTGCTGCGCTCGCCGATTTGCAGTTTTCGCGCAAGCGGATCGCTGTGGACGTGAAGAAGTGCCTGGAATCGGCTATCGCCAACGCCGAGAACAATCACGATCTCGACGTCGACGATCTCGTCGTGGCGCAGGCCTTCGTCGGCAACGGGCTCGTGATGAAGCGCTTTGCTGCCCGCGGCCGCGGCCGCTCGGGCCGTGTCTACAAACCATTTTCGCAGCTGACGATCATCGTTCGTCAGGTCGAAGCCGAAGCGGCCGCTTAAGGACGCAGGAGAAAACGATGGGTCAAAAGATCAATCCGATCGGTCTGCGTCTCGGCATTAACCGGACCTGGGATTCCCGCTGGTTCGCCGGCAAGCAGGAATACGGCAAGCTGCTGCACGAAGACGTCAAGATCCGTGAGATCCTGCACAAGGAGCTCAAGCAGGCGGCCGTCGCCCGCATCGTGATCGAGCGTCCGCACAAAAAGTGCCGCGTCACGATCCACTCGGCTCGTCCGGGCGTGGTGATCGGCAAGAAGGGCGCCGACATCGACAAGCTGCGCAAGAGGGTGGCCGACATCACCTCGTCGGACGTCGTGATCAACATCGTCGAGATCCGCAAGCCTGAGCTCGATGCGACGCTGGTCGCCGAATCGATCGCGCAGCAGCTCGAGCGCCGCGTTGCGTTCCGCCGCGCCATGAAGCGCGCCGTGCAGTCGGCGATGCGTCTCGGCGCGGAAGGCATCCGCATCAACTGCTCGGGTCGTCTGGGCGGTGCGGAAATCGCGCGCATGGAGTGGTACCGCGAAGGTCGCGTTCCGCTGCACACGCTGCGCGCCGACATCGACTACGGCGTCGCGACCGCGTTCACGACCTTTGGCACCTGCGGCGTCAAGGTCTGGATCTTCAAGGGTGAGATCCTCGAGCACGATCCGATGGCCCAGGACAAGAGAATGGCCGAAGGCGAGGGTGGTGGCAGCGGTGGCGGCCGGCAGCGTCGCGACGCTGCGGCCTGAGCCAGCACAGGAATTTGAGGGCTTAAAGCCATGATGCAACCTAAGAAAACGAAGTTCCGGAAGGCGCATAAGGGCCGCATCCACGGCGTTGCGTCTTCGGGCGCGACGTTGGCGTTCGGCCAGTTCGGCCTGAAAGCGACCGAGCCTGAGCGCGTTACCGCGCGCCAGATCGAGGCCGCCCGCCGCGCGCTGACCCGTCACATGAAGCGCGCCGGCCGCGTCTGGATCCGCGTATTCCCCGACGTTCCGGTGTCGAAGAAGCCCGCCGAAGTCCGCATGGGCTCGGGCAAGGGCTCGCCGGAATTGTGGGTCGCGCGCGTCAAGCCGGGCCGGGTGCTGTTCGAGATCGACGGCGTCAATACCCAGACCGCGCGCGAGGCGCTGACCCTGGCGGCGGCCAAGCTGCCGATCAAGACGCGCTTCGTCGAGCGCATTGCGGAGTAATGGCCATGGCCCAGATGAAGATCGAAGACATCCGCGCGATGAGCCCCGACCAGCAGGATGACGCCGTCCTGAACCTGAAGAAGGAGCGCTTCAACCTGCGCTTCCAGCGCGCCACCGGGCAGCTCGAGAACACCTCGCGCCTGCGCGAGGCCCGCCGTGACATCGCCCGGATCAAGACCGTCGCCGCGCAGCAGCGCGCGAAGAAGAAGTAAGAGGCTTACGAAGATGCCGAAACGTACTTTGCAGGGCGTGGTCGTCAGCGACAAGCAAGCCAAGACCATCGTGGTGCGCGTCGATCGCCGTTTCACGCACCCGATCTACAAGAAGACGATCCGCCGTTCGAAGAACTATCATGCGCACGACGAGAGCAACCAGTTCAAGCCGGGCGACGTGGTGTGGATCGAGGAATCGAAGCCGATTTCGAAGTTGAAGCGCTGGGTCGTGATCCGGGGCGAGCACAAGAAAAGCGCCTGAGCTGCCGGCACTTAGCCGACTGACTTCAGGGAAATGTTGAGCGCTGGCCAGGCTGGCGCATAAGAGAAAGAGGACGAGGTGCATCAATGATTCAGATGCAGACCAACCTCGACGTGGCCGACAATTCTGGCGCACGCCGTGTCATGTGTATCAAGGTGCTCGGAGGCTCCAAGCGCCGCTACGCCACCATCGGCGACATCATTGTCGTGTCGATCAAGGAAGCGATTCCGCGTGGCAAGGTGAAGAAGGGCGACGTGATGAAGGCCGTCGTGGTGCGAGTCCGCAAGGACATCCGCCGCGCTGACGGTTCGGTCATCCGCTTCGACCGCAACGCCGCTGTCCTGATCAACAACCAGGCCGAGCCGGTCGGCACCCGTATCTTCGGGCCCGTGCCGCGCGAGCTGCGCGCCAAGAACCACATGAAGATCATTTCGCTCGCGCCGGAGGTGCTGTGATGGCTGCGAAGATCCGCAAGGGCGATAAGGTCGTCGTGCTGACCGGCCGCGACAAGGGCCGCACCGGCGAGGTTTTCGAGGTTCGTCCGGACGCCGGCACGGCCTTGGTGCGTGGCATCAACATGGTGAAGCGTCACCAGAAGCAGACGCAGAACCAGGAGGGCGGCATCATCTCGAAAGAGGCGCCGATCCAACTGTCCAATATCGCGTATCTCGGCAAGGACGGAAAGCCGACACGCGTCGGATTCAAGATTCAGGCGGACGGCAAGAAGGTCCGCATCGCCAAGAGCTCGGGAGCTGAGATCGATGGCTGACACAGCTTACTTGCCGCGCCTGCGCGCGGAATATGACGCCAAGATCCGCGTCGCGCTGACCGAGAAGTTCGGTTACGAGAACGTCATGCAGGTTCCGCGGCTGGACAAGGTCGTGCTGAACATGGGCGTTGGCGATTCCGTCAACGACCGCAAGAAGGCCGAGACCGCCGCCGCCGAATTGACCCAGATCGCCGGCCAGAAGGCGATCGTGACCTATTCGCGTATCGCGATCGCGACCTTCAAGCTGCGTGAGAACCAGCCGATCGGCTGCAAGGTCACGCTGCGCAAGGCCCGCATGTACGAGTTCATCGATCGCCTGGTGACGGTCGCGTTGCCGCGCGTCCGCGACTTCCGCGGCCTGAACCCGAAGAGCTTCGACGGCCGCGGCAACTACTCGCTCGGCATCAAGGAGCACATCATTTTCCCCGAGATCGACTTCGACAAGGTCACGGAAGCCCGCGGTATGGACATCACCGTCTGCACCACGGCCAAGACCGACGAAGAGGCGAGGGCCTTGTTGACCGCTTTCAATTTCCCGTTCCGGCAGTGAGACGCTGACCTAGAGCCTCTCAAACGCGGATACCCAGGAGCCAAGCATGGCAAAGAAGAGTTCAATCGAGAAGAACAACCGGCGCACGCGGATGGTGAAGAACGCCGCCGCCAAGCGCGCGCGGTTGAAGGCGATCATCGCCGACAAGAAGCTCCCGATGGAGGAGCGCTTCGCTGCGACGTTGAAGCTGGCGGAAATGCCGCGCAATTCGTCGGCGACCCGCATCCGCCTGCGTTGCGAGCTGTCGGGCCGCCCGCGCTCGAACTACCGCAAGAACAAGCTGTCCCGTATCGCGCTGCGCGAACTTGGCTCCAAGGGCATGGTCCCGGGCCTTGTGAAGTCGAGCTGGTAAGGAGGGTCGTTTAGATGTCTACGCACGATCCAATCAGCGATCTGATCACCCGTATCCGCAACGCGCAGATGCGTTCGAAGACCAAGGTGTCCACGCCTGGCTCGAAGATGCGCGAGAACGTGCTCGAGGTTCTCAAGACCGAAGGCTACATCCGCGGCTACGCCACGCTCGAACACTCCTCGGGCCGCAGCGAGATCGAGATCGAGCTGAAGTATTTCGACGGCGAGCCCGTCATCCGCGAGATCGAACGTGTCTCCAAGCCCGGGCGCCGTGTTTACGCCTCGGTGAAGAACCTGCCGCGGGTCAACAACGGGCTCGGCATTTCGGTGTTGTCGACGCCGAAGGGGATCATGGCCGACCACAGCGCGCGTGACGCGAATGTGGGCGGTGAAGTCCTCTTCACGGTGTTCTGAGAAGGATTTTTGATCCATGTCACGTGTTGGCAAAAGGCCTGTGGCGGTGCCGTCCGGTGTGACCGCGACCGTCGATGGGCAGACCGTCAAGATGAAGGGGCCGAAGGGCCAGCTTCAGTTCGTCGTTCATGACGACGTCGAGGTGAAGCTCGAGAGCGGCCAGATCAAGGTCAAGCCGCGGGCTGAGACCAACCGCGCGCGGGCGCTGTACGGCACCGCTCGCGCCCAGGTCGCGAATCTGGTCGAAGGCGTCACCAAGGGCTTCGAGAAGAAGCTCGAAATCACCGGCGTCGGTTACCGCGCCGCGATGCAGGGCAAGAACCTCCAGCTCGCGCTCGGTTACAGCCACGACGTGATCTACCCGATCCCGGAAGGGATCACGATCACCGTGCCGAAGCCCACCGAGATCACGGTCACCGGCAGCGACGTCCAGCGCGTCGGCCAGGTTGCCGCTGAGATCCGCTCCTACCGTCCGCCGGAGCCCTACAAGGGCAAGGGCGTGAAGTATGTGGGCGAATTCATCTTCCGCAAGGAAGGCAAGAAGAAGTAACGGAGCCGGTCATGTCCAAAGCCAAGGTTACGAATGCCCGGCGCAAGCGGAGTGTGCGGCTGAAGCTGCGCCGTTCCGGTGGCGGCCGTCCGCGCCTGTCGGTGTTCCGCTCGTCCAAGCACATCTACGCCCAGGTCATCGACGACCTGAAGGGCGAGACGCTGGCCTCTGCTTCCTCGCTCGAGAAGACGATGCGCGACGGCGGCAAGACCGGCGCCGACATCGATGCGGCGAAGGCGGTCGGCAAGCTGCTGGCCGAGCGCGCCGCCGAGAAGGGCGTCAAGGAAGTCGTGTTCGATCGCGGCAGCTACCTCTACCATGGGCGCGTCAAGGCTCTCGCCGACGCAGCGCGTGAGAGCGGGCTGAGCTTCTAACAGAATTTGAGGATTGAGGCGTAAGCCTCTGAAGGATTGGAAAAATGGCAGAACGCGAACAACGTGGTGGACGCGATCAACGCGGCGGCGGACGTGACCGCAAGGAGCGCGAGGAGCGCGACAGCGAGTTCGTCGACAAGCTGGTCCACATCAACCGCGTGGCCAAGGTCGTCAAGGGCGGTAAGCGCTTCGGTTTCGCAGCGCTGGTCGTGATCGGCGACCAGAAGGGCCGCGCCGGCTTCGGTCACGGCAAGGCGCGCGAAGTGCCGGAGGCGATCCGCAAGGCCACCGAGTCCGCCAAGCGCAACCTGACCCGCGTGTCGCTGCGCGAGGGCCGCACGCTCCATCACGACATCGCCGGCCGTCACGGCGCGGGCCGTGTCTACCTGCGTGCCGCTCCGGCGGGTACCGGCATCATCGCCGGCGGCCCGATGCGCGCTGTGTTCGAGACGCTCGGCGTCCAGGACGTGGTCGCAAAGTCGATCGGCTCGTCGAACCCGTACAACATGGTGCGCGCGACCTTTGACGCGCTGAAGCACCAGGATTCGCCGCGCTCGGTGGCGGCCCGTCGCAACATCAAGGTGTCCACCCTGCAGTCCCGTCGTATCGGCGGCGATGCCGAGGCGGCTGCCGACTAACGGAAGCTTTTCGGAGTTTTAAAAAATGGCCAAGGCCGCCAAGACGATCAAGATCGAGCAGATCGGCAGCGCGATCCGCCGCCATCACTCGCAGCGCTCGACGCTGATCGGGCTCAAGCTCAACAAGATCGGCCGCGTCGCCGAATTGCCGGACACCCCGGCTGTTCGCGGCATGATCGAGAAAGTTCACCATCTCGTCCGTATCGTCGACGGGAAGTAAGCAAGGGCGCGTGATCCCGAGAGGCGGATACCGGTTTTCGGGCAAGACCACGCGCAAGAAACAAGGAGAAGGGCGATGAAGCTCAGCGATATCGCCGACAACCCCGGCTCGCGCAAGAAGCGCATGCGCGTCGGCCGCGGCATCGGTTCGGGCAAGGGCAAGCAGTCCGGCCGCGGCGGCAAGGGCCAGACCGCGCGTTCGGGCGTGCGCATCAAGGGTTTTGAAGGCGGCCAGATGCCGATGCATCGCCGTCTGCCCAAGCGCGGCTTCAACAACATCTTCCGCGTCGAGTTCGCCGAGATCAATCTCGACCGGCTCCAGGACGCCGTCGATGCCAAGAAGCTCGACACCGGCAGCGTCGTGAACGCCGAAGCGCTGGTGAAGGCCGGCGTGCTGCGCCGCTCCAAGGCCGGCGTCCGGCTGCTCGGCCGCGGCGAGCTCAAGGCCAAGCTCAACATCGAAGTGCACGGTGCCTCGAAGTCCGCGATCGCGGCGGTCGAGAAGGCCGGCGGCTCGGTGAAGATCCTCG
Organism: Bradyrhizobium ingae; assembly: GCF_055791185.1. NCBI lineage: Bacteria > Pseudomonadati > Pseudomonadota > Alphaproteobacteria > Hyphomicrobiales > Nitrobacteraceae > Bradyrhizobium > Bradyrhizobium ingae. Next base: position 384,395 of record NZ_JBVUBB010000003.1, read on the forward strand.
CGCCTGCCGCCGAAGAAGGCGAGGCGGCGTAACATCTGCGTCATTGGCCCGCGGCTCGCGGGCCTTTACGCATGCGGGACGATGGACTTATCGAAGCCGTGCACCAGATAATGTCCGGCGTCCGCCCAAGTAGCCCGGCCGCGGGCATGACGGCGCAGTAGGCGGCGGGAGAAAGCCCAACATGGTCTCAGCAGCGGAACAACTGGCAGCCAATCTCAATTTCGGCGCGCTTGCCAAGGCCGACGAACTGAAGAAGCGCATCTGGTTCACCTTGGGTGCGCTGCTCGTTTATCGGCTCGGCACCTACATCCCGCTGCCCGGTATCGATCCCAACATCTGGGAGCAGGTGTTCCGCTCGCAGGCGGGCGGCATCCTCGGCATGTTCAACATGTTCGCCGGCGGCGGCATCCACCGCATGGCGATCTTTGCGCTGAACATCATGCCGTACATCTCGGCCTCGATCATCATCCAGCTCCTCACCACCGTCTCGCCGCAGCTCGAGGCGCTGAAGAAGGAAGGCGAGGCGGGCCGCAAGACGCTGAACCAGTACACCCGCTACCTCACCGTCATCCTGGCCGCGTTCCAGTCCTACGGCATTGCGGTCGGCCTCGAAGGCGCCGGCAATGTCGTCAGCGATCCGGGCCTGTTCTTCCGTCTCTCCACCGCGATCACGCTCACCGGCGGCACCATGTTCCTAATGTGGCTGGGCGAGCAGGTGACCTCGCGCGGCATCGGTAACGGCATCTCGCTGATCATTCTGTCCGGCATCGTTGCAGAGCTGCCCTCGGCGCTCGCCAACATGCTCGAACTCGGCCGTCAGGGCGCGATGTCCACCGGCCTGATCCTGATCGTCATCATCATGGCGGTCGCCGTGATCGCCTTCATCGTGTTCATGGAGCGCGCGCAGCGCCGCCTCCTGATTCAGTATCCGAAGCGCCAGGTCGGCAACAAGATGTTCGAGGGGCAGTCCTCGCATCTGCCGCTCAAGCTCAACACCTCGGGCGTCATCCCGCCGATCTTCGCGTCATCGCTGCTCCTGCTGCCGACCACGGTTGCGAACTTCAACGCGGGCAAGGGGCCGGAATGGTTCCAGTGGCTCACGACGCAGCTCGGCCACGGCCGGCCACTGTTCCTGATCATGTATCTCGCGCTGATCGTGTTCTTCGCGTTCTTCTACACCGCGATCGTGTTCAACCCGACCGAGACCGCGGACAATTTGAAGAAGCATGGCGGCTTCATTCCGGGCATCCGTCCCGGCGAACGCACCGCCGAATATATCGACTACGTTCTGTCGCGCATCACCGTGATCGGCGCGATCTACCTCGCGATCGTCTGTTTGATCCCGGAAATTCTGATTTCCTACGCCTCGGTGCCTTTCTACTTTGGCGGCACGTCGCTGTTGATCGTGGTCAGTGTCACCATGGACACGGTGGCGCAGGTTCAGGGTTACCTGCTGGCTCACCAGTACGAAGGGCTGATCCGGAAGTCGAAGCTGAGGGGCCGCCGCAATCGGTAGCGCTTCAGGCGCGCGCCTGATCGGCCCATGCGACCGGGTGCGCCGCTCCTCGCGCGAGGCTCGTAACGTGTCGACCGCCCGTCGTTGACGAGAGCTGTCGGAGCCGACTACCTGACCGTACAGACCGATTCCAAAGGTCCCGTATCTTGCGGTGGCGTGCTGCCGTATAGTTTTTTGGTGGTGGTGCGGCGCTGGTTTGCACTATCGTTGATCTTCAAACACAGGTGCGCGACCTATCGCTCACCGATCCGGGGGGCGAACGCCAATGAGAATTATCCTTCTGGGACCGCCGGGGTCAGGCAAGGGGACCCAGGCGCAACGGTTGATCGAGCGCTACGGCATCGTGCAGCTCTCCACCGGTGAGATGCTTCGCGCTGCGGTGGCGGCCGGAACTCCGGTCGGCTTGAGGGCGAAGGAGATCATGGCGAGCGGTGGCCTCGTGCCCGACGACGTCGTGGTCGGAATCATCGCCGACCGAATCGAGCAGCCAGACGCCAAGAAGGGATTCATCCTCGACGGATTCCCGCGCACAGTGCCGCAGGCCGAGGCCCTGGACGAGTTGTTGAAGCACAGGCACCTCAAGCTCGACGGCGTAATCGAACTCAGGGTCAACGAGAGCGCGCTGCTCGACCGTGTCGAGACCCGCGTCGCACAGATGCGCGAACGTGGCGAGGAGGTGAGGGTCGACGACACGCCGGAGGTCCTGACCAAGCGACTCGCCAGCTACCGCAGCCAGACGGAACCGCTGATTCACTACTATTCCGAGCGGCGCAAGCTCTCGACCGTTGATGGCATGATGACCATCGAAGAGGTCACCCGCGCCATCCACCGACTTCTCCTGGCACTTGGGGCGATCGAGCCCAAGACTCATGCCAAGACTCACGCCAAGGCCGCCCAGGCCAAGCCCGCAGGCAAGGCCGTGGCCAGGACGGCATCCGCCAGGAAAGGCGCGAAAAAAGCTGCGAAGACGGCCAAAAAGCCCGCGAAAGCGGCCAAAAAGGCCGGAAAACCTGCCAAAAAGGCCAGCAAAGGCGCCAAGAAGGCTCCCAAAAAGCCCGCAAAGAAGACCGTTAAAAAGACCGCTAAAAAGACCGCTAAAAAAGGTCCGAAGAAGGCCCCAAAAAAGGTCACGAAAAAGCGAGCTAAGCGCTAGCAGCGGTTGACGAAACCCCCCGGAATCCCTTAATAAGCCCCGCATCCAAGTCGGATAGTTTCAGACGATGCCGGGCCCCAGGAAGACCGGGGGTGGGCGTCGTGTTCGCGTTTGTGAACACCTGCCCGAGAAAGCAAGCACTTAAAGCCCGACCCCTGACGAGGGATCGGCAACAGGAGAGAAGGCCGTGGCCCGTATTGCCGGCGTAAATATTCCCACCAACAAGCGCGTGCTGATCGCGCTGCAGTACATCCATGGCATCGGCCCGAAGATCGCCGGTGAGATCATGGAGAAGGTGAAGATCCCCGAGGATCGTCGTGTCAATCAGCTGACCGACCAGGAAGTGCTCCAGATCCGCGAAGTCATCGACCGCGACTATCTCGTCGAGGGCGATCTGCGTCGCGAGGTCGGCATCAACATCAAGCGTCTGATGGACCTCGGCTGCTATCGCGGCCTGCGTCATCGTCGCGGTCTGCCGGTGCGCGGTCAGCGCACCCACACCAATGCGCGCACGCGCAAGGGTCCGGCCAAAGCGATCGCCGGTAAGAAGAAGTAAACTGGCGAATAGGGAATGGCGAATGGCGAGTAGGGAGTTTCCCTATTCGCCATTCGCTGCTCACCATTCGCTTCCACAGGTGTAGCCGCTGGCATTACGGCGGCGTTTGAGATCTCCAGGAAAGGTACTCAATGGGCAAGGAAGCCACCCGCGTTCGCCGTCGTGAGCGCAAGAACATCGCCTCCGGCGTGGCGCACGTGAACTCGTCGTTCAACAACACGACGATCACCATCACCGATGCGCAGGGCAACACGATCGCCTGGTCGTCGGCGGGCACGATGGGTTTCAAGGGGTCGCGCAAGTCGACCCCGTATGCAGCGCAGGTTGCTGCCGAGGACGTTTCCAAGAAGGCGCAGGAGCACGGCATGCGCACGCTGGAAGTCGAAGTCGCCGGTCCTGGTTCGGGCCGTGAGTCGGCGCTCCGCGCATTGCAGGCTGCGGGCTTCACCGTGACGTCGATCCGCGACGTGACCACGATCCCGCACAATGGTTGCCGCCCGCGCAAGCGCCGGCGCGTTTGATACGAGGTCGCGGGCGCCGTCGTCGTCCGCGATGACTTTACTTTGCGAAGCCGCAAGCGCGACTTGCGGCCTTTCTCCAACGCCAGTGTCCGCAATGGCAGACTGACTGGCCTGTATGGGTGAAACAGTGACGATCCAGAAAAATTGGCAAGAACTGATTCGGCCGAACAAGCTCCAGGTAACCCCGGGTAGCGATCCGGCCCGCTTTGCGACCATCGTCGCCGAGCCGCTCGAGCGTGGCTTCGGCCAGACGCTCGGCAACGCGCTGCGCCGCATCCTGTTGTCTTCGCTGCAGGGCGCTGCCGTGCAGTCGGTGCACATCGACGGCGTGCTGCACGAGTTCTCCTCGATCGCGGGCGTCCGTGAGGATGTCACCGACATTGTGCTGAACATCAAGGATATCTCGATCAAGATGCAGGGCGAAGGCCCCAAGCGCATGGTCGTGAAGAAGCAGGGACCGGGTGTGGTCACCGCCGGCGACATCCAGACCGTCGGCGACGTCACTGTGCTCAATCCGGATCTGCAGATCTGCACCCTCGACGAGGGCGCCGAGATCCGCATGGAGTTCACGGTCTCGACCGGCAAGGGCTACGTTCCCGCCGAGCGCAACCGTCCCGAGGACGCGCCGATCGGCCTGATCCCGGTCGACAGCCTCTACTCGCCGGTCCGCAAGGTCTCCTACAAGGTCGAGAACACCCGCGAGGGCCAGATCCTCGACTACGACAAGCTGACCATGACGATCGAGACCAACGGCGCGATCACGCCGGATGACTCGGTGGCCTACGCTGCCCGCATCCTGCAAGATCAGCTCAACGTGTTCGTCAACTTCGAAGAGCCGCGCAAGGAAGTCGCCCAGGAGATCATCCCGGACCTCGCCTTCAATCCGGCCTTCCTCAAGAAGGTGGACGAGCTCGAACTGTCGGTGCGTTCGGCCAACTGCCTGAAGAACGACAACATCGTCTACATCGGCGACCTCGTGCAGAAGTCGGAAGCTGAAATGCTCCGCACTCCGAACTTCGGCCGCAAGTCGCTGAACGAGATCAAGGAAGTGCTGGCCCAGATGGGTCTGCACCTCGGCATGGAAGTGCCGGGCTGGCCGCCGGAGAACATCGACGAGCTCGCCAAGCGCTTCGAGGATCATTACTGATCTGACTTCACCGTGACGGCCGGCGTCCCCGGCCGTCATTTTTATGGGCGAACGCAGGAAGCCCACCTGAGCAACTGGTCCGACGAACCGTCGCGGCAGTTCTAAAATAAGGAATACTTACATGCGTCACGGCAAGGTTCATCGGAAGCTCAACCGCACGGCCGAGCACCGCCGCGCGATGTTCGCCAACATGGCGGCCGCGCTGATCAAGCACGAGCAGATCGTCACCACGCTGCCCAAGGCCAAGGAGCTTCGTCCGATCGTCGAGAAGCTCGTCACCCTCGGCAAGAAGGGCGGGCTGTCCATGCGTCGCCAGGCCATCTCCGAGATGCGCGACAAGGACCAGGTCAAGAAGCTGTTCGACGTGCTCGCGACCCGCTACAAGGACCGCCAGGGCGGCTACACCCGCATCATCAAGGCCGGCTTCCGCTACGGCGACAACGCCGCGATGGCCGTGATCGAATTCGTCGATCGCGACGTCGACGCCAAGGGCCAGGACTCCGGCCCGTCGCAGGCGAAGGAAGCCGAAGCGGCGTAAGCTAGCTCACATAGCTTTTCAAAAGCGGCGCCCTCGGGTGCCGCTTTTTTGTATGTCGCAGCCATTTCTCATGCTGCGCACGATGATTTTCCGCAAAAGCATTTTTTGTTTGAGGGTTTCCATGAGGATGGCCTTTGGGATTGCGCTGGCGCTGCTGATGTCGCCGGCCGTCGGCGAAACGCTGGTCGAACGCGGCGCCTATCTCGTCAACAGCGTGATGGCCTGCCACAACTGCCACACGCCGCGCGGCCCGCAGGGCCTCGATCTCTCCCGCGCGCTGTCGGGCGGCCAGACCTTTGACGAACCGGCCTTCAAGGTCACCGGCTCCAACATCACGCCGGACAAGGACACCGGGATCGGCACCTGGAGCGATGTCGAGCTGAAGCGCTTTCTCGTCAGCGGCATCAAGCCGAACGGGACGGCGGCCGCGCCGATCATGCCGACCGCATTCTACACGGTGCTGACGGCCCGCGACCTCGATGCGCTTGCAGCCTACTTACGCTCCGTGCAGCCTGTGCACCACGAAACGCCGGCGCCGGAATACAAGATCATGCTGACGCCGGAGACGCCGTCCTATGCCGGCAAGCCGGTGAGCGAGGGTGACTTGGAAGACAAGCTCGCCCGCGGCCGCTACCTTTTGACGATCGCCCACTGCCTGGAATGTCACACGCCGGAAGGGCCGTCCGTGGTCCACGATTTCGCCGGCGCGAGCGGCAAGGGCGGAAGGACATTCAAGGGGCCGTGGGGCGAATCCGTCTCCGCCAACATCACGGCCGATCCTGCGGCCGGCCTCGGCGGATGGAGCGACGACGAGATCAAGCGTGCGATCACGCAAGGCATCGCCCGCGACGGTCACAAGCTCAAGCCGCCAATGGCCTATGCAAGCTACGCCACCATGGCGCCGCAGGATCTCGATGCCATCGTCGCGTTTGTCAGGACGCTGCCACCGCGCAACTGACTCCTCACGCGTCGGTGAGGGACGATTGAAGCCGCTTTCGCAGCGCACGATATCTCCGCCAGCATCAACGGAGATAACGCATGAAGATCGACCTTTCCGGAAAGACCGCACTCGTGACCGGCTCGACCGCCGGCATCGGCCATGCCATCGCAAAAGGGCTTACCGGCTCGGGCGCCAGCGTCGTGATCAACGGGCGCGGCCAGGATAAGGTCGATGCGGCCGTGCGCAGGCTGGAAGCGGCGGGCGGCAAGGTGCGCGGCATCGCGGCCGACGTTTCGACCGCGGCAGGATGCAAGGCGCTGGTCGCGGCACTGCCCGAGGTCGATATCCTCATCAACAATGCCGGCATCTTCGAGCCGAAGGACTTTTTCGAAATACCCGACGATGACTGGACCCGTCTCTTCGAGGTCAACGTGATGAGCGGCGTGCGGCTCTCGCGCGCGTATCTGAAGGGCATGCTCAAGCGCAATTGGGGCCGCATCGTCTTCGTCTCATCGGAGTCCGGCCTCAACATCCCCGTCGAGATGATCCACTACGGCACGAGCAAGACGGCCCAACTCTCGGTCGCGCGGGGTCTCGCGCAGCTGACCCGTGGCACCGCAGTCACCGTCAATTCCGTGCTGCCGGGTCCCACCATGTCGGAAGGCGTCGAGACGTTCGTGAAGGATCTCGCCAGGCAGAACGGCCAGTCCGTCGATGAGGCTGCGGCAAATTTCGTCAAGCAGCATCGGCCGAGCTCGCTGATCCAGCGCTTCGCCAGTGTCGACGAGATCGCCAACATGGTGGTCTATGTCGCCTCGAAGGAGGCGTCCGCGACCAACGGTGCGGCATTGCGCGCGGAAGGCGGTATCGTCAATACGATTGCCTAAAGCATGATCCGGAGAAGCGTGAAGCGGTTTTCCCACCAGTTCATGCTCAAAACCAAGGGTCCGCGCGAATGCCAGCGTACGTAATCCCCGAGGTCGAGGCGCGCGACCAGGACACAATGGAGGCCTATCGCACGCTCGCGGCGACGACCATCGCGCAATATGGCGGCCGCTACCTCGCGCGGGGCGGCGCCGCAGACGTGGTGGAGGGCGGGCCACCACCGAAGACCATCATCATCGTCGAGTTTCCCTCGATGGCCCGCGCGCGGGAATGGTACGCGTCTCCGGAATATGCGGAGGCGCTCAAGCTTCGGCAGACGGCTCTGGAGCGACGACTGATGTTCGTTGAGGGCGTGCCGCCTGTGTGAGGTCTTTCTGGTGCAACGAAGGGTTGCTATGCTCGCCGGGTAGCCCAACCGGGAGAAGAGAATGTTTCAGTCGCGATTCAAGGTTTTTTGTTTCTTCGTTGCACTGGCAATCCTGTGGCCGTTTTCGCCGTCGCGCGCCGACCAGCCATTTCAGCGGCTGCTGCCGCTTTTGGTCGACCTTGCCGGATGGGAAGGCAAGAAGCCGGACGGCATGTCGATGCAGATGTCCGATACGAGCATGACCACGGCGACGCGCGAATACACGCGCGGTTCGGCGCATCTACAGGCCGCGGTCATGGTCGGCCAGACCGCAACCGGTGCCCTGGCCCCGATCCAGAGTGGAATGAACATTCAGACGGCGGACGGTCATGTCATGACCGCAACCATGCACGGCATGCAGGTGCTCAAGAACTACAACAACCCGCAGAAGTCAGGCTCGCTCATCGTGGCGCTCGGCAAGGACGCGCTGTTCAATCTCTCCTTCGACGGTCTCACCGAGGAGGAGGGGCTGGCGCTCGCCGAAAAATTCGATTGGAAGGCGCTCCAGACGGCCGCTCAGGTGAAATGAGAGCGCGGGCGGTACGCGGCAGTTTGCTTTCGCGTGGCGACCGACTAAACCTCAGTTGCATGAATTGGGCTCTGTCCACCCGGAACAAGAGGCTCGTCAAGCTCACTTCCGCCCGCTGGCGACGCCGGGCGATCTTTCTGCTCGGGGGCATCGTGGTCGGAGCGGCGGCGGTCGCATTGGCACACCTCGGCGATCTGGCACAGCATGCCTTCGCCTTGTTGCTGGCGAAGTCGCGCTACGCAGTCCTGGCGGTGATCCCGCTCGGCTTCATGCTGTCGGCGTTTCTCACCATCAGGCTGTTTCCAAACGCGCAAGGGAGCGGAATTCCGCAGGCCATCGCCGCCCGCCATCTCACCAACCAGACCGCACGGGAGCGGCTGGTCTCGATCCGCATCGCGATCGGCAAGATGATTCTCACGCTGTTCGGGCTGTTGTGCGGCGCCTCTGTCGGCCGCGAAGGTCCAACCGTTCAGGTCGGTGCCTCCATCATGTTCGCGCTCGGACGGATGTCGCCGCGCCGCCAGCCGGGCTTGATTTTGGCTGGTGCGGCTGCCGGCGTTGCAGCAGCCTTCAATACGCCGCTGGCGGGAATCGTCTTCGGGATCGAGGAGATGAGCCGTGCCTTCGAGACTCGAACCAGCAGTCTCATCATCGCCGCTGTGATCGCCGCCGGACTGACCTCGCTGGCATTGATGGGGAACTATGCCTATTTCGGCAGCAGCGCGATGTCGCTCGCCCGTGGAGCGGACTGGCTGAGCGTGCCGGTTTGCGGCGTCGTGGGCGGTCTGGCCGGTGGCTTGTTCAGCCGCATCGTCATCGCCATGGCACGCGGCTTTGCCAATCCCGTCGGGCGCGCAATCAAGGGCCATCCGTTGTGGTTTGCGTTCGCCTGCGGATTTGCCGTCGCGATCTGCGGTCTCGTATCCGGCGATACCATCTATGGCACGGGCTATGAGCAGGTGAAGACGGCCCTGGAGCTTGGTTCGCCGCTACCCCAGGACTTCGGCATTCTCAAGCTGCTCGCCACCACCTTTGCCTCGATCAGCGGCATACCGGGCGGCATTTTTTCGCCGTCGCTCGCCGTTGGGGCGGGGCTCGGCAGCAATATCGCCGGGCTCTTCCACGATGCACCGCTCGGCGCGATCATGTTGCTCGGCATGGTTTCGTATTTTGCTGGCGTCGTTCAGGCGCCGATTACCGCCTTCGTCATCGTCACCGAGATGACCGACAATCACACCATGGTGGTGCCGCTGATGGCGGCTGCGTTGATTGCGCACGCCACCTCGCGATTGATCTGCGAGGAGGGCATCTATCATGCCCTCGCCAAGGGCTTTATCGAGCGGGCGACAATGTCGCCTGACGCGAAACCGCCGCCCGCAGCGGATTGAAGCCTCTACCCCGATGATTGCGGCCTTGATGTTGCCGAGTGGCGGAAGTGTTGGAACGCTTCCGCCACTCGGCAGGACCCGGCCTCCCGGAGCCACACGTCTCACTGACAACTCTTGGCCAATCGGCCGTGAAACGGCGGCTGTCGCAACTACTCGTCCTTGATCCCGGCCTTCTCCGCGAGCTCCTTCATCTCGCCGATCTCCTTGCCGACGGAGCCGGGCCAGTCGCTGAAGCGCGAGAAGCCGGGTTCGAAGCCGACCTTGGCGAAGCGGTCGAGGACCGCCGGGTTTTGCATGGTGTCCTCCAGCGCCGCTGTCAGCTTGTCGCGAACCGCCGTTGGCAGGCCTTTGGGGGCGACCACGGCGCCCCAGGAGGCGAAGTCGATATTGGGATAGCCCAGCTCGGCCAAGGTTGGCACGTCAGGCAGGAACGGTGTCCGCTTGCCCGAAAACACCGCGAGCACCTTGACGGTGCCGGCCTCGATCTGCGGCTTGACCGCGATCACGGTGTCGACATGGTACTGGATGTGCTTGCCCATCAGGTCATTCATCGCGGGCGCACTGCCCTTGTAGGGCAGGTGGACCATCTTGATCCCCGCGCTGGCCTTGAACAACTCGCCGGCGAAATGCGAAACGGTGGCAACGCCGAAGGATGCGAGCGACAGCTTGTCCGGATTGGCCTTCGCCTCGGCGACGAGCGCGGCCACGTCCTGGATCGGGTTGTCGCGGTAGGTGACGAGCACGAGCGTGATCTTGCCGACCTGTCCCAGCGGTTCGAAATCTTTGGCGCTGTCGTAAGGCACGCTCTCCTTGACGGCCGCCGGCAGCGTGAACGTCGAGTTCGAGCTGAAGAAGATATTATAACCGTCAGGGGCCGCACGTGCGATCTCCTTGGCGGCGATGGTGGTGCCTCCGCCCGGACGGTTGAGGATGATCACGGGCTTGCCGAGGCGTGTCTCGAGCTCACTGCCGATGATGCGGCCGACGACGTCGGAGGCTCCACCCGGAGGATACGGGACAGTCAATTGCAGCGCCCTGTCGGGATAGCCGTCGGCGAGCGCGAGTGAGGTACAACTTGCCAGCGAGACCGCAGCAAGTGCCGCCGCCAAAACCGTTCTTTTCGTCCAGATGTTCATTCAGCCCAATCCCTGCATGTCCTCGGTCAATCCGACCGAGGACACATCGTAGCAGGGTGGACCGGCCACTTGAAAGCGGCCGATTGACCTACCACCCCTCGAGCACGATCTTGCCGCGTGACTTGCCGCTTTCGAGCAGCGCATGCGCGCGCTTGAGGTTGGCGGCGTTGATCGTGCCAAAGGTTTGGCCAAGTGTGGTGCGCAGCACGCCCTTGTCGATGAGATCGGCGACGTCATTGAGCAGGTGGTGTTGCGCGATCATGTCAGGTGTCTGGAAGGAGGAGCGTGTGAACATCGATTCCCAATGCACCGAGATCGCCTTGCCCTTGAACACGCTCATGGTGAATTCAGGAGGATCGTCGATCAGGCCGAACCTGCCCTGCGGTGCCATGATTTCGGCAATCGCCTTGTAGTGCTGGTCGGTGAAGGTGAGGCTTGCCGCCAGCCCGACCGGTGGCAGCTTGAGTTTCTCGATCTGCTCCTTGATCGGCTTGCCGTGATCGATCACCGCATGCGCGCCAAGATCGAGGCACCATTTCTGCGACTCCGGCCGCGTCGCGGTCGCGAGCACCGTGAGGCCGGTGAGGCGGCGCGCAAGCTGGATCAGGATCGAACCGACGCCGCCGGCGCCGCCCGTAATCAGGAGGGTGCGCGGATCGACGCTCTTGCCGGGCACGGCGCCGAGCCGATCGAACAGCAACTCCCACGCGGTGATGGAGGTGAGGGGAAGGGCCGCAGCCTGCGCGAACGAGAGCGATCCTGGCTTGCGGCCGACGATGCGCTCGTCGACCAGATGGAATTCGGCATTGGTGCCCTGGCGCAGGATCGAGCCCGCATAAAACACCTCGTCGCCCGCCTTGAACAGCGTGACATCGGGCCCAACCGCATCGACCACGCCGGCGGCGTCATAGCCCAAAATCTTGACCTCGCCTTCGGGCGGGGCGGCGCGCTTGCGCACCTTGTAGTCGACCGGATTGGCCGAGACCGCCTTGACCGCGACGCGGATGTCGCGCCCCTTCGGCTCCGGCTTTGCCGTTTCGAAGTCGATCAGGGAGTCCTGCTCCTCGATCGGAAGCGATTTTTTGTAGCCGACGGCTTTCATGTCTCAAGTCTCCATCAGATGGTGAGATCGCCTTTCGGGTTAAGTGTCCGGGCGGCTCCGGTTTTGCAAGTACTGTCAAAACGGGGATATAGTCCCTGTTTGGATACTATCGGGAAAACACGCATGAAACGGCGCAATTTTGCCCGGCGTCCGGGCTGCTCGGTCGAGGCCACGCTGGACCTGATCGACGGCAAATGGAAGGGCGTGATCCTCTATCACCTCCAGAGCGGCACGCAGCGCTTCGGCGAATTGCGCCGCCTGATGCCCGGCATCACCCAGCGCATGCTGACAAAACAGCTTCGCGCGCTGGAGGAGGACAAGCTCGTCATCCGCAAGGTCTACGCGGAAGTGCCGCCGCGGGTTGAATATTGTCTCTCGGAGCTCGGCGAGAGCCTGCGGCCGGTGATCGATATTCTGAAAGCCTGGGGTGAGAGCCACCAGGCGCGGCTGTCCTGCGCGCCGCCGCCGGTGGTCGTGAGGAAGCCGAAGCGCGCGGCGTAAGAGATATCCGGGAGCGGCTGCGCCGCTCCCGGATCGGTTCGCGTCAGAACGCGAACTGCGTGCGCATGGCGACCGCGTCGAACTTCGAGCCGACATCCGCCGTCGAGACCGGCGAGGCCTGCCTGGACACCGTGCCATGCAGGTAATCGAGCATGAAGCGGACGTTGCCGTTGACGTACCAGTTGAGCGCCAGTGTGTAGACGTTCTGCCGTCCACCGGCGATGCCGGTTGCGGTCGCTAGCTGATTGTTGAGGTCGATCGTCGAGAACCGCCCTGCGATCTCCCACGCACCCCAGCCGCCGCCGTCGAGCGAGAAAGGATGTGCCGGCTTGATGCCGCCATAGGAGGCGGTCGAGGAATTGTAGGCGTGGTTCTCGCCGGTCAAGACGTAACCGGCCTGCGCATAGCCGCCCTGGAAGTGCAGGCTCGGCGCGCCGATCGGCGGCAAGCCGGTATTCGCGCTGCGATCGACGTTGTACCAGAAATACTCGCCCTGCAGGATCAGCGGTCCATACGTCGCCGCGGCCTCCATGCTGTAGACCTGCGCGCCCGAAGCATTGGCGATCGCGCCGGTCGATATCAGCGTCGTCGGATCGATGCGCAGCTCCGGTCGATCGCTCAGCGTCAGCGTCTGCGCGCCCGTGATCATGTTGCGCGGCGGCTGGATCAACCATTGCGCATCGGCGCCGAGATGCACCGAGTAGTCCTTGCCGCTGACGAGCTGGCCGGCGACGCGGGCCACCGCGCCATATTGCTCGCTGGTGCCGGCTGGCGCCGCGCTCGATGCGGAATGAATTGCGCCCGTGGCCGGACCCGTGACATAGGCGCCGGCCCAGAACACGTCATTCCACCAGCGCGTGCCCATCGTCGAGCGGAAGTCGCCAGCGGCGATGTTGGTTGCGATGACGCCGGACGAGGCGCGCTCCATGAACAGGATGTCGTTCGAGCTCGTGGCCTCGTCGAGCGTATAGGGGATGTCCATGATGCCGCCCTCGATCGCCATCTTGCCGCCGAAGGGCTTTAGTCCCGTGTAGCTCAGATAGGCGTTTTCGACGCCGGACACGCCGCCGCCCGGCAGCGATCCGGGAGCCGCACCACCAAACCCGTCCGATGTGCCGCCGAAATCGTAGACCAGCGCAAAATTCCAGTCGCTGAGGAATTTGCCGGTGAGGCCGATACGCGCGCGGCGGACGTTTTCGCCGCTGTCGAGCTTCTGCGGCACAGTTGCCGCGGTGTTGGGACGGTAGTCATAGCCGCCGACGTCCCAGTGCACCCGGCTCGTGATCGCGACGCAGTTCTGTTCGTCCGCGGTGCAGATCGTCGGCCGATTGTTCGGCATGGTCACGACGACACCGGATGGAGCTACCGGGCCCTTGACCGGAATGGCGGCTTGCGCGTTGGCAACCGCAGCCTTCGCTTCGGTTCTCGCCTCGGCCTTCGCCTCCGACTTGGCCTTCGCCGTGGCCGCTGCGGTCTGACTTTGCAGCTTGTCGAGCTTCTGCTCGAGCAGCTTCAATTGCTGCTTCAGAAGCGCGATCTCCTGTTCGCTGCTGTTTGCCGATTGCGCATGGCCTTGCGAGGCCACCAGCGCACCGGCGAGGCCGAGCGCAGCGCTTGTGAATCTGGTCCTGCTCACGTCATCCACTCCCTTGCTGATCAACATCCCCACTCACCACGGAGAGTCGTAAGAGCGCTTGATGACTGCTCCGCGACGATACACGTCACGGTTTACTGGTTCCTACTGATGCAAATTCGCACCAACCGAATCGTGTCTACCTCCACTCTGGAGGATGATGGGCGTCATGCCAATCCCGCGGGAGCGGCAAAATAGCCGTTGCTCACGCAGGACTTGCACGCCGGAGCAGGGAGAAAAGGGAGCGAATATTGGCGGCTGCCGCCCTTCTATTGGCGGTCGAACATGCCTATATTCCGGCGTCTTTTCCGAGAGGTAGGAATGTTTCGATTGATCCGTACCACTGCTATTGCCGCAAGCTGCGTGACCCTTCTGGGCAGCCTCGATCCTGCCGTCGCGCAGGACCGTCGCGTCCCGTCGTCTCCGGCGGAGATCAAGCTGTCCTATGCACCGATCGTGCAGCGGGTGCAGCCGGCAGTGGTCAACGTCTACGCCGCCAAGGTGGTGCAGAACCGCAATCCGCTGCTGGATGACCCGATTTTCCGCCGCTTCTTCGGCGTGCCGGGCCAGCAGCCCGAGCAGATGCAGCGCTCGCTCGGTTCCGGCGTCATCGTCGATCCCTCGGGTCTTGTCGTCACCAATGTCCACGTCATCGAGGGCGCCGACCAGGTGAAGGTGTCGCTCTCGGACAAGCGGGAGTTCGAGGCCGAAATCCTGCTGAAGGACTCCCGTACCGATCTCGCGGTGCTGCGCCTGAAGGATACCAAGGAGAAATTTCCCACCCTCGACTTCACCAATTCCGATGAGCTGATGGTCGGCGACGTCGTGCTCGCGATCGGCAACCCCTTCGGCGTCGGCCAGACCGTGACCCACGGTATCATCTCGGCACTCGCGCGCACGCAGGTCGGCATCACCGATTATCAATTCTTCATCCAGACCGATGCAGCGATCAATCCCGGCAATTCCGGCGGTGCGCTGGTCGACATGAACGGCAAGCTCGCTGGCATCAACACCGCGATCTATTCGCGCTCAGGCGGCTCGCAGGGCATCGGCTTTGCGATCCCTGCCAACATGGTACGGGTCGTGGTTGCCTCCGCCAAGAGCGGCGGCAAGGCGGTGAAGCGTCCGTGGCTCGGCGCGCGGCTCCAGGGGGTGACGCCCGACATCGCGGAGAGCCTCGGCCTGCGCTCGCCGACCGGCGCACTGGTCGCAAGCGTCGTGCCCAATGGGCCTGCCGCGAAAGCCGGCCTGAAATCTTCCGACCTGATCGTCGCGATCGACGGGCAGCCGGTCGATGATCTCAACGCCTTCGACTACCGCCTCGCCACCCGTCCGATCGGCGGTACTGCACAGCTCGACGTGCAGCGCGCCGGCAAGCCGGTCAAGCTCACGGTACAGCTCGAGACCGCGCCTGACACCGGCCGCAATGAGATCGTGATCACGGCGCGCTCGCCGTTCCAGGGCGCGAAGATCTCGTCCATCACGCCGGCGGTCGCCGACGAATTGCATCTCGATGGTGACACCGAAGGCGTCGTGATCACCGAGATCGGCGACGACACCACGGCCGCAGGCGTCGGCTTCCAGAAAGGCGACATCATCCTCTCGGTCAACAACCAGAAGATCGGCAAGACCGGCGATCTGGAGAAGCTGGCGGGTGCTTCGGCGCGGCTCTGGCGCATCACGCTGGTGCGCGGCGGTCAGCAGATCAACGTCACGCTCGGCGGATGAGCGCGAAGCGACCACAGGAGACGCCAACGCTCTTTGCGGCGGCGGGGCTCGATCACGATGCCCCGCATCCGCTGCCGGACCGCCTGCGCCCGCGTGCGCTGTCGGAGGTCGTCGGCCAGGACCACATCCTCGGCGCTGACGGCGCGCTGACGCGCATGCTGGAGACGCGCACCCTCGGCTCGCTGGTGTTCTGGGGGCCGCCCGGCACCGGCAAGACGACCGTGGCGCGGCTGCTCGCGGATGCCACTGACCTGCATTTCGAGCAGATATCCGCGGTATTCTCCGGCGTCGCCGACCTGAAAAAGGCGTTCGATGCCGCGCGCGCCCGCCGCGAGATGGGCAAGGGCACGCTGCTGTTCGTCGACGAGGTGCATCGCTTCAACCGCGCGCAGCAGGATTCTTTCCTGCCGGTGATGGAAGACGGCACGGTGGTCATGGTCGGTGCCACGACCGAGAATCCGTCGTTCGAGCTCAACGCGGCGTTGCTCTCTCGCGCGCGCGTGCTGGTGTTTCGCTCGCTCGATGCCGCCGCGATCGAGAAGCTGTTCGTGCATGCCGAGGAGGTCGAGGGTCGAAAACTGCCGCTCGATGCGGAGGCGCGTGCGGTGCTTGTGCGCATGGCAGACGGCGACGGCCGGGCGTCGCTGACGCTTGCCGAGGAAGTCTGGCGCGCCGCGCGCAAGGACGAGATCTTCGACGCCGCGCAATTGCAGGAGATCCTGCAACGTCGTGCGCCGATCTACGACAAGTCCGCAGACGGCCACTACAACCTGATCTCGGCGCTGCATAAGTCGGTGCGCGGGTCCGATCCCGATGCCGCGCTGTATTATCTCGCCCGGATGCTCGATGCCGGCGAGGATCCGCTGTTCCTGGCCCGCCGTGTCGTGCGCATGGCGGTCGAGGACATCGGACTCGCCGACCCGCAGGCGCTCGTCATTGCGAATGCGGCAAAGGACGCCTTCGATTTTCTCGGCCATCCGGAGGGCGAGCTCGCGATCGCGCAAGCCGTCGTCTATCTCGCTACCGCGCCGAAATCGAATGCCGTCTACACCGCCTTCGGCACGGCGATGCAGGTCGCAAAGCAGGCGGGCTCGCTGCTGCCGCCAAAACACATTCTCAACGCGCCGACCGGCCTGATGAAGTCGGAAGGCTATGGCGCGGCTTACGAATACGACCACGACGCGCCCGACGCCTTCTCCGGCCAGGACTATTTCCCGGAAACCCTGGGACGCCAGACCTTCTACGACCCGCCCGAGCGCGGCTTCGAGCGCGAGATCAGGAAGCGGCTGGACTACTGGGCCAAGCTGCGGAAGGAGCGGGGCTCGCGTTGATAACGGCCATTTCGTCGTGACGGGAGGCCGCTTTTAGGCTAGGCAGGCAGCATGAGCCGCCGCATCAAGAGAACCAACCCAAAGCCCCGTTCGCGCGATGAGCGCAAGGAGGCGCGCCCGTTCAAGGCGCGTAGCGCGCACAAGGCGGGGCCGCGGCCCGGCGGCAAGCCGGGTTCGAAGCCCCAGCGCTTTGCGTCCGAGCGGGCCGAGCGGCGTGCGCCAGAGCCGGTGGCGGCAAAGCCCGTCGAGGCACTGCTGCCGACCAAGGTGCAGACGGTCACCGTGACGGCCGACGAGAACAACATGCGCGTCGACCGCTTTCTGGAAGCGCGCTTCCCGGGCCTGTCGTTTTCCCACATCCAGCGCGTCGTGCGCAAAGGCGAGCTGCGTGTCGATGGCAAGCGCGTCGACAGCAAGGACCGGCTGGAGGAGGGGCAGAGCGTCCGCATTCCTCCGTTGAAGCTCGATGCGCCGAAGACGGCCGGCCCGCTGTCGGAAGCCGCGCAAAAGACGCTTGCCGCGCTCAAGGAGATGACGCTCTTTGAGGACGACGACGTCCTCGTGCTCAACAAGCCGGCGGGGCTGGCGGTGCAGGGCGGCTCCGGCACCACGCGGCACATCGACCAGATGCTGGAGGTGATGCGCGATGCCAAGGGGCAGAAGCCGCGCCTGGTGCATCGCATCGACAAGGACACTTCGGGCTGCCTGCTGATCGCGAAGACGCGCTTTGCCGCGACCCATCTCACCGGCGCCTTCCGCTCGCGTTCGGCGCGCAAGATTTATTGGGCGCTGGTGCCGGGCCTGCCGAAGCCGAAGCAGGGGCGCATCTCGACCTTCCTCGCCAAAGAGGAGAGCGAGGACGATACCATCATGCGCATCGCCCAACATGGCGATGAGGGTGCGAGCCACGCGGTGACTTACTATGCGGTGGTCGAGACCGCCGGCAACAAGCTGACCTGGGTGTCGCTGAAGCCGGTGACCGGGCGGACGCACCAGCTCCGCGCCCACATGGCCCATATCGGCCATCCCATCATCGGCGATCCCAAATATTTCAACATCGAGAACTGGGAATTGCCGGGCGGCCTGCAAAACCGGCTGCACCTGCTCGCGCGCCGCATCGTCATCCCGCACCCGCGCGGCGGCGTGATCGATGCCAGCGCCCCGCTGCCGCCCCACATGCAGCAGTCGTGGAACCTGCTCGGCCTCGACGCAACAAGATTTGATCCGATCGAGAACGCGCCGGAAGAATAGTTCGATTGCAAGACAATCGGGGGAATACGACATGTCCTCCATGAAGGTCGCGCTCTCCATCCTGGTGGTTTTAGCCGTGCTCTTGGCGGGGCAGGGCAGCTTCGCGCAGACGCTGGTGCCGGGCACCTCGCCGCTGTTGCTGCCGCCACCACCGCCTCCGCCACCGCCGCCGAAGATCGAGATACCAAAGGTCCCGCAGATCAATGCGCGGCCGAGCTACGATTACAGGCAGCCGCCGCGGCCCTCGTTCAGCGATCGCATCAGCAAATGCCTCGATGATGCCGCCGGGGCCGGCCTGAGCCCGGCCGATCGCGGCACGTATTCAGGGATGTGCGCGAACCGGTAGGTCATCTCGTCACATCCTCAGTCGTCATCGCCCGGCTCGACCGAGCGATCCAGTACTCCGAAACGGTTGTGATTGAATCGATAAGCTGCGGCGTACTGGATGCCCGCCTGCGCGGGGCATGACAGCGGCGAGTGTGACAGGGGCCCGCCACAGCTCAGCTAGTTCCTGAACTGCTCCAGAAACATCCGCAGGCTGTCATGCGGGCTCTCGACGTCGGTGATCAGCCAGCCTTCCGGCCCGTTGACAAGGATGAAGTTCAGGGTCACCCGGCGGCCGCTGTTGTCGAACAGCGCGGCGACGTAGGTCTTGTCGTATTGCTTGCGGAGGGTCGAGATCGCGATCGGGCCGAGGGTCCAGGTCGGGCTCTGCACCAGGAAATCGTAGGGTTCGCTCCGTGGGCCGCTCCAGGCCTTGCGCAGGCTGGGATCGAAGAATTGGCGTGCCGTCGCGGCATCCCGCGGCAGGCCTTTCGATAGCTCCGGCGCACCTCGCCCGTAATGGGCATAAACGTTGCGCACCAGCGATTCCGGCGAGCGGAAACCAGCCTCGGCGACGGTCGGCCAGAACCCGGCGAACAGGGCCAAAATGCCCGCGATTTCCTTCATGCCTGCCGCTCGCTTTATCGGCTGCCGGACTTACTTTAGAAGCCTAGCATCCAGGGATTGGGATCGAAAACCGAATGCGTGAATTGTTTGACGAGGTTGCGGGCCAGTCCCGGCTCGATCCGCAGGAGGCGGCCAGAGCCGCCGCCAAAGCCCCTTTGCGCAAGCGCTTCTATGTGGAGGCGGGCGTCGTGGAGGCCGAGGGCGGCTTCGCCATCACGCTCGATGGCAAGCCGATCAAGACGCCTTCCGGCCGCCCGGTCATCATCCCCGCGAAACCTCTCGCGGAGGCCGTCGCCGCGGAATGGGCCGGCCAGGCGGAGACGATCGCCCCCATGACCATGCCGCTGACGCGGCTCGCCAACAGCGTGATCGAGGGTGTGGTCGACCGCGTCGATCTCGTCAGGGACGACCTCGCGAAATACTTCGAGTCCGACCTGCTGTTCTATCGCGCCGGCCATCCCGAGGGCCTGGTGACGCGCGAGGCCGCACACTGGGACCCCGTGCTATTCTGGGCGGCCGAGACGCTTGGCGCGCATTTCATCCTGTCCGAGGGCATCATGCATGTGACCCAGCCGGAGCAGGCGATCGCGGCCGCGCGTGCGGCGCTGCCCGGCGATGCCTGGTCGGTGGCGGCGCTGCACGTGGTCACGACGCTGACGGGCTCGGCACTGCTGGCCCTCGCGCTGGCGCATCGGGTGCGCGATGCCGACCAGGTCTGGGCCGCTGCCCATGTCGACGAGGACTGGAACGCCGATCAATGGGGGGTGGACGAGGAGGCGGCCGGCCGTCGCGCCGCCCGGCTGAAGGATTTTGCCGCGGCGGTGGCAGTCCTCGAGGCCGTGAACGCGCTTCCGACGCAAGGTCCTTAACGAGAGGTTTACGACGGACGGCTAGGGTCGACCGCATTCCGCGGGCCCTGAAAACATGCCGACGCCGATAAGCTCGATTGCATCAGTTAGCGCCGCCACCTCCGTGGCCGATGCGGCAACACCGGAGCTCGTGCTCCAGGCGGGCTCCGTCGTCGACGCCAAGGTCGTCAGCGTTATGGCCGACAATCTCGTGCGCATCGCGATCGCCAACCTCTCGATCGACGTGATGTCGGAGGTGGCGCTGTCGCCGGGCCAGAACCTGCAGCTCGCGGTGTCGCAGAACGATGGCACGGTGCGGCTAGCGATCGTCAACGGGGCAGGCGGGGCGGCGACCGATCAGGTCACGTTGACCCCGGCTGCGGTCGCGCTCACCGACGCTCCCACGCTCGCGCCCTCCGCGACCGCTGCGCGCAATCTCCTGACGCCGCTCGAGCAGATCGCCGTTTCGGTGGCCTCAAGTGAGGCGGTGACCAGGCAGGGCAGTCAGGCGCCGCTGTTTGCCAATCTCGCCTCGGTCGTCACCGGCAGCGACCTGCCGGCCGGGCTGAAGCAGGCGGTGCTGGACGTGCTGGCGCAGCAGACACCGCTCAGCCCGCAGCTCGACGGCGGCGACATCGAGTCCGCGTTCCAGAAATCCGGGCTCTTCCTCGAGGCCTCGCTGTCCTCAGGACTGGCGCCCGCGAGCGGCAGCGTTCCCGATCTGAAGGCGGCGCTCCTCGTGCTGCGCCAGACGCTGGCGGCAACGTCGAGCGCGCTCGAAACTTCGGTGCCGCAAGTGACGTTGCAGGCAACCGTGCTTCCTGCCGCGCCTGCGGCCGTCGCGCAGACCATGACATCGCTCGAGCAGGTGGCAGGCGAAGCGCTCAAGGCGCCGCCCCTCTCACCTGAAGCTGGCCCGGACCAGACGCTGCAAGCGTCTCGCGGCGCCAACGTCGCGGCCGCCGTGCTCGTCGAGACCATGACCGAAGGCGCGCTGCCGCGCGCCGTGTCCGCGGGCGTCGCGTTGAGCCTGCTGCAGGAAGCCGTGCAGGAGTTGCCGCATGCGATGGGCACCGCATTCGCGACACCCAAAGCCGCGGTGCAAGAGGCCCATAGCCTCGATACGATACCGCGCGCCGCCACCGCGCCGCCGCCATTCCGCGGTGCGCTGCCGTCCCCGCAAGCGATCGCAACGGCCTCGCTCGCATCAGATGCACCGCTGAGCCAGACCGTGCACCGGTTGCTCGACGACACCGACGCCGCGATCGCGCGGCAGACGCTGCTGCAGGTCGCCTCTCTCCCGGACCGCGTCGATGCCGGCGGCCATCGTGTCGATCCGTCCGTGCCGCAATGGGCGTTCGAAATTCCCTTCGCCACTCCGCAGGGCACCGCGATGGCGCAGTTCGAGATCTCGCGTGACGGCGGCGGCAGCGAGTCCGATCCCGCCAAGAAAGCCTGGCGCGCGCGGTTCTCGCTCAACGTCGAGCCGGCCGGTCCCGTGCATGCGCTGATCACGCTCAACGGCGACAAGACCTTTGTGCGGATGTGGGCGGAACGTCCCGCCACGGCACAGCAATTGCGCGACGGCGCCGGCGAGCTCAGCCAGGCGCTGGCCGAAGCCGATCTCAAGCCTGGCGACATCGTGATCCGCGACGGCACGCCGCCGCAGCCTCAACCGGCCCGCGCCGGACACTTTCTGGATCGCGCGACATGAGCCAAGAGAGCAAGCTCGAGAGCAAGCTCGCCATTGCCCTCCACTACGAGAAGGGCAGCGGAGCGCCGCGGGTCGTCGCCAAGGGCAAGGGCACGATCGGCGACAAAATCGTGGAACTGGCAAAGGCCCACGACATCCCGATCGAAGAGAACGAGGTGCTGGCCGGCGCGTTGTCCAAGGTCGAACTCGGTGACGAAATCCCGCCCGATCTGTACAAGGCCGTCGCCGAGGTGCTGGTGTTCGTGCTGCGGCTGTCGGGCCGGGTGCGCTGAACCGCGCCAAAGCGCTGTCATCGTTTCACCACGAAACCGGCTGCACTGTCGCTCCTGATCATTGAACGGATACCGCCTTGCTGAACCGTCGCTCCACTCTCGGCCTTCTCGCAGCCAGCGCCATCTTGCCGTCGCGCGCGTTCGCCAACGTTGCGCCGCCGCTCAGCGAAGTCCGCGACAGTATCGCGAAGCGCTTTGCGGATGCCGGCACGGCCGGCACCTTCGTCGGCTACAAGGTCGACGACTACATGATCATCCTGAGCGACAAGGAGCGTTCCGCCGAGCCGCGGCTGCCGGCCTCGACCTTCAAGATTCCGAACTCGCTGATCGCACTCGAAACGGGCGCGGTGCAGGACCCCGACAAGGACGTCTTCCCATGGGACGGCGTGAAGCGCGACATCGAGGCCTGGAACAGGGATCACACGCTGCGCAGCGCCATCGCGGCCAGCGCGGTGCCGGTCTATCAGGAGATCGCGCGGCGCATCGGCCAGGAGCGCATGCAAAAATATGTCGACCTCTTCGAATATGGCAATCGCGACATCGGCGGCGGCATCGACCAATTCTGGCTGACCGGAAACCTGCGCATCGATCCCATGGACCAGATCGACTTCGTCGATCGGCTGCGGCGCCGCGCGCTGCCGATCTCGAAACGCAGCCAGGATCTGGTCTGCGACATCCTGCCCGTGACGCAAGTCGGCTCCTCCGTCATCCGTGCCAAGTCGGGATTGACCGGCAAAGAGCAGGGCTCGCTCGGCTGGATGGTCGGCTGGGCCGAGAAGGGCGACGCGCGCACCGTGTTCGCGCTCAACATGGATTGCCGCGAGCCGCGCCACATCGCCGATCGCATGATGTTGACGCAAGCCTGCCTTGCCGATATCGGCGCAATCTAACGTGGCGGTGCTGGCGCGCCTCGCGCCGCTCGACTAGCATCGCCAGGCCACCAATCGGCTGTTCGGCGCAAGCGCCGCATACGGGACCTTGTAGCAGCAGTCAAACCTAGTCCCGCGCCCTAGGAATCAGCCGTCTTCTTCGCCGCGAGAGCCTGGTCGATCGCGCAGCCGCCGATCTCGCTGATGGCGCGCGAGATCACGTCGCCGTTCCTGGCAAAGCCATCCGACAGGATGTCGAACTGCGAGCGGGCGAGGCGTAGCATCGCGATCGGCACCGCGACCGCAGTCTCGTTGAAGGCATCGACGGATTTTCGTAAAGCCTCGAGCTCGGCGGTCACATCGGAGACATGGGCCTCGGCGTTCTGCATCAGCGTCAGCATCCGCGCGCGCTCCGCCTCGAACTGCGTGCGCTCGGTCGCGCTGGTCGCGGTGATCTCCGCAAGCTGTGCGCGCAGCGCCTCGACCTCCCGCAGCAGGCCGTCAGAGGTGACCTCGGCGACCTCGCGCAGCTCGGCGTTGCGTGCGCTCGTTTCGAGCTGTCGGCGATAGAGCTGCTCGGTCGACATTGCCCGCTGCGACAGCGTTTCGATCGTTGCGGCGGCGCGCATCAGCATCTCGCCGTTGCGGCCCGAGACCATGCTGGCCATGCGCCGCAGGAAATCGACGGTTTCGTCACCGGTTTGGGGCGGCAGGGATACGACCGTGGCGGACATCCATGATGCCTGTGAGCGGGGTCAATCAAACAGAAGAAATCAATCGAGCGAACTGACCGCCGCCGTACCGACTGAAAGCTCACGCGAACCCATCGGCGCTGATCGTTGATCGAAACAAGCCTGAATCGGCCGGATCGGTCAATCCGGCCAGAGCCTCAAATCGTCCGGAAACGCACGGCCGAAGCCAGCCACTCACGCTTTCCCCATGCGTCCGATGCGCCCCAGATGGGTGAAGCCGAAGCCAGCCTGATATTTCAGTCCGTAACCCAGCGCCCGGTCGATGCCGATATGGGCGAGCCAGATCATGGCGATTGAGAGCAGGAGTGGCCATTCCAGCGCAAAACCCGCGGTGAGCAGCGCCACCGGGATCATGTAGCTGTGCGCGGCATTGTAGATGATCGCACCCGACCGGCTGTCGGCGAGGTAGGCCAAAAAGCTCAGATCCGGCGCCAGGATGAGCAGGGCGAAGACCAGCCACGACCCGCCCCAGACCGCGTAGAGCAGCACCATGCCCGCAAACAGCGTCAGCCCCTCGAGCCGGAGCAGGATCTTGACGCCGCCGGTCACCTCGCCGGTTGCCGTGACTGCATCGTCCATCTCAGCCTCCTGGTATAGGCCCCTGTAATTCCTTGGGCTTTTTAACCCGTCCGGGCGCGGCGGGCATGCGCAAAGCGGCTTTCCGGCGCGCAAAATGCCGTGTTAGAACCCGCAGCCAATCGCACCTTGAGAACGGCGGGAGCAAATGAAACATATCCTGGACGCCCTTGAAGAACGTCGCGCCGGTGCCAAGCTCGGCGGCGGGGAGAAGCGCATCGAGGCGCAGCACGCCCGCGGCAAGCTGACCGCGCGCGAGCGCATCGAGCTCTTGCTCGACAAGGGATCGTTCGAGGAGTTCGACATGTTCGTCGAGCACCGCTCGATCGAGTTCGGTATGGAGAAGAGCAAGGTGCCGGGCGATGGCGTCGTCACCGGCTGGGGTACTGTCAACGGCCGCAAGACCTTCGTGTTCGCCAAGGATTTCACCGTGTTCGGCGGCTCGCTGTCGGAGACGCACGCGCTGAAGATCACAAAGCTTCAGGACATGGCGATGAAGGCGAGGGCGCCGATCATCGGCCTCTATGACGCGGGCGGGGCGCGCATCCAGGAGGGGGTCGCGGCGCTCGCGGGCTATTCCTACGTCTTCCGCCGCAACGTCATCGCTTCCGGCGTGATCCCGCAGATCTCCGTCATCATGGGCCCCTGCGCCGGCGGCGACGTCTATTCGCCGGCGATGACCGACTTCATCTTCATGGTGAAGAACACCAGCTACATGTTCGTCACCGGTCCCGATGTGGTGAAGACCGTGACCAACGAGGTCGTCACCGCCGAAGAACTCGGCGGCGCCTCCGTGCACACCACGCGCTCCTCGATCTCCGACGGCGCGTTCGAGAACGACGTCGAGGCGATCCTGCAGATGCGCCGCCTGATCGACTTCCTGCCCTCGAACAACAGCGACGGCGTGCCGGAATGGCCGAGCTTCGATTCCATCGAGCGCATCGACATGTCGCTGGACACACTGATCCCCGACAATCCGAACAAGCCCTACGACATGAAGGAACTGGTGCTGAAGGTCGTGGACGAGGGCGACTTCTTCGAGATCTCGGAAGCCTTCGCCAAGAACATCATCACGGGCTTTGGCCGCGTCGCGGGCCGCACCGTCGGCTTCGTCGCCAACCAACCGATGGTGCTTGCCGGCGTCCTCGACAGCGATGCTTCGCGGAAGGCCGCGCGCTTCGTCCGCTTCTGCGATGCCTTCAACATCCCGATCGTCACCTTCGTCGACGTGCCCGGCTTCCTGCCGGGCACCGCGCAGGAATATGGCGGCCTGATCAAGCACGGCGCAAAGCTGCTGTTCGCATACTCGCAGTGCACCGTGCCGCTGGTGACGATCATCACCCGCAAGGCCTATGGCGGCGCCTTCGACGTCATGGCGTCCAAGGAGATCGGCGCCGACATGAACTACGCCTGGCCGACCGCCCAGATCGCCGTGATGGGCGCCAAGGGCGCAGTCGAGATCATCTTCCGCAGCGACATCGGCGACCCCGATAAGATCGCCGCCCGCACCAAGGAATACGAGGACCGCTTCCTGTCACCCTTCATCGCCGCCGAGCGCGGCTATATCGACGACGTCATCATGCCGCACTCGACGCGGCGCCGGATCGCGCGGGCGCTGGCGATGCTGAAGGACAAGAAAGTCGAGATGCCGGCGAAGAAGCACGACAATTTGCCGTTGTGAGGGGGAAGCGATGGGTTAGTGAAGCGTAACCCACCGGCTGAACCGACCGCGTGTCAAAGTGTAGGTGGATTACGCTGCGCTAATCCACCTTACGGACTCGATCCCTGAACCCGATGACCGAAGACGAACCGACCGACGAGATTTCAGACATCGAAGCGCGGATCGAGGCGCTGGCCGAGATCGCCGAACGATGCCGGAAGTTCATTTTGGTCTCCAAGATCGCGATCGCCGGCGGTGCTGGATTGCTGCTCGTCACGATACTCGGCCTGATCGGATCCGGTCAGGTCGCAGCGCTCGGATCGATTGCCTTGGTGCTCGGCGGGATCGTGTCGCTCGGATCGAACGTCAGCACGTTGCGGCAGACTGAGGGTGCCATCGGCGCCGCCGAGGCGCTCCGGACGGAGTTGATCAGCCGGATCGATCTTCGCATGGTCCACGATGCACCGGTGAAGCTGATGTGAGGCGGAGACGTTGCCGCGAGGTCGGTGCACCTCTCCCCGATGGGGAGAGGTGAAGGTTGAGCGCGCTGCGGACCGCTAGCTAACCCGCCTTACGGTCTTGGTCTGCCTTCGCGAAATGCGCCATCTGGTCGGCGTGGGCTTTTGCAAACGCCGGGCGGCCCGTGGCGCGAGTGACGTAGGCGCGGCAGGCCGGGCTGTTCGCGAGCCCGTCGAAACGATCGACGAGGCGCAGCACGTCCGACATCAAGATGTCGGCGACGGAGAAGCTGCCTGCCAGCCATTGCCGTCCGGCCAGCACCGGCTCCATGTGCTTGAGGCGGAGCTTGAGGAAGTCGTCCAGAAATTTCCATGCCGGCGTGCCATCGGCATTGCCGGTGAACTTCAGGATTGCCCAGGGCAGGCTCGCCATCTCCACCGAATTGAGCGCGGCGAACACCCATTCGGTCGCATCGCTGCGGCCGCGCGGATCGGATGGCATCAGCGCCTCACTCAGTCCGCCCAGATGCAGCAGGATCGCGCCGCTCTCGAAGATCGAGAGGTCGCCGTCGGTCAGCCAAGGCACCTGGCCGAACGGCTGGTGGGCGAAATGCTCGGCATTCCGATCGCTGAACGGCACGCTGGCGACACGGTAGGGCAGGCCGGCCTCTTCCAGGGCCCAGCGCACCCGGAAGTCGCGCACATAGCCCCGCGGCAGTTCTGGAACCCAGTCGAAGGTCGTGAGGGTGAGGTTGGTCATGCGGTGTCTCCGTGCTGTCTGGGCATAGGACGGATGAAGGGCCGGCGTTCCGACATGGCGAGAGAGATTATTGCCAAGGCTGCAGGGCGAGCCAACGAAGCGCAAGGCGCCGTCTCTCCGGGACGAGGATCGAAAGACCTGCTGCGAAAGATCGGATATAAGCTGCGGTGGCTGGATGCGGCCGAAGTGACGAGCCTGCATCGACGATCAGTCGACCCCACGGTCGCCGGCACGTTAACCACCGGCGCTCTCAAGCTCCAAGCCAGAGGAGCAACACCATGAAGCAGAACATCTCCGAAGTAACTTCCACCGGCCTGATGGATTGGCGTCGCTTTGTGATCGAGGGCAGCACGATGCCGCCCCGAGACCCTGATGACGAAGACGAGGACGAGGAGGAAGAAGAGGAAGAGGACGACGACGAACCGGCGGTCGTGCGCGAACCGGACGAAGACTAGAAAAATGGATGGCAGTGGCGTACAATGTCTTTCATGAGTTGGGATGCGAAAGACGTAGCGCTGCTCAAGAAACTCTGGGTCCAGGGACAGAGTGCCGCGCAGATCGCGCGCCGTCTCGGGTGTAGCCGTAACGCCGTCTGCGGCATGCTGACCCGCTTGGGCCTGAAGCGTGGCCACAAGCCGCCCACTGCAAAACCCCAGATCAGGTCGGTCCGCAAGCAGGAGCCGGCGGTGTTGGTTGCCTGCGTCCAGACGGCAGCCAAGAAGGTGTCGCGGAAGATACCAGACAAGCAGCCCAAGGAATTCAGCAAGCGCCAGCTCTACGCCATGCTGGCTGAAGCCGTCAGGAATACGGGCTAGCGGTTCAAGGCGCCGCCGCTGTGGCGCGCGCTCGATAGCGAACCCACAACACCGCCAAGCGGCCTGGGCCTGCCAGCCCTGCGACATGCGCGTCCTTTCGCCGGCGATCCCGTGCTAGGTTCGAACGCGGCAGGGAGCACCTGCTTCCTGCTTCATACCGAACGGGAGAACGACATGCCTGAGAGCATCTACAAGGTCATCGAACTGATCGGTACCAGCACCGACTCCTGGGAAAAGGCCGCCAGCAATGCGGTCGAGCAGGCCGCAAAATCTCTGAGGGACCTTCGCGTCGCCGAGGTCGTCAAACTCGATATGCAGCTCGACGCGAAGGGCAAGATCGAGGCCTATCGCGCCAAACTCAACGTGTCGTTCAAGTTCGAGGGCAGCTGAGCTCAAGCAGACCTCGCCTCGGCGGCGGCTGCTGGGGCGAGGGCGATCTTGCGCATACCGAATTTGCGCTCAGCCGCGGCACTCCTGTTCGAGACCATCGGAGTGCGTGGGGCGGGTTAGCGAGGCATAACCCGCCCCTCTATCGCAGCCTTACTGACGGATCATGCTTTGCTGGTCCGCCCTGGAAAGCCGGCGGCTGCTTACGCCGCCTTATGCTGCCGCTTCATGAATTCCGCGGCGCGCTTCTTCAGCTCAGCCGGCGATACGTCCTCGATGTGGGTGCCGATGTGCCAGTGGTTGCCGGCCTGATCCTTCACGCCGCCGCTACGGTCGCCATAGAATTGGTCGGCGGGCTCCATCAGTGACGTGCCGCCGGCCTTGATTGCCTTCTGATAGACCGCATCGACGTTGGGGACGTACAGATACAGCATCGTGGACGTTGCCTGTGCCCGCTCCGAGGCGTCGGCAATCATCACAATGGAACTTCCGATTTTGAACTCCGCATGCATGACCTTGCCGTCGGAACGCATCATCGGCTCGAACAATGGCTGGGCACCGAAGGCGTCCTTCATAAAGCGGATGATTTTCTCGGCGCCGTCGACGATGAGATAGGGGGTGACGGTGTGATATCCTTCGGGAACCGGCTTCACCTGTGTTGCCATGGCTGTCTCCTCTGGTCTGATGGACTTGATCCATGCAGGACGACCCCAGGTACCCCGTGTCGTTCGGAGTGTTCGCCACTTCCTTGAACAAAGTATGACGGCCGTTGTGCCATCCTGGCTGCGCGCGGTGCGTGTCAGCTTCACGCAACCTACCTGAACGCAAGGTTCAGCCTGAGTTCATTTCCTCGGCGCGAAACTTCCCGTGCATCATTCAACGCTGATTGAAGAGGAAGACATCATGGAGCGCCGGCATTTTTTGAAACTCGCATTCGGTGTTGCGGCCGGTGCCGCTGCATTGACGGCGGCCGCGCAAGCCGCGCCGCTGGCGCCTCAACCCATCGATGGCCCGGCCAACCTGCCGCGTGGCAATCCCGAGGTCCGTCCGGCAGTGACCAGCAGTGAGGAGGCCGGCCAGCTCAAACCTGAGCAGGTGCGTTGGCACGGCGGTCATCACTGGGGCTGGCACCATCACCGCCATTGGGGCTGGCGCCGCCGGCACTGGGGCTGGCGTCATCGTCACTGGGGCTGGCGGCATCGCTGGCACCGTCGCCACTGGCGCCACTGGTAAGGCGCGCTGCAAGCTGCCAGTCGAAACAGAAAAGGGGATCGCAGTGCGATCCCCTTTTTTGTGCCCACGAGAACGGCAGGCGTTCAAAAAGAAATGGCCGCGGCAAGTGCCGCGGCCATCCTGCAAAGCAAGAAATGATCAGACCGGCCGGCAGCGGCCAGCCCACCAGCGGAAGCCCCACGGGCAGACGCGCGGGCGAGCGACGACGACCGGGGCCACCACGACCGGCGCCGGCGCAACCACAACGGCCGCACGGCGACACCCGCCATAGGGGCCGCGATACCAGCCGGGGCCGCAGCCGCCGGCTGCGCTGGCCACCTCACTGAAACCGACGACCGTGCTGGCGAGCATGACGGCGGCAAAGAGATATTTCATATGAGATTCCTTCTCTGATCGTTGGGTCACGCGCTTGCGGCGCACAATGAATCAAAAGGCACGATTCGGCATGTTAAATTTTGGCGACATGCCGAAGCGGCGCGATCCAAATTGGCAATCGTGACCTGAATGCGGCATGAACATCGCTGTTCATGCTGCTTGAAGCGACAAGGAGAGCGCTGGCAGCTGGGACGGCAGCGCGCGAATTGCGGGACGGCCCATGTGGAAGATTACTCGTGCCCGTCGCCGAACAGCGCGGCAAACTGCTTCTCGCCGGTGCGGGTGAAATTCACCACGCGGCTGCCGGGCGTGGTGTCGCGCGCTGCCCATTTCAATTCGGTGAAACGCATCATCATGGCCGCACCCAGCGTGCCGGCGAGATGATGCCGCCGTTCGCTCCAATCGAGGCACGCCTTGCAGACCGGCCGGCGCGGATGGGTGAGCATGTCGGGCGAGATCTGCAAATGCTTTGCGAGGAAGCGTTCGCCCTCGGCCGTGAGCTCGATGTCCTGCTTCTTCTGCTTCACCAGGCGCCGCTCACGTAAGGAATCGAGCATCTGCACGCCGAGATCGCCGGCAAGATGGTCGTAACAGATCCGCGCCCGCCGCAGCGCCGGATCCTTCGGCCCGGTGCGCACGCGCATGTGGCCGGCGCGGGCGGCAAGGCCCTGCAGCGCCTCCAGCACGCCGGCGACATCGGGATCGCTCAAGCGGTAGTAGCGGTGCCGGCCCTGCTTCTCCGGCTCGATCAGCCCGCCGGCCTCGAGCTTTGCAAGATGCGAGCTCGCGGTCTGCGGCGTGATCCCGGCCTCCTGTGCAAGCTCGCTTGCAGTGAGCGCGCGGCCGTTCATCAGCGCTGTCAGCATATTGGCGCGGGCGGGGTCGCCGACCAGCGAAGCGACCATGGCGATGTCAGGTCCTGCTTTCATGCTTCGATGATAGCCGAAGCATTGTGGTCGGGCAAGGGCGTAGTGTGCTGCCACAAGACTCGTCATCGCGAGCGCAGCGAAGCAATCCAGACTGTTTCCGTGGCGACGGTCTGGATTGCTTCGCTGCGCTCGCATGACGGTAAAAAGGAGAACCACCATGTCCTTCACCGTCTTCATCCGCTACCAGCTCGATCCCTTCAAGCGTGCGCAGTTCGAGGAATATTCGAAACGCTGGCTCACCATCATCCCGAAATGCGGTGGCGATCTGATCGGCTACTTCATGCCGCATGAGGGAACCAACAACATCGCCTTTGCGCTGATCTCGTTCGAAAGTCTGGCTGCCTACGAGGCCTATCGCGCGCGGCTGCGCCAGGATGTCGAGGGAATGGCGAACTTCCACTTCGCCGAGGAGAACAGGTTTATTCTCGGCGAGGAGCGGACGTTTTTGCGCAAGGTGGTACTGTAGGCGCGAACCGAACAAGGGAGGCGCCCATGATCGCCGTGATCTTCGAGGTCTGGCCGAAGCCGGAGCACCGGCAGCATTATTTCGATCTCGCGGCCGATCTGAAGCCGATCCTCCAGACCATCGACGGCTTCATCTCGGTCGAGCGCTTCGAGAGCCTGACCGAGAAGGGCAAGGTGCTGTCCGTATCGTTCTGGCGCGATGAGGCGGCTGTGGAGACCTGGCGCAAGACGATGGAGCATCGCCGCGCGCAGGCCAAAGGCCGTGGAAGCTTCTTTGCCGATTATCGCCTGCGCATTGCCAGCGTCGTCCGCGACTACGGCATGACCGATCGTGAGCAAGCGCCGAAGGACAGCCGCGCCGTGCACGATGCGCACTAGCGCCGTCCCTGGTGCATCCCTATGTCTGCGCGGCTAACTTCAGGGAGAGAAAACATGCAGGTCACGACCGCGGACAAGCGCGCGACATTTCGGAAGATGCACGAGAGCGGCTGCTTCATCCTGCCCAATCCGTTCGACGTCGGCAGTGCCAAGGCCTTGCAGCAACTCGGCTTCAAGGCGATCGCCTCATCGAGCGCCGGCTTTGCCTGGACCATCGGGCGTGCCGACAACCGCGTCACCGTGGACGATGTCTGTCAGCATCTGGCAGCATTGTGCTCGGCGGTCGACATCCCCGTGAATGCGGATTTCGAGGGCGGCTTCGCGGTCGAGCCGGACAAGGTCGCGGAAAACGTCGAACGTGGCGTCCGCACCGGCGTTGCCGGGCTCTCGATCGAGGATTCCACCGGCGACAAGGACAAGCCGCTCTATGATCGCGCGCTCGCGGTCGAGCGCATCAGGGCGGCGCGCAAGGCGATCGGCGATAGCGGCACGCTGCTCGTCGGTCGCTGCGAGGCTTACTTATGGGGCGTGAGCGACCTCAAGCTCGTCATCGACCGGCTGACGGCTTACGCCGATGCGGGCGCCGATTGTCTCTATGCGCCGGGCCTGAAGACGCGCGAAGACATCGCTGCCGTCGTGAAGGCGGTGCATCCGAGGCCGTTCAATCTCCTGATCGGCGCCTCCGGCCTGTCGCTGCGGGAGGCCGCCGATCTCGGCGTGCGCCGGATCAGCGTCGGCGGCTCGCTTGCCCGCGCCGCCTGGGGCGGCTTCATGCGCGCGGCGAAAGAGATGGCGGAGAAGGGCACGTTCACCGAGCTCGCCTCCGGTTATTCCGGTGGCGAGTTGAACAAGCTGTTTGGCTGACGCACGACAAAAGCGGCGAGACGTTACCGTCCCGCCGCTTTCGTGTTTCGGCAGTGTTACTGCGCCTTGCCGGCGTCAGACGGCGTCGCCGGAGACGGGGCTGGCGGAGCCGGCTGGCTCGGTGCCGCACCCGTGGTCACGCCCGGCGCAGTATTGCTCTTCGGCGTCACGTCGCGCATGCCGGGAGGCGCGGCCGGATTTGCCGGTGTCGTCTGCGCTGTCTTCGCCGGCGGCTCGGTCGAGGCCTGGTTCACGCTGGTGTTATTCAGGCCGTAGAACACCGCGCCAAGCACCAGCGCGATCGCGACCGCAAACAGTGCGATCTTGCCGCTGGAAGCGGGGCCTTCGCCAAGTTCGGGGTCCGCCTGGAGGTCGGCATCCCGTCGCGCGGCGCGAAGATACTCATCCTCGCCGATGGGGCGATAGGGGTCATTCGGAAAACGGTCATCGGCCATCGCTTGATCTCCTCGAATTGACTGACCGGACAACCCGGGGATGCGAAGTTCGGTTCCGGCGGATCTCATGCTTTCGTCGCATGTTGTGGCGCGCGCAGGAATCGGGAACCTTATGGAACTGGAAACGTAAGTTCCGCTTTCGAAACGGGATGACATCCGATGTGGAGCCTGCCACCGAGCGACAGCGTGCTGAACTTCCTCTCCTTGGTCGCGGTCGCGGCACAGGGGATGTCGGCGGCGCTCGCAGCCGGCCGGCGCAGCATGGACTGGCTTGGCGTCTGCTTCCTTGGCTGCATCACCGCGCTCGGCGGCGGCACGCTGCGCGATCTCTTCCTCGGCCATTATCCGCTCGCCTGGGTGCAAAACCCCGTCTACCTCGCGCTGAGCGGCGGGGCGGCGTTCATCACGATTCTGATCGCGCGCCTCGTGCATCGGCTCAAGCTGGCCTTCATCGTGCTCGACGCGATCGGTCTTGTGGTCTTCACCATGACGGGCTGCGACGTCGCCTGGCAGATGGATGCCTCGCTGCCCATCGTGATCGTCTCCGGGATGGTGACGGGCTGCGCCGGCGGCGTCTTGCGCGACATCCTCTGCAACGACGTGCCGCTCTTGTTTCGCTCCGAGCTCTACGCCAGCGTCTCGGTGGTGACGGGCCTGTTCTACGCCACCGCGTTCGGGCTGAAGATCAACGACGAGCTCTGGACGATTCTCACCTTCGTGCTCGGCATCAGCTTCCGATTGCTCGCCGTCCGCTACAAATGGGAGATGCCGAAGTTCGTGTTCACGGGCGATGAGAAGAAGTAGAGCTTACATTGTCTCACTCTATCCACGTCGTCATTGCGAGCGAAGCAATCCAGAGATTCGTCCGCGGGGATAGTCTGGATTGCTTCGTCGCTGCGCTCCTCGCAATGACGGCGTTGGGGCTAGTCCTTCGTCCGCGCCTTCCCGACCTGCGTTGCTGTGACCAGCGGAGCGGCGTTGCCCCAGGAGTTGCGGATGTAGTTCGTCACCGCTGCGATCTGCTCGTCCGACAATTGCCTGGCATAGCCCG
Source organism: Bradyrhizobium ingae (assembly GCF_055791185.1). Classification (NCBI taxonomy): domain Bacteria; kingdom Pseudomonadati; phylum Pseudomonadota; class Alphaproteobacteria; order Hyphomicrobiales; family Nitrobacteraceae; genus Bradyrhizobium; species Bradyrhizobium ingae. Next base: position 418,468 of record NZ_JBVUBB010000003.1, read on the forward strand.
GCATCTCGCCGGTGTTGGGGGCACGCGGCGTCGTCACGGTGTGGGCGCCATCGAGAATGACGCGGAGCGTGGAGGACGGATTGTCCGATTGCAGCAGCGCATTGGCGGGCAGCGGCGGGTAGATGCGCGGCGCACCGGAGCCATCGGCTTCATGGCAGGCAATGCAGAACTTCGCATAGACCGCCTGGCCCGCCTTCATCTCGGCTTCCGATGGCGGCGTCGCCGCGGGCTCGTTCGGTCCCGGCGGCAGTCCCTTCAGATAGATCGCCATCGCGTGCACATCTGCATCGCTCATCTTCGAGGTCGAGTTGACGATGACCTCGGCCATCAGCCCATCGGCATGGCTCTTGGCGTTGCGACCGCTTTGCAGATATTCGGCGATGTCGTCGACGCTCCACGATTTCAGCCCGCTTCGCGCGGCGCTGTCGAGCCTTGGCGCGAACCATCCCGCCACCTCGCTGCCCGAAAACGCCAGCTCGCGCTTGTCGGCACCAAAATAGTTCTTGGGTGTGTGGCAGGCGCCGCAATGGCCGAGGCCCGTGACGAGATATCCGCCGCGATTCCAGGCCGCGGTCTTGAGCTGGTCAGGCTCGAACAGGCCGGGCTTGAAGAACAGCCAGTTCCAGGCGCGCATCAGGGATCGATCGCCAAACGGCCAGCGCAACTCAGGCGGCTTGACGCGGTTCGCAATCGGCGCCTGCGTCGAAAGATATGCGCGGATCGACAGCGTGTCGTCCTTGGTCATTCTGGTGAAGTAGGGGTAGGGGAACGCGGGATAGTAACGGGAGCCGTCCGGTGCAATGCCGAAACGTAGCGCGCGGGTGAACTCGGCGTCCGTCCAGCCCCCGATCCCGGTGTCGCGATCCGGTGTCAGGTTCGGTGCATAGATCCCGCCAAAGGGCGTATCGATGCGCCTGCCGCCCGCGAACGGTTTCGCGGGATCTGCGGTGTGGCAGCTTGCGCAGTCGCCGGCTTCCACCAGCGCCTTGCCGTGAGCGATCGCCTCCGGCGACGGCTCGCCGGCAGTTGCTGCAACCGCACTGCACAATGTGAGCCCCGACACCAGAGACGCCAGAATCGTCCGCATTCCCGGCCTCCCCCTGCGACCAACCGCCAAGGCACGCATTATAGACACGTTACGTCGTTTCGCGTCGCCCGGGTATGCTGACACAAATTGAAAAGGCGGGCAGGCTTGCCGCCACGAAATTGCGATTTTCGCCGGAGGCCGGCTCCGGTCCAGAATTGTGGTGCAGAGGCTTAAAAATCCGACATAGAGTGGCGCGGACACCCGGGGCGCCCTAGCTAAAAACAACGGGCACGCCAAAGACTTAAGAGGGCGAAGAGGACAAAAAATGGGTATCAACCAGGGTCCGATCAGTCTCGATCAGAAATACACCCAATCCACCGGACACGTCTTCACCACGGGAATTCAGGCGCTGGTCCGCCTGCCGATGGCCCAGATCCGCCGAGACCGCGCCGCAGGGTTGAACACCGCGGGCTTCGTCTCAGGCTACCGCGGATCGCCGCTCGGCGGCTACGACCAGCAGCTCTTCGCCGCCCGCAAGCATCTCGAGCAGTACAACATCAAGTTCCAGCCCGGCGTGAACGAGGACCTTGCTGCGACCGCGATCTGGGGCTCGCAGCAGCTCAACCTCTCGCCCGGCGCCAAGTACGACGGCGTGGTCGGCATCTGGTACGGCAAGGGCCCCGGTGTCGATCGCTGCGGCGACGTGTTCCGCCACGGCAATGCCGCGGGCTCGGCCAAGCACGGCGGCGTGCTCTGCCTTGCCGGCGATGACCACGGGGCAAAGTCCTCGACCGTCCCGCATCAGTCCGACCATGCCTTCATCTCGGCGCTGATGCCGTATCTCTATCCATCCAGCATCCACGAGATGATCGAGATGGGGCTGCTGGGTATCGCGATGTCGCGCTACTCGGGCTGCTGGGTCGGCATGAAGGTGATCACGGAGACGGTGGAGACCACCGCCGAGATCGATCTCACCGACGAGATGAAGCCTTTCATCATCCCCAGCGATTTCGAGCTGCCGCCCGGTGGCCTCAACCTGCGCTGGCCCGACGACCGCTTCGAGCAGGACCGGCGCCTCCAGGACTACAAGGGCTATGCGGCGATCGCCTTTGCACGCGCCAACAAAGTCAACCGCGTCACGATGGATAGCCCGAACGCCCGCTATGGCATCATGGCGTCGGGCAAGAGCTATGAGGACGTGCGCCAGGCGCTGCGCGAACTCGGCGTCACCGAGGATGTTGCCGCCAAGATCGGCCTTCGCCTCTACAAGATCGGTATGCCCTGGCCGCTGGAGCCCGAGGGCGTACGGCAGTTCGCAGTCGGTCTCGAGGAGATCTTCATCGTCGAGGAACGCCGCGAGATCGTCGAGAACCAGGTCAAGCAGGAGCTGTTCAACTGGCGCGACGACGTCCGTCCGCGCATCGTCGGCAAGATGGACGACCACGACAAGCGCTTCCTCACCTTCGCCGCCGAGCTCAGCGTCGCCTCGCTTGCAAGCTCGATCACCGAACGGCTGCTTCGACTTAATCTCAACCCCGAAATCGCCGAGATGCTCCGTGCCAAGGCCGACTGGTTCAACGGCCGCCAGGCGAGCCAGATGCAGGCCACCGCGCCGGTCTCCCGAACCCCTTACTTCTGCTCCGGCTGTCCCCACAACACCTCGACCAAGGTCCCCGAAGGAAGCCGCGCGCTGGCCGGCATCGGCTGCCACTTCATGGCGCTGTGGATGGACCGCTCGACCGAGACGTTCACGCATATGGGCGGCGAGGGCGTGCCGTGGGTCGGCATCGCGCCCTTCACCAACGAGAACCACATTTTTGCGAACCTTGGCGACGGCACCTATTTCCACTCGGGAGTTCTCGCCATCCGCCAGGCGATCGCCTCCAAGGCCAACATCACCTACAAGATCCTCTACAACGATGCGGTGGCCATGACCGGCGGCCAGCGCCACGACGGCGATCTCTCGCCGCAGAAGATCATGGCCCAGCTTCACGCCGAGGGCATCAGCGAGATCTACCTGGTCTCCGAAAATCCCGACGCGTACCCGGCAAATACCATCGCGCCCGGTGTGAAGAAGCATCATCGCGACGAGCTCGACAACGTCATGAAGATGTGCCGGGAGTACAAGGGCACGTCCGCGATCGTCTTCGTGCAGACCTGCGCGGCGGAGAAGCGCCGCCGCCGCAAGCGCGGCCTGATGGAGGATCCGCCGCGCCGCGTGATGATCAACCCAGCGGTTTGCGAGGGCTGCGGCGATTGCTCGGTGCAGTCGAACTGCATCTCGGTCGAGCCGCTGGAAACCGAGTTCGGCCGCAAGCGCACCATCAACCAGTCGTCCTGCAACAAGGACTACTCATGCCTGAAGGGCTTCTGCCCGTCCTTCGTCACCATCGACGGCGGTGCGCCGCGCCATCGCGCACCGGCGGAGCTTGCTGAGATCGGCGAGCTGCCGGAGCCAGCGTCGCGCCCGGCGTTGGACAAGCCCTACAACATCGCAGTCGGTGGCGTCGGCGGCACCGGCGTGCTCACGATCGGTGCGCTGCTCGGCATGGCCGCCCATATCGAAGGCAAGGCCTCGATGATCCTCGACATGTCGGGCCTCGCGCAAAAGGGCGGGGCGGTGCTCAGCCACGTCCGCCTGTCGGATCATCCGGCGGAGGTGACATGCTCGCGCATCGTCACCGGCACGGCCGATCTCGTGCTGGCCGCGGACGAGGTCGTCGCGGTCGCCAAGGACACGATCTCGCTCTGCGATAGCAGCCGCACCCGCGGCATCATCAACAGCCATGTCATTCCCACCGCCGATTTCATCCTCAATCGCGACTTCAACTTCCAGACCCGCAAGCTGAATGCGGTACTGGAAACCGCGCTCCACAAGGACTCCGCCTTCTTCGACTTCACCAAGCCCGCCGAGCAGCTCCTGGGCGATGCCATCGCCACCAACATGATGATGATGGGTTACGCTTATCAGAAGGGGCTCCTGCCGGTCGGCGCGGAGGCGATCGAGCAGGCCATCGAGGTCAACGGCGTCTCGATCAAGATGAACAAGGAAGCCTTCCGTCTTGGCCGCCTTGCGGCGGCCGATCCCAAGCGGCTCGCCGATTTGCTGAAGGGCCAGGACGAGGTGGTCGCACCGAAGAGCCTGGAGGTGATGGCGCTGGATGAGATCATCGAACATCGCGCCAAGCATCTCACCGCCTACCAGAACGGCCGCCTGGCAAAGCGCTATCGCAAGCTGGTCGACCAGGTCCGCGACGTCGCGGTCAAGGGCGGCTATGGCGACGGGCTGCCGCGCGCGGTCGCGATCAACTACGCAAAACTGCTCGCCTACAAGGACGAGTACGAGGTCGCGCGGCTCTTCACCGACGGCCGGTTCGAGCAGCAACTCCGCGATCAGTTCGAAGGCGATTTCAAGTTCAGCTTCAACCTCGCGCCGCCGATCCTCAGCAATGGAGTCGATGCACAGGGCCGTCCGAAGAAGCGTGCCTTCGGCCCGTGGATGCTGGGCGTGTTCCGCTGGCTGGCGAAATTCCGCTTCCTGCGCGGCACCCCGCTGGACATTTTCGGCTACAGCGCTGACCGCAAGCTCGAGCGCGACCTGATCAACGGCTACGAGAAGGACGTCGCCACCGTGCTAGGCCTGTTGTCGCCGATCACGCACGACACGGCAGTGGAGCTGTTGTCACTCCCCGATAGCATCCGCGGCTACGGCCCGGTGAAGGACAAAGCGGTGCAGGCCGCGAAGGCCCGCTACGCCCAACTCGCCGCCGACCTCGCGAACCCGCCGCCGGCGCCGAGGCAGATTGCGGCGGAGTAGGGCAGTCGTGCCCCGAATGCATCAGCCGTAGAGTGGGCAAAGGCGCAAAGCGCCGTGCCCACCATCTCTGCGAGACCTCGGCAGAAGACAACGCTAGGCCGCGCCGCGAAGCATTTGCTTTGCGCAATGGTGACGGCGATGCGGGGCCTGCTCAACCTCGAAACGGTTTTCGCCAATTTGACAAAGGTTGTAGCAAATCGCTATGACCAACTTGTGATGGTAGTGCCCGCCGGATCAGGCGGTCGCGCGACGCTGGTTGATGGATGCGGGGCGGTGATCGATGTCATTGCGCGGTTTCTTGATTGTTTGTTTGACCGTGGGCTTGATGGGGGTGGTGGGGCTGTACTGGAATCAGCATGCAATCGAGCGCGTCATGCGTGATGGGTATGCCACCACGGGGAACATCACTTCGGCCGAAGTCGTATCGTCGAGATTTCCGTTCGTGTTTGACGAAGGTTGGCCCCGCTATGTCGACGAAAAATTGTCGATCGGATTGCGATGGACCGGAAGGGATGGCGTTCAACGCGAGCGTAAGGGTATCGCGGTCAGCGCGGCCTATGCGGCGCGCGTAACGGTTGGAAATCAACTCAGGCTTCTGACGATTCCCATTCAAGCCGTTGACGACGATGCATCTCTTCCGGTGGTCATCGAGGACCTGGATGACCACTTGAGCCATATCCGATCCCTGTCCGGGTTCATGCTGGCGGGGGCGGGTATTTGCGCTGCTCTCTTGGTGCTCGTGATCGGATGGCAGGCATGGTCGGCGCGTCGAAGCGGGCCCAGGAGCGCCACAATCGCCGCAGGGTCAAGGCGTCCCTTTCCTTACATCCTCGCGCTGCTAACTGCCGTGATGCTTCCATTCGGCGGCTACATGCTTGTGAACTCCTATGCCGAGCAAAGTACGTTGAAGGAGATCCTCGATCATGGCGACGAGGTCACCGCCGATCTCACGCGGGCCTACGGTGAAGTGAACAAAGCCGGCGAGGCTCCGAGATATCTCGTCACCCTGGCGTGGACCGACAGGAGCGGACAACAGCAGAGCTACGGGCCGACCCATATCAGCCCGGCGTTCTGGCGGCAGATCACGCGTAACGGCGTCCAGACGGTCAGGCAGACGAAGATCCGGTATCTCGCTGGTAGGCCGGATGCTCGACCTCTCATCGTGGACGATGCGGCCGAACGCCAATTTCAGGACGGCTTCGGAGTGAAGGCGGGCGCCGCTTTTCTTGCGTTCGGTCTGATCTTGGCCGGTCTGACCGTGTTTCGCTATCGCGCAAGGCCGAGCACGGCTTGATCGCCGAATTGGCTCACCCCGCAACGTTCCCTGCACGTGATCATCCTTCGGGGCTCTCCATCCGGCGCGTTGCGCCGCATGGTTCGCGCCTCAGGATGACGGATCAAGCGCCGCACTTGCGCCCGCCCGCTACCTCTCGCGTGACGGAATATTTCCGCGCTTGCCAAGGCCGCCGCAGCGCGTCAGAAAAACGGAGCAAGAAGAAACGCCAGCGGAGACTCGACTTGACCATCAAGGGCAAGGCTTACATTGCCGGGATCTATGAACACCCGACCCGGCATGCGCCGGATAAATCCACCGCGCAGCTCCATGCGGAGGTCGCCAAGGGTGCGATCGAGGATGCCGGGCTCAGCAAGGATGACGTCGACGGCTATTTCTGCGCGGGCGATGCGCCCGGCGGCGCCTGGCCGATGGTCGATTATCTCGGCCTGAACACCAGGAAGCTGCGCCATGTGGATTCCACCGAGACTGGTGGTTGTTCCTACATCATCCATCTCGGTCATGCCGCAGAAGCGATCGCCGCGGGAAAATGCTCGATCGCGCTGATCACGCTCGCGGGCAAGCCCCGCACCGGTCCGATGCCGCCGCGGGCGGCCGGCGCCGAACTTGATTTCGAGTCAGCGTACGGCGCGACCACCCATAATGCCTATGGCATGTGTGCCATGCGCCATATGCACGACTATGGCACCACCAGCGAGCAGCTCGCCTGGATCAAGGTCGCAGCCTCCCATCATGCGCAGTACAACCCGCATGCGATGCTCAAGGACGTCGTCACCGTCGAGGACGTCTTGAACTCGCCGATGATCTCCGATCCCCTGCATCGCATGGATTGCTGCGTCGTCTCCGATGGCGGCGGCGCGCTGATCGTGACGACGCCGGAGATTGCGAAGAGCCTGAAGAAACCGCTTGTGCGTCTGATCGGTCATGGCGAAGCGATGAAGGGCCCACGGGGCGGCAAGGATCTCGACCTCACTTACTCCGCCGGCGTGTGGTCCGGACCGCGCGCTTTCGAGGAAGCCGGCATCACGCCCAAGGACATCAAATACGCCTCGATCTACGACAGCTTCACGATCACGGTGCTGATGCAGCTCGAGGACCTCGGCTTCTGCAAGAAGGGCGAGGGCGGAAAATTCGTCGCCGACGGCAACCTGATCTCGGGGGTCGGCAAGCTGCCGTTCAATACCGATGGTGGCGGTCTCTGCAGCAATCATCCCGTGAACCGCGGCGGCATGACCAAGATCATCGAGGCCGTCAGGCAATTGCGCGGCGAGGCACATCCGAAGGTGCAGGTTCCGAACTGCGATCTCGCCATCGCTCACGGCACCGGCGGACTGCTCGGCGTCCGCCACGCCGCCTCGACGGCCATTCTGGAGCGCGTGTGATGGCAGACGCAAAGAAGTATCCGACACCCGTCACGAACGCCGAGACTGCGCCGTTCTGGGAAGCGGCTCGCCAAGGCAAGTTCATGATCAAGCGCTGCACGGCCTGCGGCGAAGCGCACTACTTCCCGCGTGCGATCTGCCCATTCTGCTTCTCCGACAGGACGGTGTGGGAGGAGAGTTCGGGTGAGGGTACCATCTACACCTACAGCCTGATGCGGAAATCCCCGACCGGCCCCTATGCGATCGGCTACGTCACGCTGAAGGAGGGCCCATCGCTGCAGACCAATTTCGTCGATTGCGACCTGACGACGCTGAAGATCGGCCAGAAGGTGAAGGTGGTGTGGAAGTCCACCGACGGTGCGCCATTGCCGTTCTTCACGCCCATCTAGTTGCTTTCTTCCTTCTCCCCGGGAGAAGGTGGCGCGAAGCGCCGGATGAGGGGTCTCTCTCCACAGAGAAACTTTCACTGCGGAGCCAACCCCTCACCCAAATGAGTTTGTTGCGAGTAGCTTCGTAGCCCTCTCCCGCAAGGGGAGAGGGCACATCGATGAACGCCGCTGCTCGCGGATAGATGCTCGGGAGGAAACCAGAAAAAATGTCCGCGAGATATGAAGAGCTAAAGAACCTCAAAAACCTCGGCCAGAAATACGCCTACACCGACCGCGAGGTGATGCTGTACGCCTATGGCATCGGGCTCGGCGCCGATCCCATGGACGAGAGGGAGCTCGCCTTCGTCAACGAGGGCGCGCTGACGCCGCGGCCGCTCAAGGTGGTGCCGACATTTGCTTCCGTTGCCGCTTGGGGCTCGGGTCCCGGCGAGATGAATCTGAACCGCGTCATGGTGGTCGACGGTGAGCGCGACATCACCTTCCACCAACCGTTGCCCTGCGCCGCCCACATCATCGCGGACTCTTCGGTGCGCGAGGTCTACGACAAGGGCAAGGACAAGGGTGTGGTGATCAGCCACCAGACCGTGCTGAAGAATGAGAAGGGCGAGAAGCTGGCGACGCTGGTCGCCTCGCGCTTTGCACGCGGCGACGGCGGCTTTGGCGGACCGAACCTGACGCAGCCCGATCCGCACAAGATCCCGTCGCGCGCACCCGATCGGACGATCGAGATCACGACGCGTCCCGATCAGGCGCTGGTCTATCGGCTCTGCGGCGACCGCAATCCGCTGCACAGCGACCCCGAGTTTGCGAAGAAGGCCGGCTTCCCGCGCCCGATCCTGCATGGCATGTGCACCTACGGCATCACCTGTCGCGGCGTGCTCCAGACCTATGCCGACTATGATCCTTCAGCCTTCCGGCAGCACATCGCGCGGTTCTCATCACCCGTCTATCCCGGCGAGACCGTGACCATGGAGATGTGGAAGGACGGTGACGTGATCTCGTTCGAAGCCAAGGTGAAGTCGCGCGGTGTCACCGTGATCAAGAACGGCAGGACGGTGCTGGGGTAGCTCTCGCGCCCCGGACGCAGCGCAGCGCGCGAGCGGTGCGCTGCAGAGCCGGGGGCCCAGTCAGCGACGGCCAAGAGTAGGTCCCGGCTCTGCGACGCAGCGTTTCACGCTGCATCGCGTCCGGGACACGAGAACAAAAAACAGGGAGAAGCCATCATGGGACTGCTCGAGGGCAAGGTTGCGCTGATCACCGGCGCGGGCGGCGGGCTCGGTGAGGCCTATGCAAAACTGTTCGCGCGGGAAGGTGCGGCGGTCGTCGTCAACGACCTCGGTGGTCCCCGCGACGGCTCCGGTGCCGACACCTCGATGGCGCAGCAGGTGGTCGACGCGATCAAGGCCGAAGGCGGCCGCGCGGTCGCCAACGGCGCTGACATCTCCACCATGGAAGGTGGCCAGTCCGTGTTCGACGACGCCATCAAGCACTTTGGTCGCGCCGACATTCTGGTGAACAATGCCGGCATTTTACGCGACCAGACCTTTGCCAAGGCTGCGGAAGCCGACTGGGACAAGGTGATCAAGGTACATCTGAAGGGTACCTTCTGTTGCACATTGCCGGTATTTCGCTGGATGCGGGATAACGGCGGCGGCGTCATCGTCAACACCTCCTCGACCTCGGGCCTGATCGGCAATTTCGGCCAGACCAATTACGGGGCGGCCAAGGGTGGCATCTGGGGCCTGTCCAACGTGCTGGCGATCGAGGGCCGCAAGTACAACATCCGGATCTGGACGCTGGCACCGGGCGCGCTGACCCGCATGACGGCAGACCTGCCCCGCTACAAGGAGAACCCCGGTGCGGCGCTCGGGCCGGACGGCATTGCGCCGGCCGTGCTATACATGGTCAGCGATTTGTCGGGCGATCAGACCGGCAAGGTGCTGGGCGTGTCCGGGCCCCGCGGCGTGCGCGAAATGCGGATGATGGAGATGGAAGGCTGGAAACCGCCGCACACGGGCTGGAACGCCCAGGACATCGTCGATCACGCCAAGGAGATCTTCTTCTCCGAGGACGAGATCAGGAAGTCGGCGCGGAGGTTTTAGGCTGATGTTGTCGTTCCGGGGCACGCGAAGCGTGAACCCCAATACGCAATTGCGTATTGTGGAACGTCGCGATTCCGGGTTCGATGCTGCGCATCGCCACGGAATGACGAAAAGGGGATACGGGACTCATGAAACTTACTGCCGACGCCAAGGGCACCTTCGCAATCGCGCCGACGCCGTTCCACGACGACGGCCGGATCGACGAGCGCTCGATCGACCGCCTCACCGATTTCTACGAGGAGGTCGGATGCGACGGCGTCACCGTGCTGGGCATCCTCGGTGAGGCGCCGAAGCTCGATGCTGCCGAGGCCGAGCAGGTGGCGGTGCGCTTCGTCAAACGCGCCAAGAAGTTGCAGGTGATCGTCGGCGTCTCCGCTCCGGGCTTTGCCACCATGCGCTCGCTCGCAAAGGCCTCGATGGAGGCAGGCGCCGCCGGCGTGATGATCGCCCCGCCGCCGTCCTTGCGCACCGACGATCAGATCGTTGGCTATTTCAAGCAGGCGGCCGAAGCGATCGGCCCGGATGTGCCCTGGGTGTTGCAGGATTATCCGCTGACGCTGTCGGTCGTATTCACCCCCGCGGTGATCCGCAGGATCGTCACGGACAATCCGAACTGCGTGATGCTCAAGCACGAGGACTGGCCGGGCCTGGAGAAAATCTCGACGCTGCGCAACTTCCAGAAGGACGGCTCGCTCCGTCCGCTGTCGATCCTCTGCGGCAATGGTGGGCTCTTTCTGGATTTCGAAATGGAGCGCGGCGCCGACGGCGCGATGACCGGCTACGCCTTCCCCGAGCTTCTGATCGACGTCGTGAACCTCTCCAAGGCCGGCAAGCGAGACGCTGCACACGACCTGTTCGACGCCCATCTGCCGTTGATCCGCTACGAGCAGCAGCCGGGCGCGGGCCTTGCCGTGCGCAAGCACGTGCTGCAGAAGCGGGGCATCATCGCCTCCAGCGCCCAGCGCAAGCCGGGTGCGACCATCACGCCTGCGGCGAAGGCAGAAGTCGACTATCTCCTGTCGCGCGTCGCCCGCGTGGACAAGCGCGCCAATCTCGGCCCGCAATCCAGCGCCGCAGGTTAATTGAATGCCTGAGACATCAGCATCACGCCCGGCTTCGACGATCCTCCTGCTGCGTGATGGTGCCAAGGAGTTCGAGGTCTTCATGATGGTTCGCCATCATCAGATCGAGTTCAACTCGGGCGCGCTGGTGTTTCCCGGCGGCAGTGTCGATGCCGGCGACAAGGAGATCATCGCCCGGCCTGTGCTGTACGCCGGCGGCGAGGGGCTCTCGGAAGCTGATCTCGGCTTCAGGATCGCGGCGATCCGCGAGACGTTTGAAGAGAGCGGCATCTTGCTGGCGCGGGAGAAAGGCTCCTCCGCGCCGGTTGACGCCAAACGTGCCGGCGCTGTCGCAGACGCTCACCGTGTCGCGCTCAACGAGCACAGGATCAGCTTCCTCAGCATCCTCTCCGACAACGGCCTTCAACTCGCGCTCGACATGCTTGTCCCTTACGCGCACTGGATCACGCCGGAGGGGATGCCGAAGCGCTTCGACACCTGGTTCTTCCTCGCCGCCGCGCCGCCCGACCAGCTCGGTGCGCATGATGGCCGGGAATCGACGGACTCGATCTGGATATCGCCGCGGGAAGCGGTGGAGGGTGGTGAGAGCGGCCGTTTCAAGCTGCCGTTCCCGACCACGCGCAACCTGATCCGGCTGGCCAAGCAATCGACCGTGCAGTCCGCGCTCGCCCACGCCCGGGAGATGTCGATCGTCACGGTGATGCCGGTGATGACCAAGACCGAGAGCGGCCGCCAGCTCCGCATCCCCCGCGAGGCCGGCTATGATGGCGAGGTATTCGAGGTCGGCGCCGTCGGCTGACATAGTTCGATACGCAGCGAAATATCGGGACCCGGCTGCGCGATAGGTTCCGTCCGATACCGGGACGGAACACGCCATGGACGCTTCACAGCGACAATCGACGATCACCTTCGAGCTCGCATTGCTGCTGCTGCTTGCGGCGCTCTGGGGCGGCTCCTACACCTTCATCAAGCTCGGCGTTGCGACGATTGCGCCGATCACGCTGACCGCGGCGCGCACCGCGATCGCAGGCACGCTGCTGCTGATGGTCATGCGGCTGCGGGGCATCGCCATGCCGACTGATCTTGCGACCTGGCACCGCTTCGCCTTCCAGGCCTGCCTCAATAGCGTGGTCCCCTGGACGCTGATCGCCTGGGGCGAGCGCTATGTCGATGCGGCGCTCGCCACGATCCTCAACTCCGCCGCGCCGATTTTCACCTTTCTGTTCACGGCCCTGGTGACCCGGCATGAAGTCACCACGGCGCGAAAACTGTTCGGCGTCGTCGCCGGGATGGCTGGAATCTGCCTGATCGTCGGTGTTGATGCATTCCACGACATCGGCCGCGGCCTCGCCGCGGAAGCTGCAATCGTCGCGGCAACGCTTTGCTACGCCTGCGCGGCCATCTTCAGCCGCGGCTTCAGGGGACTCGATCCGATGGCGCCTGCCGCGGGCTCGCTGCTCGCGGGCGCCGCGGTCCTGATCCCTGCTTCGCTCGCCATCGAGCAGCCCTGGACGCTGTCGCCCTCGCCAGGTTCCGTACTTGCGCTGCTGGCGCTCGCCGTATTTTCGACTGCGGCGGCTTTCGTGATCTATTTCCGCCTGATCCAGACCCTCGGCTCGGTCGGCACCACCGCGCAGGCGTACTTGCGCGTGCCGATCGGCGTCGCCATCAGCGTGGCGTTTCTCGGCGAAAGCCTGAGCAGGACGGCCTGGATCGGGCTCGCCTCGGTCGTCATCGGCGTTGCCGCCATGACCATCCCGGGAAGCGCCGCGCGAATGGCTAAGGTATCGTAAAAACCGGGCCCGCCGGCCGGCCGAGGCATGTTCCCCCGGGGGTAGAATACGTCGTATATTGGGACCGTATGGAGTCCGGTCCTGACCAAATGCCCTCCGAACTGACGCCGAATTCGCACCCAAAGCGAGCGTTTTCGCTCTCGATCGGTCAACTGACATTCGGCAGCTTCATCCTGGTGCTGGCCGTGATCATCGTCACCTCGACGGCGAGCGTGATCGCGATCCGCCACATCGATTCGACCTTCGCCGAGCTCCAGCGGCTGCAAAGCGTTGGCGACCTTGCCGAAGATATCGACCGCCGCATGAACGAATTGCGGCTCGCCGCGCGTGATTTCGTCACCGACCCCGGCGCCGGCATCCAGTTCAAGCAGGTCGGGGAAGCTGCCTCGACGCTGAGCGACATCCTGAAGAAGACCCGTATCGAGCTCGCTCCCGAGCAGCAGGACATGATCGACGGGGTCACCGAGCGCCTGGCGACGTATCGCAGCGGGCTGGAGCGGATCTCGACCCTGATCGATCGCCGCGCCCAGTTGCTCGCCGGCCTGCCGCCGCTGCGCGAGGCGTTCGACAGGGCCGTTGCCGAAACCGACGATCGGGAGCTCGCGTCCCGGCTGTCGGAGGCGCAGAGCCGGATCGCACTCGGCTTGCTGGCTCGCAACCCGTCGGCCGCCGAGCAGGCGGCGCAAGGCATGCGGACCTTGACCATCGCCGACGCCAGGCTGAGATCGGCCGTCAACAACTATTCCGAAGCCATCATCGCCGTCGCGGTCCGCGAACGTCAGATCGCCGATATCGATAGCGAAGTGCTGGGCACCGAGGGACGGTTGATCGGGCGCGTCACCGAGTTGCTGCGCGAGGTCAGCGCCCGGCGCGGCCATGTGCTGTCGCGGGATTTCGCCCGGACGCTGGCGGAGGCGAGGTGGCAGAGCATCGTGCTCGGCACCATCGGCGTGCTGATCGGCATCATTGCGGCCGGGTTCGTGGTGCGCCGGACGGTGCGCCCACTGGCGCAGATTGCGCGCTCGATCCGTGCCCTTGCGGCAGGCGAGAAGAACACGTCCATCCCGTCCGCTGAGCTCGACAACGAGATCGGCGACATCGCGCGCGCTGCGGAGGTGTTCCGCCGCGCCCTGGAGGAGGCCGACACCGCGCGCGAAGCCGCGGTCCGCGCGCTCACCGAGCAGCGTCTCGCGGAAGAAAGCTACCGCAAGCTGTTCGAGGGCTCGGTCGATGGTATTTACGTCACCACGCCGGCCGGCGATCTCCTCAACGCCAATCCGGCGCTGGCGCGGATGATGGGCTATGACAGCCCACAGCACCTTATCGACAGCATCAACGACATCGCCCACACCATCTACGTCCATCCCGAGGCGCGCGAGGAGTATCAGCGGCTGATGGAGCGCGACGGCATGGTGCGGGAGTTCGAGTACCAGGTGCGCCAGCGCAGCGGCAACATCCTGTGGCTGTCCGACAGCGCGACCGGCGTGCGGGACGAGGAGAGCAGGATCGTTCGCTACGAGGGTACGCTGCGCGACATCACCGACCAGAAGCGCGCGGAAGACGCCATCGCCGAAGGCCGGCGGCTGTTGCAGCAGGTCATCGACACCGTGCCCGCCGTCATCAACGTCAAGGACCGCGACCTTCGTTACGTGCTGATGAACCGCTACATGGCCGGCATCTTCGGCATCGAGCCGGGTGACGCCCTTGGTCGTACCACCGCCGATCTGATGTCGCGCTACGGCGCGGAGAAGACCGACGAGAACGACAAGCGGGTGCTGAAGTTCCGCAAGGGTCTCGGCTTCTACGAGGAAGAGTACCAGGATTCCTCCGGCAACATGCGGCAGTGGCTGGTCAACAAGCTGCCGCTGCTCGATGCCGACGGCGAGATCGAGCGGATCGTCACCGTCGCGCTCGACATCGGCGAGCGCAAGCGCGGCGAGCAGGAAATGCGCAAGGCCAAGGAGGCCGCCGAGACTGCACTGCGCAATCTTCGCGAGACCCAGGCCTCGCTGATCGAGGCGGAGAAGCTCGCGGCCCTCGGGCGGCTGGTTGCCGGCGTCGCGCATGAGGTCAACAATCCCGTCGGCATCAGCCTGACAGTGGCGTCTGCGCTGGAGCGCAAGACGGCGGTGTTCTCGGCCGAGGTCGAGCGCGGCGGGTTACGCCGCTCGACGCTCAACGACTACCTCAACACCAGCCGCGATGCGTCATCGCAACTCGTCGCCAATCTCAATCGTGCGGCCGAACTGATCCAGTCGTTCAAGCAGGTGGCCGCCGACCGCAACTATTCGGATCAGCGCACCTTCGACCTCGCCGACCTCACCGAGCAGGTGGTGCTGAGCCTGCGGCCGGGCCTGCGCAAGCATAACCTGACACTCAACGTCGAGTGCCAGCCCAACCTCATCATGAACAGCTATCCCGGCCCGTACGGCCAGGTGCTGACCAACCTGTTCCTCAATTCCGTCGCGCACGCCTTCCCGGACGGGCGGCCGGGCCTCATCGACATCCAGGTGCGCGAATCCGGCAAGGACAATGTCGAGATCATCTTCTCCGACAATGGCTGCGGCATGTCTCTCGATGTCCGCCGCCGTGCCTTCGATCCGTTCTTCACGACGCGACGCGACCAGGGCGGCACCGGCCTCGGCCTGCACATCGTCTACAGCATCGTCACCAACCGGCTGGGCGGGCGGCTCGATCTCGACTCCGAGCAGGGCGGCGGCACGCGAATCCAGATGATCCTGCCGCGCGTCGCTCCGTTGGAGCAGGCCGCGGAATAGCACGTCGCCAAAGCGCGATGAGATTGGGACAAATCGTCATCGCGCTTTGGGTTATTGTTCGAGCATGATCTCCGCGCAAACGCGTTCCGCGTTCATCGCGAGGGAAAACCGCTCCGCACTTTGCGCTGACGCGGCCCTCGGGTCCGGATGCTCTAATCGATGTCTGCGAGCTTGCGCAGCGTGGCACCGAAGATCAGGCTCGCCTTGCCGACGAGCGCGGTTCCCGTCATCTCCGCGCCTGCATCGGTGAAGGTGCCGCTGACGCCGATGCCGACCGGCGCCGGACCGCCGAACAGGGGATTGTCGTCGCCGCGCGGCGAGGTGTGCCGCTGCACCAGCACCTCGCCCTTGAAGGTGCTGTCCTTCACCGTGTAGCTGCCGGTGTAATAGAGGTAGGCATCGCCGCCGAGAATCTGGCCGTCGCGAAACAGGATCACGCCGCTGCCCTTGCCGACGCGTCCATCGAGCAGCGTCACGTGAATCGAATAAAGACCGTTCTTCATGACGTCCCGTGGCCGGCTGCCTTCGCCCCTTGGCGCGCCAGTCTGATGTTTATGCCAAAGCGCCATCGCTCGTGCAACGCGGCAGTTCGCCCGCTGGCTGGGCGCCAAGCCGTAGTTGTCCCGACTTGCGCATGACAGGGGTATGACGGCCTCATAGTGCCGCGAGGTCTTGTGAAGCGAATCAAGCTGGCCCGCAAAATGCATAAACCCTAGTTGCACCGGCCGCGGGGTGCTGGAGCAAGACGAACGTGACCAACTGGATCAATTCCGGCGGCGATGAGCCGCGTCTATACAATGCGCGTGTAGACAATGTCAGTTGTGAAGCAGACTGTTATGAACCGACGCATGGGCAGATCGGCCGTTCAACGCGCTGGCGACGCGCGGCGAAGTTCGGTTGCGCCATGCTCCTGGTGGTACTTGCAGCTCCCTTCGGGTACGCGCGCGACCGCGGCCAATTCGTCAATACCAATGCCGAATTGAAGGCATGGTTTGACGGCTTGCGCAGCGGCAGGGGGCCGTGCTGCTCCGACGCCGACGGGTCGGCGATCTCGGATTCCGACTGGGAAAGCAAGGATGGGCACTACCGTGTCCGCGTGCCGCGCTATGGTTTCATGATCCACGGCCAGGACCAGGAACTGGTGTGGGTTGACGTCCCTGAAGAGGCCGTGATTTCGGAGCCGAACCGGGTCGGGCGCACCATGGTATGGCCGATCTACGGCTACATGGGTGTCACGATCCGCTGCTTCATGCCGGGCAGCATGACATGACAGCGTCCGATCCGGCGCGCTCGGCGGAGCTGCACCGGATGGATCGGTCGATGCCGCGTGTCGCAGGCTCAGGTGTATTTCTTGTCGCGCTCAAGAAGCTCGACGGAAATACCCTCGGGGCCGCGGATGAAGCAGACGCGAACGCCGGGCCGGATCGTCGTGGGTTCGCGCGTGAACTCAACGCCCTTCGCCTTCATCTCGGCGGCGACGGCGTCGATGTCCTTCACCGTGACGCCGAAATGGTCGAGACCCTGATGGGGATGGGGCGGGGGCGGGTTTATGGGCTTGCCGGGCTCGAGCGGAGCAATGAAGATGTTGGCGCCGCCGAGCTTGACGTCGATGCGGGCCGGGCCGCGTACGATTTCGCCACCCAGCACGTCCCGCAGCCAGGCCGCCGTCGCCTCCGGATCGGGGCTGCGCAGATGGACGTGGTCCCAGGTGACTACAGGCATTCATTCCTCCCGTCGGGCTTTGCGGCGTTGCGGTCATGTTAGCGATCCCCTCGGCCGATCGCCACTTGCGCATTCCTGTTACCCGAGATTCGGTTGCCTGCGGGAACCCAATTCTGTCTCGCAGGTTAGGGATGGGGACGGAACGCGCGAGACGCGCGTCGTCGCATATCTGGTGACGCATCCATGCTCGCAGGGCTCTATCGCGTCGATCTCAACGGTTTCGTCAAACTCGGTGCGTTGCTGAGGCCGGCTTTCTCAGCGAGGCGAAGAAGCCCATTGTGGCTTGCAGCCGCGGTGTTGGTCGGTGCCGGCGCCTGGGGGCTGATGTCCGCTTCCGAAGGCAATGAGAGCGACGCGATCGAGTTGGCAAACGTCCAGCCCGAGCCTGCGCAGTCTGTGCCACCGGCAGCCGTAGCAACCGAGGCATCAGTGCCGGCCGGGCTCGACCGCTTGCGGATTTCGTCGCAAACTTGGCGCCGCGGCGGGCTTGGATCGCGGGCGCTGGTCACCTTCACGCTGCGAAATGACAACGACTACGCCGTGAAGGACCTCGAGATCCTCTGCTCCTTCACCCGCCGCGACGGCAGCCATCTCACCGACCGCCGACGCGTGCTCGCCGAGACCGTGAACATGAAAAGCCGCAAGACGTTTGCGCATGTGCAAATCGGCTTTGTTAACGTAAATGCCAGTCAGGCCAAGTGCTCGCTCGCCGCAGCGCGACGGGCTTGAAAGTCATTTGTCGCGGTAGCGGAAAAGTGACCGTCGCGCCGTCGATCGCGAAAAAAGTTCGCGTTGTCGTTGAACCGGACGGGTGGTCCAGGAACCAATTAAAGGATCGCCGGTTAAGGCGAAGGGCCCGCGTGCTGCTGTGCGGGTGGAGCGCTGCCAGATGCCCATCCTTCGGTATTTTATGTTCGTCGGCGGCGCATTGCTTGCGCTGCTATTGGTCGTGAATTTCGCGCTGCCCGAAGGGCCGGACGCCCAGAGCGTCGTGACATCGAGCAACGAAGCGCCGCTGATCCGGATTCGCTCGGATCGCAAGCTGCCGGAACGCGTGGTGCTCGATACCAGCCAGCCGACGATTGCGTCGACCGCGCCGCTGAATACGGCGAGCGTTGCTCCGCAGCCGCCCGCCCAGACGAACGTGTCCGCGGCCGCCGGCGATATCTCCGCCAAGGCGCAGGTCCGTGAATCCTTCGCCCAGTTGCCGACGGAACCGAATGCAGCGTCGGTCAAGAAGCCGGCCCAGTCGAAGCGCAAGGTCGCCAGGCGGGCTCCGCCGCCTTACTACTATGGGCAGCCGACTTATTATGGTTATGGCCAGCAGGCGTTCGGCAGGCCGATGCGCGTGGCGCAGCAGCCCCATTTCGGGCTCTTCAACATGACCTGGTGAGCGCAGTTCGAGTTGCCCGGATCGAGCAAGTAGGGCTTTTGCTCGTCAAATCTCTCTGCTAATCCCAATGCATCCGAACGATCGGGCGTCCCAGCCTGACGGAACTCGCCCGGTCCCGGGCAGGATGCGCTCGTAGCTCAGCTGGATAGAGCATCGGATTTCGATTCCGAGGGTCGGAGGTTCGAATCCTTCCGAGCGCGCCAGTAAAATCAATCACTTAGGTCGAGAGGCCTGATGCTGCGATCGGATCATCGACCGATCTGGCCGATCTGTGCCGTCCAAACGTCACGATAGGCGTCAAGGCCGGCGATCGGG